>NZ_JACGVP010000153.1:0-219 GCF_014077275.1 Colwellia sp. BRX8-7 | reverse complement strand
AACATCTTATTCAAGACACATTTATTTGTGCGTGAAAATGTCAGACTTTACAATTGCTGTGGATTAGTCTCCACGGTGTACTTCGTGTCGAAAGACTACTTAGGGTTGTATGGTTAAGTGACTAAGCGTATGTGGTGGATGCCTTGGCAGTTAGAGGCGATGAAGGACGTGTTAATCTGCGATAAGCATTGGTGAGGTGATAAAAACCGTTATAGCCAA
>NZ_JACGVP010000161.1:0-203 GCF_014077275.1 Colwellia sp. BRX8-7 | reverse complement strand
ATGCCAATTAAAAGCAAGATAACCGTAACCAATATCAAAAATCTAGTACCTTCGGATAAACGCTTAAATGATACTGATATTTCTGGCTTTCATGCCCGTATAACCCCATTAGGTTTGATCACTTATTACCTGTTTTATCGCTTAAACGGAAAACAGGTTAATTACCGATTAGGTGTTGATGGTCAAATGACACCTGCTCAAGC
>NZ_JACGVP010000139.1:0-242 GCF_014077275.1 Colwellia sp. BRX8-7 | reverse complement strand
AAAGCTATCTGATTGTAGTTAATAAATGCCATATAACAAGCTATTCAAGACGGACGCTAAACAGTTGGCTAGCTTCGTTCCTCGCAATTTTAGCCAACAATTTATCGCCGCTTAATAGGGCGTTAGCTTGCAATGGAGTTTTGATGAAGCATCGAGTTACGGGTTTTGATCTTGCTAGAGCGTTTGCAATTTTCGGGATGGTTATTGTTAATTTTAAAATAGCTATGAATGCTGATACGGGC
>NZ_JACGVP010000155.1:0-218 GCF_014077275.1 Colwellia sp. BRX8-7 | reverse complement strand
GATTTAACCCAGTTAATCGATACGGCCAATGCCCCTATTTTTGGGATTGATGCCGCGGGTCTGGTGAACGAATGGAACCAGCGCGCCGAGCAACTCACCGGCTTTGCTAAGATTGATGTCATGGGAAAAGATCTGGTGGCCGGGTTTATCACCGATGATTACAAGGCCTCGGTTAAAGGGATATTGGATAAAGCCCTGCAAGGTGAAGAGTCGGCTAA
>NZ_JACGVP010000157.1:0-212 GCF_014077275.1 Colwellia sp. BRX8-7 | reverse complement strand
ACATGGGCATGTCGAAACATAAGTCACACTACTTTTGTTATTAGTGCATGCTAGTTATGGGTTTTGTCTTTTTTAAACGCCAGAAAGCAAAAAACCCGTAGCATCAGCTACGGGTTTTTCTAATTAGGAGCCTAGCAATGTCCTACTCTCACATGGGAACTCCCACACTACCATCGGCGCTACTGCGTTTCACTTCTGAGTTCGGAATGGGA
>NZ_JACGVP010000067.1:0-1250 GCF_014077275.1 Colwellia sp. BRX8-7 | reverse complement strand
ACACGAAGTGCACCTTGATTTACTGAAGTCGTATAACCCGGACCAGCGATAAAATTTAAAATAAATGTAATGAGTAAACCTAAAACAGGTAATAAACCTATCATAAAAATTCTTTTATTAATCCTCAATTTATTCATATATGCATCCATTCGATAAAAACATAACGCCACGTTAAGCGGCAAAAAATTGTTGGCTATAATGTGAACGGAGTGAAACAGCCAACTGTTTTTTGTCCGTTTGAACGCCTTGTTAGGTGTTCTTTTTATTAGGTTTATTTAATTTAACAGTTGCTTCGGTACAACGCAAAGACAACCAAAAACTTGCAAGAGATATTAGTAGATTAGAGCCACCAATTTCGACTCCTGCTAGCACCATAAATGTTAGGTATACACTATAAGTTGATAATAAAAGTAAACATGATGCCGCAATACGAGAATGCCACTTAAAAACTGCAAACAGGAGAAACGCATACAAGCTGAAATCAATTATAAAACCAATAGATGTTTCAATATTCAACTCTTGGAAAAATAGTCCGATGATCAAGCTTATTAAAGTTAAAATTGCGATTCCAAAAGTACAAGACTTGATCATAGCGATACAAGTCGATTTAGAATCTAAGGAATGAAAAACATTTATCTTTTGATCAACATCCATAGTTGAGAGATTCCCTGAACACCTAACGCCCACTTAAGCGGACAAAAATAGTTGGTTAAAATGTGGAGCGAAGCGGAACCTAACCAACTGTTTTTGTTCCGTTTGAAGTTCTTGTTATGTACCTTTTACTCCATACTTTCCGTGTTTATAAGTATACAGAGCGCAAGGATATGCCAATGCCACAAGGAGTACAAAACTAACAACTTTAAAGCTAATTGCCAATTCAAAACCTAAATTAGATGCGAAATAAATAAGTAAAGGAATTAAAGCGAAGACATATAGTAATGTTGCGAAGAACCCTAAGTATACGAAATAATTTCCGTATAGCCGCACATTGCAATTTTGACATTTAGTCCAAAATGCATTGATTCCATTACACCAGTTAGAAAATGAAATGGCTGTTTGTTTACAACTAGGACATTGCAACTGCCTACTCCTTTAGGTACATAACGCCCCATTAAGAGGCAAATAATAGTTGGCTAAAATAAGCGACGAAGGAGCAAATAGCCAACTGTTATTTGTCCTGCTTGAATGGCTTATAGTTGGACCAATCCATTTATCAATCGATTAGTTTACTATATTTGATAAGTGGAATA
>NZ_JACGVP010000145.1:0-236 GCF_014077275.1 Colwellia sp. BRX8-7 | reverse complement strand
TACAACCCTAAGTAGTCTTTCGACACGAAGTACACCGTGGAGACTAATCCACAGCAATTGTAAAGTCTGACATTTTCACGCACAAATAAATGTGTCTTGAATAAGATGTTCACTCTGAGTAAGAGCAAACAAATGTTGATTAACAGCTTTCGCTATTAATCGCTTTTGTAGATATTTATAAAATGTGCAAATCACAGCGCGACACCGTTCATTGCTATATAAATATCTTATTTATA
>NZ_JACGVP010000133.1:0-251 GCF_014077275.1 Colwellia sp. BRX8-7 | reverse complement strand
ATACAACCCTAAGTAGTTTCTAACGAAACTAACAAAAACATGCGGAGACTAATCCGTACATTTTTAGTTATGATTGTAAGTCTGACATTTTCACGCACAAATAAATGTGTCTTGAATAAGATGTTTACTCTGAGTAAGAGCAAACAAATGTTGATTAACAGCTTTCGCTATTAATCGCTTTTGTAGATATTTATAAAATGTGCAAATCACAGCGCGACACCGTTCATTGCTATATAAATATCTTATTTATA
>NZ_JACGVP010000132.1:0-251 GCF_014077275.1 Colwellia sp. BRX8-7 | reverse complement strand
AATCTGGAAAGCTGATATAAATAAAGTATTTATGTCGTAATGAACGGTGTCGCGCTGTGATTTACATATGACATAGGTATTTACAAAAGCGATTAAGAGCGAAAGCTGTTAATCAACATTTGTTTACTCTTACTCAGAGTGAACATCTTATTCAAGACACATTTATTTGTGCGTGAAAATGTCAGACTTTACAATTGCTGTGGATTAGTCTCCACGGTGTACTTCGTGTCGAAAGACTACTTAGGGTTGTA
>NZ_JACGVP010000115.1:0-321 GCF_014077275.1 Colwellia sp. BRX8-7 | reverse complement strand
AAGTGGTTATGTCAGACAGGGCAATTGTCTTTAACCTTATATGTAGCTCATGTCATTTTAGGCATGGGGACTCTTGAATCTATGGGGTTGTTAATAAACCAAACAATTAACTTTGCATTATTAAGCGCATTAATATTCTGTATTTGTGGGATTGTCTTTAGTGTTATGTGGCTTAAATATTTCAAAACAGGCCCTTTAGAATGGCTTTTTCGTAAAGTTGCAAGCTAACAAGGGTTTTCAAGTCGGACAAATTACAGTTGGTTGTTGTTCGTACCTCACACATTTTAGCCAACTGCAATTTGCCGCTTAAAACGGCGTTAT
>NZ_JACGVP010000103.1:0-386 GCF_014077275.1 Colwellia sp. BRX8-7 | reverse complement strand
AGGATTAATAAAAGAATTTTTATGATAGGTTTATTACCTGTTTTAGGTTTACTCATTACATTTATTTTAAATTTTATCGCTGGTCCGGGTTATACGACTTCAGTAAATCAAGGTGCACTTCGTGTCTATTTTATGGGTTCTGTTATGTGGTCGGTATTTGCATTTTTTACAGGTATATTTATGTACTCAAAATGCAGTTCAATGAATCATCTTAAATTTATACTTGGAGTTTCATCTGTAGCTTTCGGTGTCGCAATGCCTTGGATTATAGGTATGTCGTAGAAAAAACATAACAAGCCATTCAAGCAGGACAAATAACAGCTGGCTATTTACTCCTTCGTCGCTTATTTTAGCCAACTATCATTTGCCTCTTAATGGGGCGTTAT
>NZ_JACGVP010000107.1:0-357 GCF_014077275.1 Colwellia sp. BRX8-7 | reverse complement strand
TGACATCATTATTAAACTGTTTTACGTCTTTCCTTGCCTCTCGTTAGAGAATTAAGAACCGACTATGTAAAATCAATGTAATGTGAGTGTCCACACAAATTGCATGATAACTAATTGTTAAAGAACGTTAACTCTAAGAGTTAACCGAAACAAAATCTCATTCGCTTTGCTTCGTTGCTGCAGGCCTTGCCTGAAGCGAGATGCGTATTCTACGCACTCTAGTTTCGATGTCAACGTTTTATTTAATTTAATTTAAAGTTCTTTTCGAAGATTCAAACCTTATCTATAAAACGTTAAGTTAACTACTTTACTCTAAAGTGATGTAGATAACTTATCAAAACAGCTCTTTCGTGGTTC
>NZ_JACGVP010000112.1:0-334 GCF_014077275.1 Colwellia sp. BRX8-7 | reverse complement strand
TTCTTAACGCGCATTCGGTTAAAAACGTGGTTTAAAAAACCAAATTAATATTCACTCACAAAACACTGAAAAACATTCAGTATGACGAAAGTAAACCTTAATTTGGTCTTTTCTTTAATGAAGAATCATAATGGTATCTTATATTATACAAGGCAGTTTGTAGCGTCATGTAGTTTACTACACAAGCTGCGAACTAACGCGGTAGAATTTAAGATGGTGGAGCTATGCAGGATCGAACTGCAGACCTCCTGCGTGCAAGGCAGGCGCTCTCCCAGCTGAGCTATAGCCCCATCGGGATTCTTCTAATTTGTTATCATGTAATTTGTGTAGACAC
>NZ_JACGVP010000149.1:0-229 GCF_014077275.1 Colwellia sp. BRX8-7 | reverse complement strand
TCCGCTTTAGTTTGAAGGACTATTTAACCCTTGTAGATGAAACAGGTCGCGTAATAAGAGCAGACAAACGAGGCGCTATCGATAACAAAACCGCAAATATACTGTCAAGACTTCACATCAGCGATGACAGTTGGCTCAAACTCACCACAAACTTTGAAGGTATATTCACTGGCGCAGTAGGTACCGCAGAGCATTTGTGTGAATTTACTGAGCACGTGGGGTTAAAGCG
>NZ_JACGVP010000002.1:0-359700 GCF_014077275.1 Colwellia sp. BRX8-7 | reverse complement strand
ATTCGCGCTAAAAAACCGGGGCCCACTATTTTTTTGAGTGCGGCGGTACATGGCGACGAATTAAATGGTATTGAAATTATTCGACGCTTGATCCACGAAAAGAAACTTAAAATAACGCGAGGCACAGTTATTGCTGTTCCTATGGTTAACGTTTATGGCGTGGTTAATCAAAGTCGCTATATGCCTGACCGTCGTGATCTAAATCGCTGTTTTCCCGGCTCTGCGAAAGGCTCTTTAGCAGGGCGTGTCGCGCATATATTTCTCAATGAAATCGTTAAACATTGTGATTACGGTATCGATTTACATACCGGGGCAATTCATCGCTCAAACCTGCCACAAATTAGGGCGGATATGTCTGATCCCGATACCAAAGCCTTGGCGGAAGTGTTTGGCGTACCGGTTGTGTTAAATTCTACTTTAGTTGACGGATCGTTAAGAGAATCAGCCGTTAAAAACGAAACGAAAATACTATTATATGAAGCGGGTGAAGCGCTGCGTTTTGATGAGTTTTCAATTCGAGCGGGCATGAAAGGTATCTTAAATGTTTTACAATATTTAGGTATGACCAGAAAAGTTGTCCGCTCTAAGAAGAAAAAACTTGTGCCTTTTATTGCTAATGGTAGTCAATGGGTGCGCGCTAACGCTAGTGGTATTGTTCATAATATTGTAAATTTGGGCGATCAGATCACTAAAGGTCAAGTGTTAGCCGAAATTGGTAGCCCATATGGTGCAATATTTGATTCGGTTAAAGCAACACGCTCAGGCATTTTAATCGGTAAGCAAAATATACCGCTAGTACAAGATGGAGAAGCTATGTTTCATGTCGCTTATTTCAGTGAAGACGATGAAGAAATCGCTGAACACATTGAAAACGTACAAGAGCAGCTTTTACCTGAAAATGATGACAGTTAGGAAACCGTATGAAAAAAGCAAATAAAGTTGTTATTGGGCGTTTAGAGTCAATAGCTTTGCCAGACTTAGCTATTGATGACTTACAAGTGCGGGTTGATACCGGCGCAAAAACGTCGTCGTTACACGTTGATAATATTACAAAAGTTATTAAAGATGGCAAGCCTTCGGTGATTTTTGATATTCATCCTGATGCGCATAATGTTGATACTATTGTTAAATGTAGTGCGCCAATTAGTGATAT
This sequence comes from Colwellia sp. BRX8-7, assembly GCF_014077275.1. Lineage (NCBI taxonomy): Bacteria > Pseudomonadati > Pseudomonadota > Gammaproteobacteria > Alteromonadales > Colwelliaceae > Colwellia > Colwellia sp. BRX8-7. The sequence goes on along the minus strand of NZ_JACGVP010000002.1, from coordinate 358,547 downwards.
CAGAAAAATAAAGTCTTCTAATGGCACCGTAGAGCAACGTTACGTTATTGAAACATTAATCGTACTTGGCGAAGAAAAGTGGTCAATTGAAATAACCTTAACCGATCGCTCTGATATGAGTTATTTAATGCTGTTAGGAAGAGAAGCTTTAGGCAAACGTTTTCTTGTTGATCCATCAAAAGTTTTTTTAGGATCAAAAATAGAAAGTGAGCTAGGTTAAGCCTTATCTATACGTTTTTTATATAAAAAGCGATTCCTTGTCTGCGGTAAACACCACAAAAGATGAATCGCTGTCCGACAATCAACGTTAAAAGTAGCGCGTTATCTGCCGTCAAATAACCTAAAAATATGCAGAACATATTACCGCTACTTTGTTGTCACTAAAAGTTCCTTATTGCTCCCTGTCTGCCAAGACCTTACATTCTAAAGTGCATATTGAGAGCGGCTGCTGAATTATTGTTGCCACTCTTTTTAACTAATATAGCTCACGCTTTAACGAGCTCGTTATAAAAATATCTATTGATTAGTGACTATGTACTTAATTGAAAACACGTATTATAGTTATTAAAAATAATTAGAATAGACTTCATTGACTTGTAATAATTTGGCGCATTCATTTAGAATAAGCTTTATAAGCAGTGGTTGTAGCCGCTAAATAATTAAATTAACTTGGTACTACTTTTGAATATTCCTGACTTACCTAATAATCATGCATTAGCGGTATTACTCATTACCGTATTTGCCTTATACCTCTTTCGTCGAGATGATATCCCTTTAGAAACCTCCTCTTTGGCTGTTATCGCTATATTGTGTTTGGCGTTTGCATTCTTCCCTTTTTATATAGATGGCACACATTTCGAACCTAGCTCATTATTTTTTGGCTTTGGTCATGAAGCCTTAGTGACAGTGTGTTCGTTAATGATCATTGGTCACGGTATTGTGCGTACAGGAGCATTGGAGCCCATTGGTCGATACTTGGCTAAATTATGGAAAATAAGCCCAACATTATCTTTGTTGCTAACACTCGTTTTAGCTGGAGGTTTAAGTGCTTTTATTAATAACACCCCAGTTGTGGTGCTGTTACTGCCTATCTTGATCAGTGTATCACTGCGTACTAAAACAGATTCTTCGCCAATGCTACTGCCGATGGGATTAGCAACCTTAGTTGGGGGAATGGCGACAACTATAGGTACATCGACCAATTTATTAGTGGTTAGTATTGCAAAAAATATGGGGGCGGTTGAGTTTGGGCTCTTTGATTTTATACAACCAGCACTCATTGCTTCTGTTGTTGCCGTACTCTACTTATGGCTAATTGCGCCTAAACTTCTCCCAAGCAGAACACCATCAATGCCTGACACTTCGCCACGTCTGTTTAGCGCTTATCTTAATATAAATGAAGAAAGTGTGGCTAACGAGAAAACAATTACCGAGATAATTGCTTTGACTGATGGCCAGCTAAAAATTGAGAGTATTCAGCGTGGCGCCAACTATCGGAATATAATGCCTTTGCCCGATACCGTGCTTATCGTTGGTGACCGCCTAAAAGTTCATGACTATCCAGACCGTTTAAAAGAATATGAGTCAGTATTAGGAGCCACTTTATTCTCAGGACTGCATAAAGTTGATGACGAACACCCTCTAAAAGCCGAGAAACAAACGTTGGCAGAGATTGTTATTATTGCTGGCTCGGGGGTTGAAGGGCACACTTTACAACAAGTCAATTTTATACAAAAACACAGCATATCAGTGATCGCTTTGCATCGAGCAGGTAAAGCGATGGAAATTGGTCGCAGCAGTATCGGCAATACCCGCCTGAAAATTGGCGATGTCTTACTGGTACAAGGAGAGCAAGAGCAAATTGATTTATTAAAAGCTAAACAAGGACTACTCATTATTGATGGCGCGGAGTCATTACCTCAAACAAGTAAAGCACCCATTGCCTTAGGTACCTTGTTAGCCGTAGTTGTATCGTCAGCCTTGGGTATTTTACCTATAGAAATTAGTGCGGTTTGTGGTGTACTCGTCTTGTTATTAACAAAATGTTTAAATTGGCAAGAAGCTTCATCAGCGCTTAGTACGCAAGTTATTTTAATTGTTGCCGCCTCTTTAGCGTTAGGCTCTGCAATGATGACTACCGGTGGCGCTGAGTACATAGCGCAAGTGTTTGTCGCATTATCATTTGGTTTACCACCAGGAGGTGTCTTATCGGCCCTAATGCTGTTACTCGCGATATTAACTAATATTGTTTCTAACAATGCTGCTGCTGTTATTGGTACGCCTATTGCTATTTCTGTTGCTAGCCAACTCAACCTACCAGCAGAACCTTTTATATTGGCAGTACTCTTTGGTGCTAACTTAAGTTATGCAACGCCTATGGCTTACAAAACTAACCTATTGGTAATGAACGCCGGTGGTTATCGTTTTTCTGATTTTATGCGTGTTGGTATTCCATTGATTATTCTAATGTGGGTAACGCTATCCTTACTGTTAAATTGGTTATATCTTTAAGATAAACAAAGCAGTCTTTTATTTTAGGCTGCGGTCATCTTCGTTAATACACTAATGATGAATGATGAATGATGAATGATGCATTGGTAAGCAAAAAGCCTCATTAATAATGAGGCTTTTTTGTAACGTTGAAGTCGGGTGATGTTTGTTTTGGGGCTTGTAAATAAAGCACAACAAGCTGTTGTGCTTATTGTGTAGTTACAAAGATTAATATCTATCACAAGACGATGTCTGTCGCTCTTTTATTTATTAATACTTTTTAAAGCTTTATTCTCAAACCATAGTTTCATAAAGTCAGACGTTAATTTCTGTTCTATTTCCATAGCACTTTCAGTGGGGCAAAAAATAGTAAAAAACACCTGAGTGTCACCCAGCTCAGAGGTAGCTACTTGAATGTGCGGTTTTGGACCTGCAATTTTTATATCTAAGCGGTTTTCAATAAGATGATTATAACGAACGGCCACATCTTTAAAGTCATGACAATATAAGTCTGCTTTCTCATACAAGGTATCGATAAAGTCAAAGGGGTTAGCACTGTCATCACGTACTATAGTGAAATGATGTACCGCATAACGCTTGAGGAAATTAAGATTTTTAATTACTGAAGTAATTAACTGGCTATTAGGCAAATATAACGTTTTGCCAGTATATTCATAATCATCTTTATTGACCTCTAGTAAAGTAAGTTTAGCCCAATCGGTAGAATGCACCTCACCAACATAGTTACCTACTTGTATCCAGTCACCAATACGAAAGGGTCGACTCGATAATATATAGATAAAGCCAATAAAACACTGAATAAACTCGCGAGTCGCTAATACAATTGCCACAACAAAAGCGGCAATAGAAAAGGCAAACTTTTGGATTTCTTCGGACCATAGATTAAAAAGTAAAATAATGATCAATATGGTGAAAATATTATTCACCATATTAATTTTTAATCTTTTGGTTTGTTTCGATTTTAGTTTTATAACTTTTATGATTAAATTTTTAATCAAAAATGAAGTCATCAACAGTAAAAAAGTAACAATAAATTTATATTCAAACAATAACTCGGTAAAACTGTTTAAATTGAATATTTTGTCTAACCATTCCATTATAAATATTTAACCTGTTTATTTTATATTAGGAAGCATGCCTTTAAGTAGCAAACCAAAAATGTCTGCGCCAGTAATAATACGTTTGGTTTCTCCCCAGATAAGCAATACATCGTGTTCTATCACACCATCAAAGTTTTTGTCAGTAGACGTATTCACTTTCATTTTCAGTATAGCTTCATTTAATGGTGTTGTTTCATCCGTTATCACAACAGGACGATGACAATAATTGTAAGGGTCAAAATCGCCTGGTTGATATAACGCAGCTCGAGAATAACCGTCTGCATCAAGCACGAGTAAAGGGTAGCCAGCTTCATTGGTCAATATTACCCAACTATGGTTAGTTTCATTGACCAGCATTAAAAATGGGTCGTCTGGACCTTGTGTCGTTACCGGAATAATAGGTAAGTCTAACTTTGTCGGTAAGGCAATAATTGATTTAGGATCAATTATCTCACCTTCTTCAGTGACCTGTATCTCATCTAAAGCAAAAAAGTTTAACGCGCCGATACCTTCAACATGATTAAGGTCGGCTTCTTCCGCGGAAATGTGCTGGCGAATAATACTTCTAAGTTCACTTTCTTCAAGATAAGTAATCCCTTCTTTGCCGAGCCAAGCATCTAAAATAAGTGCGGTTGGTTTGGCTACTGGGTAAAAAAGGAACTGATAAAAACGAATGATAGGGGCGAGCATACTGCCCATTTTCAAGGCATTTCTTGAGAAATAAGCTTGCGGAGTAATTTCACCAATAATCGTAATGGCAATAGTTGAAAACAGAAAAGCACTGACGCCAGTAAGAACAGAATCAGAGAGCATTGTTAACAACACATTAATTCCAACATTACCCCATAATATTGTTGTTAATAAAAAATTTGAGTCGTCTCTCAGACGTAAAATAGTTTGTGCTGCTTTATTACCCTTTTTAGCTTCAACTTCTAAATGCAGGCGACTTATAGAAAAAAATGCGAGATTTAATCCTGAGAAAATGGCTGATTGAGTGATACAAAAGGCGATGGCACACCAAGTAATAATGTCAGTTGACATGTAATAATCCTAATAGGAATGTTAATAGCTGTAATTGGATGAATTATTAACTTTACTTGCTGAGATAACAACTAATTATTTGACCTTTACTCTAAAATATTGCTTATAATGGGAAAATTTATAACGTTTACTATCAGTTATTATTTTTAATGCTGACACCCGCATTATTTTGTAATTATACCTAGGATTTATCATGATTAAATGTATGTTAATTTCACCTTCTGCGCCTGTTAAAATTGGTGGCGAAGAATTAGTCAGTGAATGGCAACAAGATGAAAGCACCGTGCTATGGATTGATCTTGATAAAGTCGAAAAATCTCAAGAAAAAGAAATATTAACTCAATTTGGCTGTCACCCATTAGCTATTTTAGATGCTCAAAGAGAAAGACACCCTCCGAAAGTTGAGCTGTTTGATGATTTCATCTTTCTGCTTTACCGTGGCTTTGTTGCCAAAGAAAACAATTTAACCTTTGAACATGTACAAATCAGTATGTTTATCGGTCAACGGGTGTTAATTACCGGTCATCCTGAAAGCTCGATAGCGATAAATACCTTGTTTACTGCCAGCAGTGAAAAGTATTTAGCGAGAAGCCCAGTACACTTAGCATTAAAAATATTTCACAGCAGTTGTGGTAATTATCTACAGCAATTATTTGACTTTGAACAAAATTTAGAAAAAATAGAAGATCAATTTCAAGTCAGTGGTAACGATAAAATGATGCGAGAAATCACTTCACATCGTTCGAGATTGGTTAAAATTAGAAGAACTTTTAATTACCATGTAACTGTTGGTAATACCCTAAACAGTTATCTTGAAGATGACGAAACATCCCTTATTACAGAACAAGAAATACATACAGTAAATGACTTAAGAGAACGACTTGATCGATTATTGAGCCTCTCTCAAATGTATTATGATATTTGTGGAGATTTAATTAACGGTTATATGTCGGTTACTTCACATCAGCTAAACGCAACAATGAGAGTGTTAACGGTTATCACCGCTTTGTTCGTACCTTTGACTTTCCTCGCAGGAATATATGGGATGAATTTTGAATACATACCCGAGCTTAAATTTGAACACGGTTACTTTACTTTACTTGGGGTGATGTCGGTTATCTCTGTTGGTCTTATTGTTTGGTTTAAGAAAAAACGCTGGTTGTAATAACCACTAATTTAATTAAAAAAAGAAGACAGATATTGAGCGATTCAAAAACACTTTATGAAGCAAAAGTCATTAACATCAGAAAAAGACAACCGATAATGGCTTGGTTACTTTCTATAACACTGATTAGTATGGGCTATTATTTGTCAAAAACTCAGTTTTTAGGACTAGAGTGGCTTTCTAGAAGTGGTTGTTTAATTGTTATCATTGGTGTTTGGTCAAGTATTGGCGCCATTATTGCTGAACGTGTTCTTATCAGTAAACTCAATATTCAACATCGCTTGGTATTGTCACGAGCCAAAATGAAACTCAGAAAAATCAATGTGCCAACAGAGTACATCGACAAAGAAATTGCAACGATTGAAGATGACTTTGACGATAAAATTGATGTTGTTAAAGATAATGTTAGATACCAGCTCGGTATTTTAGAAGTTTCATTGTTGATAACAGGCACCTTTATCTGGGGATTTGGCGATTTATTATTTAAAGTTAATTTTTAATGAGTAAACTATGAGTAACAACATCTGGTGGGGCGAGTTTACCTTTGATGACAGTCATGAAAAAAAATGTTGGAGTGTTGGTCAACGCGCGATACTCATAAAGCGCAAGGCAACTGAGTGGAACATTTGGAATATTGAAAATGAAGAAGAAGACCAAGACATTGTGGTTTCTGCTGGCGAAAACTTTGCACTAGAAAGCGATGCTGATATCGGTCGTTTTTTAGAGAAAACCAGCTCTGATAAAATAAAAGTATTTCCAAAATTAGCCGATCGTTCTGTTATCGCACGTCCTTCATCACCGCTAACTATTTTAGCGGGTGAAAAAGTTCAGCTGTTTATTAGTACACCTATTTGGTTTTATGCTGAAACATTTCCAAGTGCTAAATGCTTAGTTGATTTACCTTTTTGGCGTCCGTCAGATTCATGGTTTGGTAGTTCAACCATCGACGGGCAATTGTGCTATGCAAAATATACCTCTGCAAAAACTAAACTTGAAGAGCTTAATTTACATCCCCACCGAGCAACAACGTCAATTACGGTGATTAATAGCCATAACAAAGAACTTATCATCAACAGGATTAATGTTCCTGTTAATTATTTACATTTATATAGTGATGATAAAAACCAACTGTGGACATCTGGCATAACCATTGAAAGAAATAATGAATCGGCCGATATTGAATTAATTATAGAAAGAAATGTTTCAGTTGAATTTCAACCCCTTACCGCGATAAGTTCTCCGCGAGAAACCTCTGAACACGGTAAATTAATTCGCAGAATCAGTAACTTATTTGGGTAAACTTTAGTTAGGTAAATATTATATGGAAGTCATTAATGAGTTTTTTAATATGCTCAAAGCATCTCATTTATACACTTTAACACAGGCACTTATTTTATTTGTGGTCGGCTACTTTATTGCTAAAGCGCTCAGTAGCGCGATGGAAAGAATTGTTAGCAAGAAAATGACGACACACGGAGTGTTCTTGTTAAAAAGAACGGTGTTTTATACCTTACTGGGCTTGTTTGTCTTATCGGCTTTAAAGCATATTGGTATCGACTTAACGATATTACTTGGCGCAGCGGGAATTTTTACTGTCGCGATTGGCTTTGCTTCACAAACATCAGCATCAAATTTAATCAGTGGTATATTTTTGATGATAGAAAGACCTTTCTCAATCGGTGATGTGATTAAAGTGAATGACATCTTAGGGGAAGTTATTTCAATTGATTTATTGTCTGTTAAATTAAGAACCTTTGATAATTTATTTGTTCGAATACCCAATGAAAGCATGATAAAAAGTGCGGTTACCACCATGACAAAATATCCTATTAGAAGGGCAGACTTAAAACTAGGTATTGCTTATAAAGAAGATATTGAAAAAGTGCGTGATTTATTATTAAAAATTGCCGAAAAAAATGTTATTTGTTTGGAAGAGCCAGCACCTTTATTTATTTTGACCGGGTTTGGTTCATCGTCAGTTGATATTCAATTTTCAGTGTGGTCAAGAAGAGAAAATTTTCTTGCGCTTAAAAATGAAATGTATCAGAACATTAAGAAAACATTTGATGAACAGGGCATTGAGATCCCATTCCCGCATATCAGCCTTTATGCCGGGAGTGCAAGTAAACCTTTTAAAGTTGCTATGAATGAGAACTTGAGAAGTACGGCAGATGTTGTATCCAAAGAAGAGTAGTGACTGAATCAACGTTGAGCATTAACCTTACTGGTTAATGCTCATTATTTATTTTACTGTTTAATAAGCAATAAATCACATGGCGGCTCATATAAAAAATTTGAGGTAGTACTTCCCACCCAAAACTTATCCAGCATGTTTCTATTAACTAGACCGATAAATAAAATATCGATATGGTTTTTGTTAATATATGACTTTAAGGCCTCTTCAGGTAAACCTTCAAGTAATTGATATTGATCCCTCTTAATGCGGAACTGATCAGCGAACTCTTTTAAACCGTCTTGGTGCATCGACAGTACTTTGTTTTTGTATTGGTATAAAACTGATGAAATGTAACAACAGTGGATAAGTTTCCATTTTACTGAAAGCGAATCTTCCCAGCTTTTTAAATGCTGAACAATATGTTCATCAATTTTTGCTGGCCGATCATTTTCGTGTAATGGGTCAACAGCGCCAATGGCATTGATGTTTTCTTTCCATACCTTGTCAGTTAATAATAATACGGGTGCGTTTATTTCAGTGAGAGTTTGAAAAATGGGATGTCTTTGTTTAGGTGGTGTGTCTTCTAAAATTAGCAGGCCATTATTTGTTTTTGCTAATTCAGTATTGATTGTTTTTATGTGATCTGCAGACTCTGAAACGATAATTTCAGCTTTAATTGCACTCATTTCTAATGCTTTAAGCAAGGTTTGTTTTTTCTTGTTAATCACCACTAAATCTTCATTAGCCGTTGGTGAGTCGCCAACCATGGCATGCCAATACCACCGTTGGGTAGATTTTACTTTAGCATCGATGATTATTTTAACGCGCATTTTATGAGTGTTGGCGAGGTGAATAACTTTATCTAAAGTAATGCTTTTATAAAAATAACGTCCATCTATAAACCAAATTAATTGCTCAGTTATCATTCTATTCCCTCATTTTGGATGTTAGTTCCCGGGTGGGATTGACCTAATTTTGTTAAAACGGTCTGGCGACTTTGCTGAAGAAGTCAATATTGTGTAAATTTATCGTAAGGTTGAAAGTATAGATAGTTATTTCTACCTTAAAACTTTTCTATCAGCAAAACCACATAAACTGTTATGCTATGCTTTTATTTAATTACTGCAAATTTCACGGATAATCTAGCATAATGTATAGTCGTTTTTTTTTGTTCATCTTGTTTTTTTTAATCTCACCATTTGCAACATCGAACACACTTATCGTTCAACTTTCAGATAACTTATCCAGTGCAGCAAAACAAAATATTTATGCTTATCTAGGCAATTTGCCAGAGAATGACACCGAACGAACAGCATTTGTTTTTACAGCGAAAAAACAAGCCTTAAATGCGCTCAAGGCACTGGGTTATTACCGTGCTGAGGTAACAAGTTCAATTGACAAGAATTTAGATAAAAATATCTGGACGCTTGGTCTTGTCGTGATACTCAATCAGCCAACAAGAATAAAACACGTGCGTATTAACCTAAGTGGCGACGCTTTAGGGGATAGTGCTTTTTCAGATATTATCAAAGAGGTGCCTATTGCCAGCGGAGATATATTACATCATGGCATTTATGAGCAATTTAAAACGGACTTGGTTTCCTTAGGTTTAGAACGAGGTTACTTTGATAGTAAGTTCATTAAAACTAATATCGCTATAAACAAAAATTTGGATACCGCAGAGATTATTGTTCACTTTGACAGTGGACCTCGTTATCGTTTTGGTGAGATAAAGTTTAATGATTTTGATATAAATACAGATATTTTGAAACCTTTGATTTCTTTTAAGCAAGGTGATTTTTATCAACAAACCTCACTGCAAAACTTACAAAATGAACTGGATGAAACTCAATACTTTAGCAATGTTGTTGTTCGCCCTGAAACAGAGAATAGCGCGAATAACATCTTACCAATAGATGTATCGCTGGAAAAAGCGAAACGCCATCAATTTAATTTAGGACTAGGCTACGCGACTGACACCAAAGAAAGGTTTTCTTTCGGCTGGAAAACACCGCTAGTCAACCGTTATGGGCATCGTCAAGAAACAAGGTTGTCCTATTCAACCATTAATCCGACCGGGCATTTTATTTACAGTATTCCTTTGTCACACCCCAACAATGATGTGTTGCAATTACAAACTGAACTAGAAAAAAATGACTATGGAGACTTAACCAGTCGATTTTTTTCTTTTCAAGTAGGACGCGTTTATCTAAAAGATGATATTTTACGCCAACCTTATTTAAGACACTTAGATGAAGAGTGGGAGACTGATAATGTTTACGATGATGCCAGTTATTTTATTCCCGGGTTTACTTGGTCTGATATTGATCGTGATGGCCCTTTACTCGATCCAACTAAGGGATTTAGACAATACTATAATTTAGAAGGAAGCTATGAAGGTTTATCTTCAGAAACCTCATTTTTACGTTTTAATGCGCGTTGGAAATATATTTCTCTGTTTGCTCCTAAGCACCGTATTGTCGCAAGAGTAGAGCTTGGCTATGTTATTGTCGACAAAGACTTTGAAGAGGAACTGTCTCCTTCATTACGGTTTTATGCTGGTGGTGACCAAAGTATTCGAGGATTCGACTATCAATCAATTGGCCCTAAAGTGACTCTTTCAGAAGGTATTAACCAAGGGAAGGAAATCGTTATTGGTGGCACTAATATGGTCGTTGCTAGTTTGGAGTACCAGTACTACTTTTCAAATACATGGCGCGGCGCACTGTTTATTGATGCTGGAAGTGTTAATGATAATGACAAACTTGAACCGGTATACTCTATTGGTCCCGGTCTTCATTATATTTCTCCCATTGGGCCGATCAGGTTTGCTTTAGGGTATTCATTAAGCGAAGAAAACCCATTATGGCGTCTTCATTTTAGTATTGGTGCTGAACTATGACTTATAAACGTGCCAGCTTCACACTTATCGGCGTGTTAACCGGCTTACTGTGTTTCTTTGCCATACTACTTTCAACGCCTTGGGGAGCTCAGTTATCACTTTATTTTGTCGGTAAGGTTTCCTCGCTGCAAGTTGAATACAAAAGTGGTGCCCTTTTAGATGACTTAGCGTTACGTAAACTAAAAATTGAAAACGATAATGCGCTAATTAATGCCAGTAACATTCGTTTAAAATTGCATTTGCGCTGCCTATGGAAAAACCAGATTTGTATTGATGAACTCAGTATAGGCGCACTACAAGTCAACATAAAAGAAGCAAAGCCAGCGGAATCATCTGAGCAACTTGTCGAACAAACGATTAACTCAACCAATTTCACCTTACCCTTTAGCGTTAAATTAAAGAAGTTTTCTTTAGCTCGCGCCCAAATAACAACTCAGGGGCTAGCGATAAACTTAACCGAGTTTTCTAGTGCTTTATCGGTCAATAAGAATGTTGTGAGTAATATCGCTATTAATATAGATAATGCTCGGTTGCTTAAAGCACATATTAATTTATCTGCGGCGAAGACCTCATCAACCCCGCAACCCGTTACCCCTTGGCCACTGGCATCACTGCCTAAGATGTATTTACCAGTTAAGTTAGCGCTAAAGTCGTTGGTGGTAAAAACGCTAATCGTTAATGAATTAGACAATACGGGCAGTGAGAAAACGCTAATTAATACCACGAATAATGTGGCACGTTTATCATGGTTCAAAACGCAATTATCTATTGAAGAATTGTCATCAAAAGTAGCGGCAGTAGGAGAGTTTTCATTAAAAGGAAAAGTTGACTTTGTACCCCCTTATCTTGTTGATTTAGCCTTGAGTAGTTCCATTGATAACTTTGAGTTATTACCACAACTCAGTCATTCTGAACAAAAGGTTTCATTAAAAGGTGATTTAGCTGATTTAGTAACAACGATTAGCAACGTGGGTGAATTAACACTAACCGCTAAAATGTCAGTGGATGTTACTAACGCAAACTTACCTTATAAATTGAAAGCTGATGTTAGCCAGTTTATTTTACCTGATGATATCGCTAATGTTATTACTCCATCAACACTGTTATTAAACAGCGAAGGCGACCTTAACCGACATGTTATTGATTTAAAAAGTAACATTAGTGGCTTTGGTTACCAAGATGCCGCATTGGAACTACAGGCAACTTACAGTGAACAAACCTTTAAAATAAAGACCTTATATTTTGAAGAGTTCAAAGAAAATAGCCGCTTGGATATAACCGGAGAGTTACAGTTAGGCAATCGATTCTTATGGGATGTTAAGGTGAATTCTTCGGGCATTAGCTTACCTAATATTGATAAACGTTTATCGGGTCGACTGCAGGGAAATATTTACAGTAAAGGATTTTGGCAAGATAATGAATGGGCGTTTACGCTTGCTGACTCTAAGGTCAAAGGCGAAATTAATAAAATAGCTTTTAACGCAAACGGTAATGTTGATATTAACCATAAAGGTCAATTAGCGCTAAGTAATATTAAGCTCAATTATGGTGATATAGCGCTTAACATAAAAGGCCATAGCGATACCCATTGGCATGTCGATGGTACGGTTAATGTTGGAGATAGCAGTTTATGGTTAAAGGATATTGAAAGTGGAATAGCGGCCAATATTTCAATATCTGGTCCAATTGAGCAGCCAGAACTCAATCTACAAGGTGAATTAAAAAAGTTGTTAGTGGCTAATCTTGCCAGTGATGCCATTAAGGTCGAGGTCAAATATCGACCGCTGGATAATCATCAACATCAGGTAGCGTTTAGCAGTGCGCTTATCAATTGGAACGATCACACCATCAATGGTGTTAATTTGTCGAGTAGTGGTGATTTAAATCAACAAAAAGTAAAGCTAGCATGGCTTGGCGATTCAGCGATTGACTTGTTAATTAATAGTGACTATTCACCTGTGGGAGAGCAGTGGCGAGTACAAACTGATCAGGTAATTTTTTCGATAGGTGACGATGTTTTTAAATCAAGTCAGCCACTTAATATACTTTATAATAATAGCCTTAAAACGCTTGCTGTTAATAAACATTGCTGGCTTGGTGACGGCGCTCAGCTCTGTCTAAAAGACGATGCCACCTTAAAAGTAGCTCAAGACGAGTTAACGTTAGCCGTTCAATTAGACACAGACCTTTTAACGCCCTTTATTCCTAAAGATATAACTGTGCAGAGCACATTAGCGGGGAATGTTGCTGTGGGTTGGCAACAAAACAAAATGCCAACCGTTAATGCTAAATTACTTATTAGTGATGGCGATATAAAGACAACTAAAGAAGGCGAATTACATCAATTACTTGAGTGGCAAAAGGGTGAGTTAACGTTAAAAGTTGATAATAGCAGTGTTGCAGGCAAACTTGCTTTTTTTGCTCAAGACAGTGCTGAAATAGTCAACCTTAGCAGTACGATTGTCTTTGCCGATAGTCGCACTATAAATAGCCAGCTTAATATTAATGAATTCAACCTTTCACCCTTGCAAGTTTTTTTGCCAGAGTTAACCTCATTGGAAGGCCTATTAAATAGCCGTTTAACTGTGAATGGTGATTTAGATAAGCCAATAATAACAGGTGACATTACGTTAACTAAAGGTAAAGCTAAAATTTTAGGAAATATTAATACCTTAACTGATATTAATATGGCTTTAAAATTTAAAGGTCAACAAGCCGTTATTTCTGGTGGGGTAAATATTAATAATGCCTTAGCTAATCTTAAAGGAGACGTTGACTGGCAAGATGAATTGCAAGGTAATTTTGATTTTGATGGGGAATCATTAAAGTTATCAGTTCCCCCGGATCTTAGCATAACCGTTTCTCCTCACCTTAACGCCCAAATCAAAGCATCAGAGCTGAAAATATCGGGCCGTATAGAAGTGCTCGAAGGTAAATTACTGGTTAATAAATTGCCGCAAGGAAGTGTTAGTTTAAGCAAGGATGTCATTATGGTTAATGATGCAGGCGAACAAGTTGCTAATGAAAAACCATTTAAATTATTTACCAATGTTCGTGTGGTTATTGCCGATGCATTTAAAGTTGAAGGGCAAGGGTTTATAGGTCGTCTAGGCGGCGAATTACAAGTGAGTCAGCAGGCAAATCAACCCTTGCAGCTCTTTGGCAGCTTAAAGATCCCCGAGGGTCGCTATCGCGCTTATGGGCAAGATTTGTCGTTAACTAAAGGTATTATTTCTTTTAATGGCACAGCGAATAACCCCTATGTCTCAATGCAAGCGACACGTAGCATTGAAAAAGAAAACATTATTGTCGGTATTGATGCAACTGGATTAGCCAACAGTTTGAATATCAAGCTGTTTTCAAAGCCAACCATGCAACAATCTGAAACTTTATCGTATCTGGTGAGAGGGCGCGGTTTAGATGCAGAAACCAGCGATAGTAATACGGCTATAGGTGTGGCTTTAGGTTCAGCGTTAACAAACTTTTCTGGTGTGCTCACTCAAATAGAAAAATTACCTTTGATCAATAGAATCGAAATAGACGGAGACAATGAGCAAGCCTCCATCGCTGGCTATTTAGGTGAGCAGGTTTATATTAAATACGGGGTTGGTATTCTGAAGCCTATCAATGAATTAACCGTGAGGTTTTATTTATTAAACAGACTATGGGTTGAAACAGTTTCTGGGCTAGAAAGCTCTGCCGATATTTATTACTCATTCGACATAAAGTAAGCTGGTAACAGGTAAGCTTTATTTGCTAAAAACACTCGATAAGTTAATAAACGCTTAGCTGCGTTAATCAGCAACTGTTGGATTTAAACTAGGAAATAGCAGCACTTTATTACGGCCTTTGTCTTTAGCTGAGTAAAGTGCAATGTCGGCTTGTTTGTATAGTTCGTCGTAATTAGCGTTGTTCATATTACCAAACGTAACACCGATACTTGCTGTGACTTTAGACTGAAAGGGGTGGGCCATTTTTTCAATACTACTTCTGACTCTTTCTGCAAATAAGCAGGCAGACACTTCATTACTATTCATTAATAAAATAACAAACTCTTCTCCACCAATACGTGCAAATAAATCATCTTTTCGACACAGTCTTTTAATTTTATCAGCAATTGCCACCAAGACTTCGTCACCAGCATCATGACCAAAGTTGTCGTTGATATCTTTAAAATAATCTACATCAAGCAGCAAAAAGGCCATTTTTATATCTCGCCCTCTAAAGGTATCAATTTGATGCTCTAAAAAACGACGGTTACCAATGCTTGTTAAATGGTCGGTTTCAGAGGCTTTTTTTAATGTTTTGTTTGTGGCTTCCAAACGAGAGATCACCTGTTTTCTTAGCATTAATACTAGGAATAGCACTAAACTAATCAGTGAAATAACAATAACAGCAAATAGGTACATTGAAGCGTGGCGAGACTCTCGTTCGCTGATCAGTAATTCATCTTGTAGTTTTATGTAATCTCGTTCCAAGAGTAGTTGACTCTCTAATTTTTGTAATAGACCCTTTTGTGTCAACGGTTGAACTTGATTTCTTCTGTTTATGTACTCTGTTTGAATAATCGCTGCTGCTTCAAAATTTTCTTGGCTTAATTCTAATTTTGCTAAATTTTCATAAAGCGCCATTTCACTTTCCACCGATATTTTATTTTTTACCTCAACAATGCCTTTATGGTATAAATCGATGGCGGCTTTTATTTGGTTTGTTTGGATATAAATATCAGCGAGGCCTAAGTATGCTGATGCGACAGCCGGTGGATAAATACTACCTTTCTCATCGTTAATAACAAACTTATATAGAGATTCAGCCGCCGTAAAGTTTTTTAAATATTTATAAACATCAGCTAAGTTGGCTGATGCTTCACTAAAGCTAAAGTCATTGATGTAATCTTTATTTCTTAGCACTTCTTCAAGTAATTCTTGTGCTTTAAGAGGGTTATCGGATCTTAAGTAGGAGACACTTAATCCAACAGAAGCATTCATCTGCATTGCAATATCATTGAGTTCAGTGTTGATTACGATTGACTTTTTAAAATATTTAACAGCATTAGTATAATCATTTTGAGAATTAAGTACATTCCCTAAGTTATTATAAACCATCGCTAAATCTTCTTTTTGATCGCTTAATTTAGCAAACTTCAATGCTTCTATATAATATTTTACTGCATTTTTGTGATCGATAATGAGCTCGTGAAATACTCCCATTGCTCTATTAGAGACTGAGATTAAATGCACGTTCTCACTCTTATTGGCACTATTTATCGCTTGAGTGAGATGTTTGAAAGCTTCAAGGTTTAAACCTTGGTACATCTGTGATTGTCCAAGCAAGCGTAATAGTTTAGCTTTATTGAAATCATTATCTTCAATATTAGTAAAGGCTAGGGCTTGTGTTGCATAAGCGCTTGTTTCTTTTGGAGCGATATAAAGGTAATAGCTTGCTAGCTCAATTAACGGCGCTAAGCGTGCTTTATCATCTTGAGGAAGTGCTGTTAATGTCGCTTTTAATGAATCAACATTTACCTCGTTTGCTAAACTTTGTGAGGTGATAATCAGTGACAGTATCAATGCTATTAACCATTTTATCACTTTAACTCCTAGCGCTGATGTTGTCCTAAGGTTACTTTCTCATATTTTAATCAATAGATAAAACAAAAAAAAAGCTAAATAATGGCTGGAAACTCATTATTCATTATTAACTCAAACTCTTCTTTATAACCAAGCACTCAGTAACGAGCTTAGTGTTAATTACTGCGGGCCATTTAATTTTCAACAAAGGCGGTTAACTTAACCAGCATGATGCTTAACTTAACCAGCATGATGCTTAACCTATTTGCTTTAATTCTTTTCTATATTGATGATTGCTTTGAACGTAATGTGCTGCGCCTGCTGCGATCATCTCTTGGGTTTTTTCGTCGAGTTGTTTAATTACTTTTGCGGGTGAGCCTAAGACTAAACTCCCATCAGGAATGACCATGTTTTCTGTCACTAAAGCATTAGCACCAATTAAGCAGTTTTTACCAATTTTAGCGCCATTTAATACCACCGCATTGATACCAATTAAGCTCCCTTCACCTATCGTACAACCATGAAGCATTACTTTATGACCAATAGTTACATTTTCAGCAATATTAATGGGGAAGCCTTTATCAACATGCAGAATAGAGCCATCTTGAATATTAGAATTTTTCGCTATCTTCACTTGTGCTAAATCGGCTCTGATCACAACATTAAACCAAATACTGACATTTTCGCTTAAGTCTACATTTCCTATTACAGTGGCGTTTGGTGCTATAAAACAGCTTTTTGAAATACGAGGAGAAAGTTCACCTAATTGATAGATCATATCTTGATACCTTAATATTAATGTATTGATTTAATATAACTAATTAGAGATTAACAATCATTAACTTTGTCGCCTAATAATCTGTGGATTGTTGTTGGTATCTCATTAATTAACTAACTCAAGGGGATATATTCGACACTTTCTTTTTAGTCTTAGGCAAAGGCGAAGGATAGGTTTCGTTTAAGTATTTAACAATATTCTGTCTGCCCATGCCTTTATCAACAACTAAAGGGATAACTTCTTTAGTTGTTGATAAAGTAAATAGGGTGGGGCTTAGCACTGTCGTATGAGCAATACGATCCACAAGTATCTTAAAAAATGGCGATTTTTTAGGTAGGAAATGCCCAAACGTAATTATATTGTGTAAGCTCGTCAGATTATTAACGTTTTTATTTAATGGACACTAGGATTTTTATTGTTAGCCATGCCATTCATAGTGTAGTAGATGTCGTTAATCGCAATTAGCTTTTATCACCAATGTTAAAGGGATAACTTGAAGCTAAGGTTTTTATTTACATTACTTTTTGAGGTTTAGCATATGAAGTTTTCATTAGCGTGCTTTTGGGTTGTTGCGTTAGCAGTTTGTGTTAAAGCAAATTCAGTAGAGCGCAGTGAATATACAATGGCCAGTGACGGTCCTTTGCCTATATCTCAGCAGGGTTTAACACTTGACCATGCCGATTTATACTTTCGTATTTTTCCTAAACAAAAAACTATTTCAGGCAAAGGCGTTTTAACCCTTAACAGTCAGCGTGCAATGGGGCAGGTAGGCATAAATCTCGATAATTTTTTTACTATAGAACAAGTGCTGGTAAACGATGTGTTGATAGAAAAAGCACAATACAGCAACCTTGAAGGGCTTCTGGTGATAAATCTTACAACCCCGCTAAAGGGTCAGTTTATCGTCGAAGTACAATATTCTGGTACGCCGCGCGAAGCGGTAAGAGCCCCTTGGGATGGAGGCTTTGTGTGGTCTAAAACATCGACAGGGAAAGACTGGATAGCTACGGCTGTGCAAGGTGAGGGTTGTGATTTGTTTTGGCCTTGTATCGACAACCCTGTTGGTGAGCCTAAAACAACCACAATGCATATTACTGTGCCTAAAGATTTGGTTGCTGCCGCTAACGGAAAGTTAATTTCGGTAACAGAAAATGATACGACTAAAACGTATCATTGGCATAGTTTATCGCAACTAAACACTTATGGTGTCGCCATTAATATTGCACCGTATGAGGTCATTAAAACCACATTTGATAGCCAGTACGGCAATAGTATCCCTGTTGAGTTTTACCATTTACCCGAAAACAAAATGAAAGCGCAGCGTTTGACACAAGAGCTTATTGATATAACAACATTCTTTGAGAGAAAGATCGGGCCATATCCTTTTGCTCAAGACAAAATTGGGATAGCAGAAACCCCACATTTAGGGATGGAGCATCAAACCATTAATGCCTATGGTAACAAGTACCAAGCCGACAAATATGGGTTTGATTGGTTGCTTTTCCATGAATTCGCCCATGAATGGTTTGCTAATCAACTAACCAATAAAAATGCCGATGCTATGTGGCTACATGAAGGTTTTGGCGCCTATATGCATCCGCTATATGAACAGTATCTCCATGGCGAAGTTGCTTATATGGCTCACATGTACGACATGCGTTTGAAAATACGAAATAAAGCTCCTATTGTGAGTAAAACATTGCAAACCGTAGAAGGGGTTTATCAAGAGGAAAAAGGTGGGCCAGGTGCCGATATATACGCTAAAGCGCCTTGGGTACTACATACATTACGTAACCTTATTGGTGATGAGGCTTTCTTTAGTGCAACAACTGAGCTTGTATATGGTGTTGCTGAGCCAAAACCAGGGCTGTTCAAGCCAGTACTGGCTGATACAGATGATTTTCTTAGTATTGTCAATCGTTTAACAGGTCAAAATTATCGCTGGTTTTTTGATGTGTATTTTTATCAGGCTCAATTACCTAAAGTGATTGAAAAAAGAACTGAAAATAGTCTGACGTTGCAATGGAAAATACCACATGATTTATTTTTTCCATTACCGTTGGAAGTATCAGTTAATGGTAAGATCACGACATTAACCATGAATACACCACAAACGATTAAAGTGTCCGCCAATGATTTAGTGATTATTGATCCTATGAGTAAAGTATTAATAGAAAAGCCTCATATTGCGAAATATCAAGATTTTTTGAAAACAAAAGAAAAGTAGCTTTTAGACTCGCACATACCCCACTAATAAAGTGCAAGGAAGCACTGCTATTAATTTAGCCATTCTTTTTTTCTTAACGCCATCATAAAATGAGCGGACTCTGAAATGGTTAAAGTTGCCAATTAGTGTGGTTAAAAATTAGGCCAATAAGATTAGGTCGATAAATGTAAATATTGTTAAATGAGAATGGAATTAGGTTGCATATTTGTTAAATACTTAAAGATGATGGAAGCGCTTTTAGAAAGAGAGAAGAGTATAGTTTCTCTTATTCAGTTTGTTCGGAGTTTATAGCCAGGTAGCATCAAATCCATTACCATCGAACAAAACATTCCTGTATAATCCTTCCCATTAAGCAACTGCCTAAGCAAACACACTAAAGTTAGCTATAAAGACAGTTAAACCAACATTTATGACGCTGCTCTTCATTAGTAAAAGCACCAGTTACACAATAAGAGTAAGTTGAGACACTATATGACCGTAGAACAATTCGATCCACAAGCAACTAAAAAAAGCAGTAATTCAGCCGAGAGCCAGACAACCACATTAGACATTCCGTCTAAGATGATTGAAGAGCAAAAGAATAGTCAACAGCCCTCTAAAGCGGCTAAAATCGGATTTGTTTCATTGGGTTGCCCAAAAAATCTTGTTGATAGCGAGCGCATCCTTACTCAGCTTCGCACTGAAGGTTACGATGTAACCAATAGCTACGATGATGCAGAATTAGTGATTGTAAATACCTGTGGTTTCATTGATTCAGCCGTTCAAGAGTCTTTAGATACAATTGGTGAAGCACTTGCTGCCAACGGTAAAGTATTGGTTACTGGCTGTTTAGGTGTTAAGAAAGACGAAATCATCGAATTACATCCCAATGTTTTAGGTGTTACGGGACCTCATGCTTACGATGAAGTGTTAACACAAGTACACAAACATGTAGCCAAGCCTGTTCATAACCCTTTTATTGATTTAGTGCCGCCACAAGGCGTTAAACTTACCCCTAAGCATTACGCGTATTTAAAAATATCAGAAGGGTGTAACCACCGTTGCACGTTCTGTATTATTCCTTCAATGCGTGGCGACTTAGACTCTCGTCCTATTGGCGATGTCTTAGGTGAAGCCAAACGTTTAGTTGATGCTGGCGTTAAAGAATTATTAGTTATATCTCAAGATACTTCGGCTTACGGCGTTGATGTTAAGCACAAAACTGATTTTTGGGAT
This sequence comes from Colwellia sp. BRX8-7, assembly GCF_014077275.1. Taxonomy (NCBI): domain Bacteria; kingdom Pseudomonadati; phylum Pseudomonadota; class Gammaproteobacteria; order Alteromonadales; family Colwelliaceae; genus Colwellia; species Colwellia sp. BRX8-7. Next base: position 337,862 of record NZ_JACGVP010000002.1, on the reverse strand, counting down.
GGCATGCCGGTTAAGACTCACATGCAGCAGTTATGTGAAGAATTAGCCAAGCGTGGTGTTTGGATCCGTCTCCATTATGTTTACCCATATCCGCATGTTGATAAAATAATTCCTCTTATGGCAGAAGGTAAAATACTGCCGTACTTAGATATTCCTTTTCAGCATGCTAATAAACGTATCTTAAAATTAATGAAACGTCCTGGTAGCTCTGACCGTGTATTAGAACGCATTGCTAAATGGCGTGAGATTTGCCCTGAATTAGTTATTCGTTCAACCTTTATTGTTGGCTTCCCGGGTGAAACAGAAGAAGAATTTGAAGAGTTATTAGAATTCTTAGAAGAAGCGCAATTAGACCGCGTCGGTTGTTTTAAATACTCACCTGTTGAAGGTGCTACGGCTAATGCTTTACCTGATCATAATTCAGACGAAGTAATGGAAGATCGTTTACAACGTTTTATGGCAGTACAAGCGAGAATAAGCGCGGAAAAACTACAAGCACGTATTGGCCAAGAATATTTAATTCTTGTTGATGAAGTAAGTGCCCTTGGTATTGTTGGGCGTTCTTATATGGATGCGCCAGAAGTTGATGGTAAAGTGTATTTGTCTGATGATTATGACGCTAAGCCAGGCGACTTAATGTGGGTCCAAATAATTCATGCCGATGAACATGATGTTTGGGGCATTCGTGTAGAAGATGAAGAAAGCGAAGAAGCTTAAGTCACCTAGGCATAACCCTTAATGTCCCAGTTTTAAATCGCTCTGAAATATAAAGCAATAGCCATAGTGTTATTGCTTTATTTTTTGCCAAAATAACGCTTGTAACATTATATCCGCTATCTTACGGGCTACATATTTCTCCCATCGTTACATCTGCTTTTACACAAAAACCTCTCCTGTTAACCTTTTATTGATGAGTGATGACTTCCATCGAATTGCGCTTTCTTACAATTTTTCACACAACGCTGACATTTGATAGACAAAAAGCCTCAGGAACCGAACGCAATAAGTTTTTATAATACCCCCATAAATTACAAAACATAAACTTTAGGGAACAATTATTATGAACAAATCACTTATTAGCACGGTATTACTTTTAGCTTCATCGACTGTTTTTGCAGAAACTGAATATCCTACCAATCCAATATTAAGACCTTTAACATTAACTGATGGCACCATTGCCGTCAGTGGTGCCTTAGCGTGGGGAGAAGAGAAGGATGAAAGACACGCAGCGCTAAATTTAAATCTGGGCTACGGGCTGACTGACAATTTAACGATTGGTTTGAATGGTATTAGTTACCGACTTTTAGCTCGCCCTGACAATGAAGCAGGCTTTGAGTTAGCGGTTGGGTTAGGTTTAAGGGGCTTTCAAGAATCAACCATTAATGGAGATTCGGTTGCTTATGGTACCGACTTAAAGGGTAAGTATGTCTTTGATAAAAACTTAGCTCTGATTTTTTCTTTAGGTTATGTAAAGTGGGATGAAGAGAAGCTACAAAATAAAGATGAATACCGTTACTCTGTTGGTGTGCAAACCCACTTAGCAAAAGATTGGACGGCTAACGTTAACTATACTTATCGAGATTTAAAAGACTTTCAGCAAAAATCCGCTCATGAAGTTAGTCTTGGTGTTAATTATAATTACAGCAAACAGACCGACATTGGGATGTTTGTTGGTTATTCAAGCTTCGATGCCCAAGAAAATGGTTATCAATATGATAATAATTTTGATCGTGTGGCAGGTGTTTACGCTACCTATCGTTTTTAACTAATTGGGTAACTACCCTTGTTAGTCATATGAAAGTGAGTTGAATAGGCTCACTTTTATCATTAAAAACATCTTCTTTTTAATCATCAGTCGTCACTAAGTCATTTTCTCTTTAACACCAATTTGTTACATTCGTTGGCAAGACACAGCTAATATTCGTTGCTACACTGGCCGATATAAATAAGGATAGTATTATGTGTGGTCGGTTGAATACGACGTTTGATAGCGGTGTAAAAAAGCTTTATACCCGCTTAAAAATAAATAAGGTTATCGATAGGCCGATTGATCGTCGCTTTGTTAAAGCTGCAGACACTGTTTCCATTGTGAGGAATGTGGGTGAACAACGCCGAGTAGAAAATGCTATGTGGTGGTTATTGCTAGATCAAACTGAAAATGACTTTAAACCCTCTCGGTTTACTTCATTTAATACCCGATTTGATAAGCTTAATACTCCCCAAAGTGCAGGTTATCAGGCGTATCGGAGCGCTAGGTGTATTATTGCCGTTAAAGGCTTTGGTGAAACTGAATTTGTCGATAAAAAGCCGGTTCATTACTTTGATATGCAAGCAGAGTCTGGCGGTTTAATATTGGGGGGCTTGTATAGAACATGGCAGCACAATAAAACGGGTGAAATAAAACTCAGTTGCTCGGTGATAACACTGCCCGCACATGAAAAATTAAAACATATCCACAGCAAAGCCATGCCACTGATACTCCCGCAAAATTTATCACTCATAGACAAGTGGTTAGATCCACAATGTGATGAACTTGATCAATTTGAACATTTGTTACATCCGCGTTTGCCTCAGTCTTTGATTGCCCATCAAATTGATAGACCCATGACTCATCAGCCAATTTCTTTGCCGCAAACAATTCCTTATGATTGAAAGTCGATAATACACTAAGTTATCTGAGATAATTGATAGTAGGTGTAAATAGCGTAAAAGGAACAGAAGGTTTTAGCGTAGAAGCACATTTAAAAGCTGGTGTTGTGTGTTTAATAACCGTTTCTTATTTAGACTTAGTTGATGTAATATTTTGAAAAGCCTAAGGTATTATTATTGAGGGGATCAATTTTTAAGAAGGGATAATTACCTTAATTAAAATCGTTTAGAAAGTCTATATCTTGTATACTTCACCAGTTTTCGACTTAAATAATACAATCGTGTTTTAAACTTTTCTAAATCTGGGGGACATGTAAAATGATAGATATTTTAGCGGTTTTTATAACATTCTTTGCTGTTGTAGATCCAATTGGCACAATACCAGTATTTATAGCTGTAACAGCTCAATATGACCAAAAAACTAAGCGTCGTGTTGCCTTACTCGCCACCATTGTCTCTGCGTGTGTGTTGTTGTTTTTCTTGATTGTTGGTGAAATAGTCTTAACGGCGTTATCCATTCCATTACCCGCATTTCAAATATCTGGAGGGATCGTTTTGTTTCTTTTTGCTATCAATATGATTTTTGGCGATAGTAAACCCGATGAAGAAATAAAATCATTACAAAACTCCCATAAAGAAACTGCCATATTTCCACTTGCGGTTCCTTCCATTGCAAGCCCCGGAGCCATGCTAGCGGCCGTACTCTTAACTAAAAATTCTGTATATTCACTCTGGGAGCAAACGCAAACTGCATTAGTTATGTTATCTGTCCTAATTTTAGTTTATATCTTAATGTTACTTGCTGGCTTCATTAACCGCATTATAGGGACAAGTGGAGCAAGTGTGATCAGTCGAGTTATGGGACTCATTCTTTCATCTATTGCTATCACGAATATTTTAGCCGGCTTTGGTGATTATTATAAACTGCTATAGGTAGGGGGAAATTAACTCGCATTTAGGATGAGTGTCTTGTTAATTTTTTATTTAGGATAGAGTATCTTGTTAATTTTTATTAAAGGTAAAATGAACAGTTGGCTTTTTCCGCTTGTTGCGGTGTTAGATGTAAGCGAAATCATCAGCGTTCAACTATTTTAGGCTATTGTTAACATGGACTTTTTTTCTCTAATACTTCTTGTCATAGTTATTCTAATCGTATTATCCATTGTTTGGAGTACGCTGAAAACGGGGATTTCCCCTATGATGAGTTCAAGCAAAGCGTGCAAAACCATGCTTGCTGAAATAGATACGTATGAAAAAGGACCTTTAATTGATCTAGGCTCTGGTTGGGGCACGCTGGTTATAGCTGTTGCCCAAAAACACCCCAATCAGCAAGTTATCGGCTACGAGTTATCTTGGTTTCCGTGGTTGGTTTCAAAAATTTTGAAACACAGTTTACGTTTAGATAACCTTACTCTCTTTCGTAAAGACTTTAAAAACGCTGATCTCAGTACTGCCTCGACCCTAGTTTGTTACCTTTTTCCTGAAGGCATGGTCGCTCTTCAAGAAAAGTTAGTAGATGAAGTCTTTAATAAGGTTACTATTGTGAGTAACACCTTCGCCTTACCTTTATGTCAACCAACAAGAGTCATCAGGCTTAGAGACTTCTATCAAACACCTATTTACGTATACCATTGGCAACCAAAATGAGCTTTGGCTTTATTAAGGCGTAATGACGATATACTATATTCTAAATTTCAGTATCTAGCTGACAAGCCACTCAATAATGAAAACTAACAATTGGCTGTTTTTATTTCGTTCAACATTTCAGTAAACTTTTTACCTCTCCTTATTGGAGCGTAGTTAAATAGTATGGGTGTGTTTCACCCTTGGAGAATAAATGAAAAATGGATTTACGGGCGTTTTTGACATTGTATCAGTAGCAAAAATTTTAGCTCTTTGTATTCTAAGTATCGGCTCATATTTGATATATAAGCTCTACCTGTTGTCTAAGCAAATTAATAAACATACAGCGTTAAAAATATCTAAGACTTTTATTTTTATCACTATATTTTTATATATTATTTCGTTTGGCACTCTAATTCACGCACTAGTAAACTGGCAAGAGCCTGGTATTTTAAATTTCACCTTAGGTTTTCATATTATCTCATCTATTTTCGATATCACCTGGATAATTATGGTGCGTAATCGTATTAATCTAATTGCAGGCGCTAATAAAGGAGACAAACTTTGGTTAAACCCGTTTATTACATCGTTGTTACATGTGGTTTATATGCAACATAAAATAAATCAAGGCTTGGCTAAAACGGCTACTGAGTATCAACGTTGAAGTGCGACCAAATATGAAAGCCCAAATAGCGATACAAATCAACTGTAGAACTAGACGAGTTAATATCTGCAGTTGAAGTACTAATAAACGTAGGCTTCTTCATTATTATTAGTGTGATATTGTTTTTATTAGGTATTATTCTAATTTTTATAGATATAATGAAACACAGTTATAATAAGTTGTTAGCTTAATAAGGGCAGTTAATGGGTGTAGGTGTTAAAAAGTTAGCAGAAGATGATTGTTATTTTACCAGTAAAATCGTTTTATTCGGCGTTGTTATATTATGTGCACTTTTTGGGCTTGGTCTAAGTCTATTGGTTAGTTTAGTTCTACTTGAGCCATCAACAGGGCAGTGGGCTAATTTATTAAGTTCTATTATTTTCCCTGTACTCGCTTCTGGTTATGTTTTGCATTATTACTATAAGCAGGTCTTTACTCGCGCTAAGTAATACAACCATAGCTTCAAACTAAACCAATAGCTTATTTGTGTGACTTATATTAATCACAGACGCTAACTTGGGTTTGTTCAAATAAGCTTAAATCTTCGAGAATAAGTTCACGTGCCTTTTCCATCGTAATAGGCGCAAAGCGTACTTTACCGCCTTGAGATAACTGACCTAATTTGGCGGTATCAAGGGATATAACTGCACCGATTTTAGGATAGCCACCAATTGTTTGACGATCATTCATTAATGCTATTGGTTGGCCATCGCTAGGAATTTGCACGGCACCATGACAAATACCCTCGGATAAGATGCCGTTAATATCAGAGACAATTTTTTGACCTTCTAAACGATAACCCATCCGATCAAAGCTTTTACCAACGCTATATTCACTTGAAAAAAACAATTTTTGCTGTTCTACACTGAAATGATGTTGCTGATAACTAGGAATAATACGCAGCAGTACTTCTTGGCTATATTTAGGTTGGTCTTCTATAGATAAACTAACTAATTGAGAATCTTTTGTTGTTACACAAGGGAGTATATCGTTCGCGGCTAATTTTTTGCCCTTTAATCCCCCGATACCTTCACGGCAAACGGTTGCAGTGCTGCCAAAACTGGGTGTTATATTAAAACCACCAGCAACAGCAAAATAACTTCGCATACCAAGGTTAGTAAAACCTAGTTCGATTAAGTCACCGGCTTTCACCTGATAACTGCGCCATAACGTTTTTACTTGACCGTTAATGGTTAATGGCATGTCAGCGCCTGTTACGGCAATAACAGCATCTACTTGTGCAATGATGGCAAAACCACCAACACTCACTTCAATAGCACTAACATTAAGGGCATTATTACATAAGCGGTTTGCCCAGTGAAAAGCCAGCTTATCAATCGGACCACCATTGGTTAAACCGACATTAAAAGCACCATAACGACCCTCATCTTGAACAAGACTTAACATGCCTGGTCGTTTAACAATAAAACCTAAGTTTATTGCCGGTCTTCTTAAAGAAGCTTTACTTTGACTAATCATATGTTGCACCTAATACACCACCTAGTGCAAAAAATTCATCTTTGGAAATCGCTTTAAATTTAACCCTATCACCTACTTGAACGGGCATTGTCGGCGCTTTATTGGCGTTAAACATTTCAATAGGGCAAAGACCAATAATATTCCAACCACCGGGAGAAGTACTTGGATAAACAGCTGTTTGCCTGTCAGCAATACCAACAGCCCCTTTAGGCACTTTTATACGAGGAGTGCTTAATCTAGGCATCGCAATACGCTGATCAACTTCGCCTAAATAAGCAAAGCCCGGCGCAAAGCCAATCGCATAAACGTTATATTCTTGTTGCTGATGTAGGGTAATTATTTGCTCTATGGTTAAGTCTTTAGATTTAGCCATAGCCGCTAAATCGGGTCCTGACTCGCTCGAATAATAAACAGGTAATTCGATGAGTGCCCCTTGATTATGATTAATTATTGGTGAGTTTATTAATAGCTTTTGCAATTTGTTAGTGATCTGATGATGGTCGATATTGTGTAAATTAAACATCACTAATATTGAAGCATAAGATGGTATTAAATCAATAATATCATTGCTCATCTCTTGCCTGATCAGCCATTGTGCTTGCTGTACTTTTGCGGCAACTTCATCATTAACGGGTTGGTCAAAATAAAGGATCAAGCTGTTTTCACCGGCAATTTCTATTTTAAATGTTGCTGACATTAACGAATAAGCTCCCTAATAGTGGCTATTGCTTCTACGCCCTCGAGGTTGTCACCGTGCACACACAAGCTGTCTACTTCTAAAGGTAAGCGCTTACCATTAATAGTGATGACACTGCTTTGCTCTTTTAACAGTTTAACTTGTGCGATCATTTTTTCTCTATTATGCACCGCACCTGTTATGTTGCGTGATAACAAGCTGCCATCATCGTTGTAGCATCTGTCAGCAAAGGCTTCAGTGAGTATTTCCACGTTAAATTTTTCTGCTTGAGCGCGATGTTTTTTAATATTTGAGCTTGCTTGTATCATTAGCTTAAGTGGTTTGTGATATTGGGCTATGGCTGAAAGTATCGCCTCGCGCACTTCAATATTAGTCATCATGTCGTTATATAGTGCACCATGAGGTTTTACATAGCTAAGCTCAATATCTAAAGACTGAGCAACGCCATCAATAGCCGCCACCTGATATAAAACTAACGCAATAATTTCTTCTGTGGAGCACTTCATTGAGCGACGACCAAAACCAACTAAATCAGGGTAACTAGGATGAGCGCCAACACTAACGTTGTGCTGCTTAGCTAATTGTAATGTTTTTTGCATGACCAAAGGATCGCCAGCATGGAAGCCACAAGCAATATTTGCTTGATCAATGTGCGGCATTACTTTTGCGTCTGAGCCCATATTCCAAGAGCCAAAACTTTCGCCGAGGTCGCAATTTAACTTCATTTCATTTCCTAAAAATATTACCGTATATGCAGTGAAGAATTATGATTACTTTAACGATACTCTGACCAAGCATCCTTATTTCAAATCTTTAGCATGCTATTAAGTGACAAAGATTAGCCAGCATCTTACTAAATTTTAGGTGTATAAGGCTAATGGTATCTAAATAAGAGAGGCTAGTTTACTTAAATCAAATGGCTGAGATAAATATAAAAAGATGTTAATGATACTTTTGAGGAGTGTATAACAATAAAATCAATGCAATAAGACACTTGCCAGTTTAATAAATAATCATTTTTGTGTACTTATTGATCCTACATAACTTATTTTCGCAAGTAATAAGATAAAATGTTACCTGTACATTTCCTTGCATGTGTTAATGTCATCATTTTAGACTTTACCGGCAGTTATGGTCTGTAGTCCTGTTAAGGCAAAGACTTGATTTAATGCTAGGTTTTCAAATAGGTAGTTGCCACTGACATGATAAAATAACAGGGTGTATTGATTACAATCACGGGATGAGTGGCCAGTTGTTTGACGAGCGACTTTACATTAGCAATGCCTGTAAGGTATAAATTGGTATTGTTACCTTTGACCCTAGTAACAAGTAATCGGTCGTTTCTGTTAAAGTTACTGTTAAAGTTAAAAATAAGCTAATCTTTAACAAGCTAAAGGCTGACTATTGTTATAATTATTAACATACCAATAGATCTACTTACATTCTTATGGGGGGGCCTAATTTCACCGTTGAAATTAGGTAAAAACGATGGTGCTAAATGTCGTATAAATATCTATTATTTATTGTTTTTTCATGGTCACTGCAAGTTGGGGCAAATGACACCATAAACATTGCTTCAGACGAATGGTGTCCTTACATTTGTAATGAAGATGATAAGCCAGGTATATTAATTGAAATCATCAGTGAAATTGCTGAAGCTCAAGACTATGATGTTAATTTTACCCTTATGCCGCTGGCTCGTTCATTAAGGCTTCTTCAACAATCAAAGTTAGACATGGTCCTCGCTTTAACAAAAGAACACATTGAAGCTTTTGATTTAAGGCAAAGCCAACAAGTTTATGGCGGCTTGTATAATGACTTTTATGTTAGTAACGAAACTCAATGGAAATTTTCTACCATAGAGAACCTTAAAAACTTCATTGAACAGGGTAATATTCTTGGGCTTATTAATGGCTATGAATACGGCAGTGCAGTGAGTCGCCTAAAAGAAACCTCGGGTGAATTTATATTTTTAGCCTCGGGAGATAAGCCGTTATCCAGTGCTTTAAAAATGCTCAGTAAGCAGCGTATAACTGTGCTGCTTGATTCGCGTTTTAATGTTGAATATGAAATTCAGGATAAAAAAATAACTAACTTACAATATGCCGGTACCCAAGGTATATTTGTTCCTCTTTTTATCGGCTTTGCACCAGACACTAAGCTTAAATATATTAGTGCCTTTGATAAGGGCTTAATAAAACTAAGAAAAAAAGGAAAACTGTCAAAAATATTGCAGCGTTATGGTATCTCAGATTGGCACTCAAAAAGTAGCCAGCCAACGGACTAAATAAAACCCTCAGGCAAATATTTTTACCACTTGTTTACCGGTAAAACCTCCATCAACTTGAATGTGCAGGGCACGAGAAACCTGCTGTGCGTTAAATTCAATTAAGGTAATATCAGGCGTTTGAATACTGCCTTTTGCTAGTGCATCAAGTAATTGATTACTCTTAAAACTCATTTTTTGTTGTGCGCACAAGCTATTGGCTAACCACGCACCAGCGAGTGATACTATGCCGATATTGGGCGCTTTTCTAAACATGAGCTCTTGGTCAATGTTAGGCAAGGGACGCAAGCAAGCAATACGACCACAAAACCTCATCAGCTCAATATTACGCATTGTTGAGTCACCACCAACAGAGTCAAGAACTGCATCAAAACCTTGTGGTCCTAATGCTAGGCGAATTTTTTGACAAAGTTTTTTATCGTGGTAATCAAATATTGCATCAGCACCGAGTTTCTTTACTAATTTATGATTATGCTTAGCAGCCGTGGTAAACACATCTGCACCACGTTCCTTGGCAAACTGAATAGCAAATTGCCCAACAGCACCTGCACCAGCCTCAATTAAAATAGTATCGCCTTGTACTACTTGTAATTTATCTAAAGCAATTAAAGCCGTCATACCGGCACAAGGAAGTGTTGCCGCTTCACTTGCTGTAACATTTTTTGGCACAATAGAAACGGCAAAGTTAGGGACTTTAGCGTACTCACTTAGCACGCCTTGTTGACCAATATTGGCATGCCACATAACGCGGTCGCCAATATTAGGAAACAGGCCTTTTTTAGCTTGAACGACAATGCCAACTGCATCTAAGCCAAGAATATGAGGATATTGCCATTGAGAAAATCCACTTTTAGCGAAATGAGCATCAATAGGATTGAGACCTACATATTCAACCTTAACTAACAGCTCGTGTTCATCGCACTCAGGTAACGGCAATTGCACATCAGATAAATGGATTTTTTCGTTTGCCTTTTCAAGCACTATAGCTCGCATAGAAGTAGGTTGGTCAATGTTGGGCAATATCTCAGTAGTTAGCATAAAAAAACTCAAACTTTACAAGGTGATTAAACCGTAACTCCACCGACCATTAAAAGCCTGATAGGCACTTACTTTGGCCAGAGATGAAGAAATGGTCGCGTTTACTGCATTTTCTTGGGCTATTAAAACATCCTGCCGCGCATCTAACAACTCTAAGTAAGGAATTTGCCCCTCTTGATACATAGCGTTAGCTTGCATAAAAGCTTGATGAGCAAATTGAAAACGTTTATCTGCAAAGCGTTTTTGTTCAAGGTGCTTTGTCAGCAATTGTAACGATAGTTCACTGTCATTAATAGCCGCTAAAACAACCTGCTGATATTGGCTATAAGCCGCTTCACTTAAATATTGCTGCGCGTCACGTTGCGCCAGTAAAGCTGGATAGCTTAATAATGACCATTGTATTTGTGGCGCGACTTGCCATTGATGCTGGCTATTATTTAATTGACTACTGCCAAGGCTTAGCACACCAACAAAGGCACTTAAACTAATGTCAGGTAACAAGGCTTTACTTGCGGCTACACTTAACGAATTAGCTTGGCTAAATTGATATAAGGCTTGGCTAATATCAGGACGTAAAGCTATAGCCGAACTGGGTTGCGCTAAAGTGACCTCAAAGGGTAAGTCAAAGATCTTTTGTTCATTATTAAGCTTTATATCGCCGCTTAAACGACCGGTTAATAAGGCCAACGTAGATAAATCGTTATATAATGCATAACTTGTTTCAGGTAATAATGCTTGTTGTTGACTTAACTGGGCACGAGTGCGGTTTAAGTCAAGTTCATTAGCAATGCCTTCTTCAACTCTGGCGGAAAGAACCAAGATACTTTTTTTAAGCGCAGCAACTTGCAGACTAATAATCTCTTGCTTTTGCATATTGCCCTGATAACTAATGAAACCTTTAACAACAGACGAAATCACTTCGATTTGCAAGGCGCGTAATTGTTCAGCCTGGCTCATCGCTGATGCATTGGCGGCATCAACTAACGCATTAATACGACCAAATAAATCGAGTTGCCAACTTAAGGCTAGATTAGCGCTTGATTGACGACTAATATTATCAGCTATGCTGGTGCGTTGCGCACCAATCTCAAGCCCACCTTGTGGTAGAAAATCACTCTTTTCTACCTTGAGTTTAGCTAAAGCACTTTGCAATTGTAACTGACTTGTTTTTAAGTCATGGTTATTGGTAAGTGCATCTTTAATCAATTGATTCAATTGTACTGAGTTGAGTTGTTGCCACCAATTAATCTCGTCTTGACCGGTCAACTGTGTAGCTATATCAGCATCAGCAATAAAACTTTTCATTAATTGTTGATGCTGTTGCTCATCAATTTTGGTGGCACATCCCGATAATAAGCTGGCGACTAAAACGACACCGACAGTTAACTTCGTTTTTAGCGGTTTAGCGCTAAATTGCTTGGCTTTTAAACTACGGGTAAGTAACTTAATCATTGGCTACTCCTCAACCTTTTTTTGTTTAGTCTTGGTCACTAAAATATAAAATACTGGCGTAAAGAGCAGGCCAAATACAGTCACGCCTATCATGCCTGAGAACACCGCATTACCCATAGCATGGCGCATTTCTGCTCCAGCACCTGTAGCAAAAACTAACGGTAGTACCCCAGCCGTAAAGGCTATCGAAGTCATGAGTATTGGACGTAAACGCAGCTTACATGACTCAATAATAGCGTCAAAGTGAGATAAGCCTTGCTCGTTTTGATCCTTAGCAAACTCTACCATTAAAATAGCATTTTTCGAGGCCAGTGCGACCAGAACAATTAACGCAATTTGGGTGAAAATATTGTTGTCTGAACCAACGAGCCAAACACCTAACAAAGCAGAGAATATAGTCATGGGTACAATGAGAATAATGGCTAAAGGTAAACGCAAACTTTCATATTGTGCAGCTAAAACCATAAAGACTAAAAGCACCACTAGCGGAAAAACATACACCATAGTGTTGCCGGCTAATATTTGTTGGTAAGTCACTTCTGTCCATTCATAAGCAATACCTTTGGGTAGGGTATTGGCCAATATACCTTCTATTGCCGTTTGTGCTTGGTCTGAACTATAACCAGGGGCAGGGCTACCATTAAGCTCAGCACTTGGGTAACCATTGTAATGCATTACACGGTCTGGACCTGTTGTTGGCGTTACGGTTAAAACAGAACCTAACGGCACCATATCACCATGGCGATTGCGCACTTTGAGGTTTAATATTTGTTCAGGGTCTTGGCGAAACTCAGCTTCTGCTTGCGCTTTTACTTGATAAGTACGACCAAACATATTGAAGTCATTGACATAAACTGAGCCTAAATAGACTTGCAGCGCATTAAAGACTTCATCGAGTGGAATTCCTTGTATTAAGGCTTGTTCACGGTCGATATCTATATCCATTTGTGGAACTTGAATTCTAAAACTTGAAAACAGTCCTACCAATGCAGGGTCTTGTCTTGCTTTGTCAATAACTGCCTGTAAGCTATTAAATAACACTTCAAAGCCTTTGTTACCACGGTCTTCAATTTGTAACTTAAAGCCGCCGGTTGTACCTAAACCTTGGATTGGTGGTGGTGTAAATACCGCAACAAAAGCTTCATCTATGGCTGTAAAACGTTGGTTTAATTGCGCTGCAATTGCCATAGCTGATTTACTATCATCAGTTCGCAGAGAAAAAGCATCTAAAGGAAGAAAAACAATCGCACTATTAGGACTATTAGTAAAACCATTGATCGACAAGCCAGGAAAAGCAACAGTATGAGCAACACCTGGTATATCTAGAGCAATTTTTTCCATTTCTCTAACCACCGCATGGGTACGGTCAAGACTTGCTGCGTCAGGTAATTGAGCAATAGCGATAAGATATTGTTTATCCTGTGCTGGAATAAAGCCACCGGGCACACTGCTAAATAACTGTACCGTTCCACCCAAGAGTGCGATATAGGCAACAATAACGATAACACTCATACGCATTAATTTTTTAACCAGCTTCTGATAACCATGGCTACCACGTTCAAAAACACGGTTAAAAGGCGCGAATAACCAACGGCCAAAAAGTTTATTAAGTAGGCGTGTTAATCGGTCTGGTTTACTATCGTGTGATTTTAATAACAATGCCGCCAATGCTGGCGATAACGTTAAAGAGTTAAAGGCCGATATTATCGTTGATATCGTAATAGTTAAGGCAAATTGTTTATAAAATTGCCCCGATAGGCCACTAATAAATGCCGTTGGTATAAATACCGCACTTAATACTAAGGCGATAGCGATAATAGGTCCGGTGACTTCTGTCATGGCAACGCGTGTTGCTTCTAAAGGGCTTAGCCCTTTTTCGATGTTACGCTCGACATTCTCAACGACAACAATAGCGTCATCGACGACAATACCTATTGCCAGTACTAAACCAAAAAGTGATAGGGTGTTAATTGAAACGCCAAGTAATTGCATTACCGCAAAGGTACCAATTAACGACACGGGTACGGCAATTAACGGGATAATTGAAGCACGCCATGTTTGTAAAAATAGTATTACCACAATCACAACTAAAACAATGGCTTCAATTAAGGTCGTTATTACTGCATCGATAGAGTCACGGACGAAAATAGTGGGATCGTAAACTATGTCGTATTCGACACCAGCAGGGAAGTCTTCAGATAATAACGCCATAGTTGCCCGTACTTGATCTGATAACTCAATAGCATTAGAACCAGGTCGTTGAAAAATAGGCATAGCTAAAGCAGGTTGCCCGTCTAACATGGCACGCAAGGCATAAGTATTTTGTCCTAGGTCAACACGAGCGACATCTTTTAATCGAGTAAGCTGGCCTTGTTCGCCGACTTTAATAATAACTTGTTCAAACTCTTCAATGTTATCAAGACGGCCTTTTACATTGAGTAATACTTGAAATTCACTGTCGTTAGCAGCAGGTTGAGAGCCTAAACTACCGGCAGCAACTTGTTGGTTTTGCTCACGTAATGCATTAATAACATCGGTTGCGGTTAATTCACGCGCAGCTAATGCATCTGGGTTAAGCCAAACGCGCATCGAATATTGACCACCACCAAATAATTTTATATCACCAACGCCGGGTAAGCGGGAGATTTTATCTTTAACGTAGAGATCGGCGTAGTTAGATAAATATGCGGTATCATGGCTTTCTTGGGGTGAATATAAATGTACCACCATAGCTAAATCAGGCGATGATTTTTCTGCAACCACACCCAGACGTTGCACTTCTTCTGGTAAGCGAGATAATGCACTATTAACGCTATTTTGTACTTGTACTTGCGCGCGATCTAGATCAGTTCCAAGAGCAAACGTCACCGTTAAGGTCATACGACCATCGCCAGTGGCTTGTGAAAACATGTATAGCATGTTTTCAGTGCCGTTGATTTCTTGCTCAAGTGGGGTTGCCACTGTTTGTGCAATAACCGAAGGATTTGCCCCCGGGTAATTTGCCGTAACCACCACGGTTGGTGGCACAACACCAGGGTATTCACTAACGGGTAGTTGAAAAAGTGAAAGTCCACCAGCAAGCAGAATGACAAATGACAAGACAGCTGCAAATATCGGGCGTTGTATAAAAAAATGGGAAAAATTCATGGTTAACTCTTATTCTTCTGACGTTAGTTTTGCCGTTAAACTGGCATCAGCAACAGGTGATAAAGTAAAGGCAATACCAGCACTATCAATGGTGACATTATTAGGTGCGACAGGTATACCCGGACCTACGCGCGCAGGGCCATTAACAGCAATAACATCTGTTGCTTTTAGCCCAGAAGTAATCGCCTGTAAACTGCCGTAACGCTCACCCAATTTAACCAGCTTATATTGCAAAATATTATTTTCACCAACAGTTAAAACAAAATTATTTTTTAAGTCGGTACCAATAGCGCGTGAAGGCACGATAATTTTTTCGGTAATGGCATTTGCAGCCAACTTGATGCGTGCAAAAGAGCCTGCACGGAGTTGGTTTTTCTCTTCATTAAATACCGCTCTTACCCGCAATGTGCCGGTTGCCGAATTTATTTGGTTATCAATAAAATCAATATAGCCTTGGTAAGCAAACTCACTTTGTCCTACTTTTTGCATCATGACTTTTTGCTGATCGGAGGCACTAATATTAGCAAAATCGCTATTCCAAGTGCGCTCGTCAATGTCAAAGTAAGCAAACATCGCTTGGTTAGAAACAATCGTTGTTAGCACACTTTGTCCGGCGATAATGTTATTGCCTTTGGTAATGTTGGCGCGAGAAATAATACCGTCGATAGGTGAACGAATAGCGGTAAATTCTAAATCAAGTTGTGCTGCTGTTAATTGTGCTTGTAATGCAGCGAGTTGTGCTTCGCGCTGACGTAATGTTGACGTGCGAGACTCTGCTTGTTCAGTGGATATCGCTTTTCGTTGAGTTAAACGTATTGCACGTTCTTCTTCACTTTTTGCTTGATCAAATGCAGCTTTTGCACTGTTTACTTGTGCTTGAAGGCTAGCAACAATAGCTAAAAATGGTCGATCATCTAGTTTAAACAGGAGGTCGCCCGTTTTAATTTGCTGACCCTCATCAAAAGCAATCGACTCTATTACCCCTGAAACACGTGGTTTCAAAGCAACTTGCTCGGGAGCTTCTAAGTGGGTGGTATAGGTGTGCCAATTTTGTACAGATTTGACTAGCACTTCTGCCACATCAATCGACTGTAGTTGTTGCTGCTGTGTTTTTTGACTAGGCGCTTCTGAGCAACCTAATAAAGTTAAGCTTGCCATAGCAATAGCTACTGCGATTAAATGTTTATTCATAATAAGACCTCTTTTAATTTGAGCGCAATTTTACGTAACAAACCTGTTGATAAAAACCATAGATTTTGCATTTGATTAGTGCCAAAATGGCATCAATTGAATTGTGATGGTAATAAAGTATGGATACGACTAGCCGATTATTGATGTTGCTTGAAGTGGTTGAACAAGGTTCTTTTATTAAAGCGGCTGAAGTACGTAATATTGACCGTTCGGTTATTTCTAAACAGCTCAGCCGCCTTGAGGAACAATTAGGCGTTAGATTACTTAATCGCACTACACGTTCATTTTCCTTAACGGCTGCTGGCGCTGAGATGGTTAAAAAAGCAGCTGAACTTAGAGAGTTACTGGGCGAAACAGTACGAATGGCTGAAAATTATCATTTGGAGCCCCAAGGAGTCCTCAAAATAACGTCTTCTACCTTATTTGGGAAACGTTACTTACAGCCAGTCATTAACGATTTTCAAATGCGCTTTCCGCAGGTTGAAGTAGAATTGCGTTTAGATGATCGTGTTATTGATATTGTCTCAGAAGGGTTTGACCTTGCGTTTCGTATCGGAGAGCCCAAAGATTCGTCGTTAATTGCTCGTAAAATAGCGCGTAATCGTTTGTTAATTTTAGCGACCCCGACATTTATTGCTAATTATGGTTTACCTCAAACTATCGAAGATTTAACGCAATTACCGGCGGCAAGTTACGCTAGCACCTCGTTTAAAGTCGAAGGTGTTCGCTACTATGATAAAAATGGTGAAGCCAAGGAACAAAAACTCAATAGTATTTTTAGGGCAAACGATGCCGAAGTTTTATTGATGAAAACATTATCAGGTAGCGCTTTTTTTGTTGCGCCAGCTTTCGTACTTGATAACGAAGTGAAAGATGGTCGTTTAGTACCTTTATTGACCGACGTTAGATTAATGGAGTATGGCGCTATCTATGCAGTATATCCACATCGCGATCTACCCGTTAGAACGCGATTATTTTTTGATGCGGTTCGTGAGTATTTAGGAAAAGAAATACCTATTTGGGAACGGGCTATTCCTAACTTTGAACAGTTATATACCCGGTAGATATTTGTCTGTGCTATTAAATATTAACCCGCCAATTTTACTCGTTTTATTTGCTTGTTTACCTCAGTTAAATTACCTGTCTTAAGCCAAATTCTTGCGCCAGCGCTACCAGCGGTTACCGTTAAGGTATCGCCTAATGGCAAACGTACCCAACTATGCTTTTGTAATAAATCACTGGGTGTTTGTAACTCCCCTGATAACACTAAAACTTCAGCCCCTTGAGTCGCGACAATATTCATTACTGCGCTCGGTTCAAAAGATAAAATAGCGACCTCTTCGATTGTATCTTGGTGTAGTGGGATAATTGAAACGCCTAGTATTTCTGTCGGTGTTGCAGACATTTGCTGTGTTTGTAAACAAACATGGCTTCTATCTTCTGGCTGAAATTGCCAAAGTTTTACAAAAATAATACAGCCTTCATCAGAACGTGGTGTATGAGAAGATTGTGGTGGGTTTCTAATATATGAGCCGACAGGGTAGTCGCCGTGCTCATCTTGAAATACACCTTCAAGTACAATAAATTCTTCACCACCGGTGTGAACGTGGGCAGAAAACTTACTCCCTTTTACATATCTTACTATTGATGTTGCTCTGGCCACTTCACCGCCTACTCGGTCTAATGGTCTTCTGTCTACGCCAGGCATAGGTGAAGCTAACCACGCTAATGAGGTACTGTGCACGATAGCTCTTTGTTCAAAGTTAGCTAAAATTTCCATAATCAATCCTATTTTGAAACAGTAAGGGTGAAAGTGAGCCATTTTACATTTAGTAAAAACCTTCATGTAAAATGACTAACAGTCATTTTTTATTTAACGCTTGGACGTTCAGCAACCTTAGCACGCCAATTGAGTAAATGTGTGTATTCATCGGGTACGGCTATTTTTGCAAAGTCAGCAAAACCAAGACCGGCAAACAGGGTAATATCAGCGACAGTAAAAGTGTCACCTGCGACATAAGTCTGGTTGCTTAAAACAGTGTTAAAGTATTTAAAACCAGCAAGGGCTTTCTCGGCTTGTTTCTTACCCCATTCTTTATTTTGATATGTTTCAAGTTCAGGTCCTAGGCCGTCGGTAGCATGATGAAAATAAGTAGCGACAGCATCAAGTACCATTAATTCAGCTCTTCGTTGCATCATGCTAATAACGGCACGCGATTTTGCCGTTGACCCTGTTAACGATATCCCCTCAAAAGTGTGGTCGATATATTCAATAATAGCAGAACATTCAGCGATGTAAGTTCCATCATTTAATGCCAATACGGGGACGCTGGCTAAGGGGTTCATAGCGAGGAAAGCGTCACTTCGATGTTCTTTGTTCATCACATCAACAGCAATAAAAGTGACCTTGTCAGAGGCGTTTTTCTCTGCTAACGCCATGCGGACACGCAATGGGTTAGGAAAACCTTCTACATCATATATTTTCATTTTATATTTCCAATTAATTTGGTTATCGTTGTTTACTTAACTACCTACTGGTAGGTAGTTTGCGTATTTTTAATTATATTGTCAAATTTTATTTAAAACTCAAGTCTCTTAAAAATTAAAGTTGCTTTTACAAGTCGAGCTAGTTAATATTTATCTATCAGTAGATAGTTTTTTTTAAAGTTTACATATGAATAATAAACGTGTGATTATTGTCGGTGGGGGATTAGCGGGTTTATATACCGCTTATCAACTAGAACAGTTGAATATTCCTTATCTTCTTTTTGAAGCAAAAGATGTTTTTGGTGGCCGTATATATAGCGAGCAACCGAAAGTGTATGATGAAAATGAACCATTACATGATTTAGGTCCGACGTGGATATTTCCGCATCATCATCAGATGAAAGCATTAGTGGCTGACTTGCAAACACATTTGTTTGACCAACATATTGAAGGTGCTGTTGTTTATCATTCGGATCAGCATACTCAGCCACAAATTATTGAAAATGGTCAAGGGCCACTTTTACATCGTTTAGCTGGCGGATTATACAAGCTCATTTTAGCTTTACAGGCTAAGCTATCTAAAGATAACTATCAGCTTAGTTGTCAAGTCGAGCAATTAACAAAAGTGCACGATAGCTGGCAAGTGACAGTAAAAAATACTAAAGATGACTCGACATCTATTTTTGAAACCGACCATTTAGTTTTAGCTTTACCACCGCGGATCATTAATGAATTTTTAACACCCGTTCATTGGGCAAGCAAAGCTTTAACCGCAGCCCTTGTCGCTGTGCCGACTTGGATGGCAAGCCAAGCTAAGTTTATTGCAACTTATGAAGAGGCTTTTTGGCGAACGAAAGGCTTAGCAGGGCAAGCCTTTAGCCGTGTTGGACCTATGATAGAAATTCATGATGCCTCGGCACAAGTACAGCAAGATTTCGCTTTATTTGGTTTTATTGGGCTTTCGTCACAAGCGATAGAAGGTTTATCTGTAGAACGGGTTAAAGCTTTGTGTATTAATCAACTGAGTTTATTATTTGGTGATGAGGCCCAGCAATACTCACAGTGTTATTTAAAAAGCTGGGGTAATGATCATTATGTTGCCGTTGAAAAAGACAGAGTGGAGCCACCAAATCATCCTTATTTTAATATGAAGGGGTTTACTGGCGAATTATCCTCATTAAATTTATATTTAGCCGGTAGCGAATTTGCTCAGCAAGAAGCCGGTTACCTTGAAGGCGCATTATTTGCCGCAAATACAACCATTAAGTCATTAGAAAAGAATTTAATGACCTTAACTAGAGAGAAAATATAATGAGTAAAAGTTCTTATGCTTTATATCACAAGGTTCATTGTCCATATTGCCGACAAGTCATTGCCGCAATGGAAACTAGCAATGTTACGCTTGAATTACGTGACACAGAGAAAAATTTAGCCTTTAATAAAGAGTTAATCGAACAAGGGGGAAAGAAACAGGTACCTTGTTTAAAAATTACAGAAAATGGTCAAGAATCTTGGCTGTATGAATCTGGAGATATTATTAACTATTTGAATAAAATAGCCTAGTCATTGATAATGGATGAAATTATTAAATTTATTTAATAATTTCATCATTTACTTCACCTTCAAATAGCATTTATTTATGAATAAAAAATCTCAAATACTCAAATTAGCTGAAAATAAAGTAAGATCTGGTGGCTATGGTAATTTTAGCTTTAGGGAACTGGCTGATGAAATTGGCATTAAAAGCTCAAGTGTTCATTACTATTTTCGTACAAAAGCTGATTTAGGTGCCGCACTAGCACACCAGTACGTAGATGATTTTTTAGCGTTATTAAATGCTGAGAAAGCAAAGTTAAAGGGCCGTAGCGCGATTAATCTCTATATTAATGCTTTTAAAACGGCATTAGAAAAAGACAATCAAATGTGTTTATGTGGATTATTAGGCGCACAGTCTGATGCACTGCCAGAGCAAGTCAACATAGAAATAAAACGCTTTTTTGAATTAAATATAAACTGGTTACAAGCCGTGTATATAGACGAAAAAGGTTTAGCAGTAGACATTGCCAAAACTAAAGCTATTCAGTTATTAGCTACTTTAGAAGGGATGATGATTTTAGCAAAAGTGTTAGACGATACATCGGCTTTTGACAGCCTTAATGATTATATCAATGAGGACATTTAATCGAGTCTATTGATGATAGTGTTACTTGCCACTCATCATATTTAGCTGATCATTTCTTTACTTCAAAGTGCAGAAAAATAGTGAGGCTAGGTAGTAGATCATAGTTAAGGAGGTTCTTAAAAATATAAAAAATGCCATTAAATATAGAGGCATTTTTACAACACTCTTTTTATCGTGGTAACAACGGCTAAGGGACTGCCAAATGATTAACACTCTTTTCATCTAAACTTTCTTGCCACGTTTCTGGCATTTTCTCCATAATTCGCACTAATAATTGCTTAGCCACTGCCTTATCTTCTAATTGCTCTGATGAGTGTGACAATATTGTTGCCCATAAATAGCTTTTTGCTAAAAGCTTATCTTTATTGATTTGTGCTTTGGTAAACACTTGCCAATACAATAAAGCGGTTGGCATATAAGCTTTTTTGTATTTTCCTAATGCCGCGATTTCATACCAGTGCAAAGCCTCTTTCTCGTCAACATTCATGCCAATTCCTTTATCATAAAATTGTGCTAACAGATAAGCTGAACTGGGCGATTTTTCACTCGCAACATGCTGTAGCCAGTTAAAAGCTTGTTGATAATCTTGCGGGAAATATTGACCATAAAAATACCACTGAGCAAGCTTGTTTTGTGCACTAATCGAGCCTTGCTGAGCGGCCTCAAGGCAAAGCCGTTGCCCAGCCATTAAATCAACTTTAAAGCCATCACCAGAAAGTAATAATTCGCCAGCCTGGCATGCTCCTGACGGTATTCCTTGTTCAAACGCTTTTATAAACCAATGGTAAGCCAATTTTTTGTTTTGCTTAACTCCTTGTCCTTCAAAAAAGCATTGCCCCAATGATTGCATAGCGCCTGGCATATTATTTTTTGCTGCTTTTTGATACCATTGACAGGCGGTTGAACGGTTGGGGGTGATCCCCCAGCCTAGATCGTAAAATAACGCGACAGTAAATTGCGCAAGACCATTTTCTAAATTGGCTTGTTCTTTAAAGGCTATTAATGCGGCTTTATATTGCTGCTTTGCCAGTAATGCTTGGGCATTACTTAATGGGCCTGCCCAATCATCAACATTGTTGGCAAAAACAGGTGGTTTGAAGAGTATTAGTAGAATAAAAATAACAAGGCCGGTAGTTAATCGACCTTGAATTATTTGACCTTTAGATGATTTAGTCATATTAATTACGCGACGGGAAAATACCTTGTAAGGCAATTAACCAAGTGAGCGAAAGGTAAGGGCCGCGAATATTAAAGGCTTGACTACTCCCATTATTATTAACCACGGTATCAGATGTTGAACTTACCTCAACACCTAAACTTAATGCAATCGCATCAGCTCTCATATCGACATTAGGAGCACCATTACTATATATATTTTCCCTATTCGGACTATTTGATAAAACCGCATCCGTCGGTGAATTAGTTGTACTACTTGATGCTAATGCACGTAATGCTATTGTGGTAGCACTGGTATCGACAACATTGCTCGTTGTGGTTGTTGCGGTATGATTATGAGCCGGCATTTGTAAAATATTCAAGACATGAGTTTCTGACCCACCTCTTTGTCCTAAACGGTAATTACCAAGTCCGGGTCCTTGTCCCTGACCAATAGGAGAGCGGCCACGTAAATCGGGTAAGCCAAAAGTTGAACGACCATCGCCCCCAAAGGTTGTGCCAAGAATGGAAAATAACGCGGTATTACTTGAAATAGCCAGTAATTGCCCTTCAGCTTTTGCCCAACTTCGAATAGTAAAATTACCACCAAAAGCGCACATTCCACCCAAATATGGTTGAGAAGAGCAGGCCAATGCTTTCATCGGCATCGTGATAGCCGTGATACTAAATCCTAAAATGCAGCTTAATTTTATTACTTTTACAATGTTCATTTCTATTATCCTTAATTTGTAAAAAACCATTAATTAATTATTTATTTTTCGCTTTACTTGTAATAGTGCCATCGCCATAAAAAACAGTATAAATGTGCTAGGCTCTGGCACTTGTGACGGTGGTTGTACCGCAGTTAAATTATCAGCAGATAAAATACTGATAAACGCGCTACTGCGCCCATTAAAAAAAGCATCATTGCTAAATGCCCCTCCATCCATTCTTACCAACGCTGAGAAGTTATTTGAAGCTCCTGCCGCCAACGTAATATCAAAAAGAAATGTACCACTATCTGATAACGAAGCTCCATTGGTGCCGGGAAATGTGCTACTTAGTACATCACCTATTTCATCACCAAAACGACGATCGGAGGTTAAATCAGAAGCGAATATTTCCTCGGCTAAGTCATCAAAGAGATTAACTTCTGCATTAACAAAAGCATCAGAGCCGTTATCAATAAAAGTACCATTACCTTGTGCATGGGCAGAGACTGAATAGGCTAATTCAAAAAATATTTGATAGGTATCTGTTGCCGAGCTATTGAGTAATGAAAAATCGATATCAAAGAAAAAATCAGGAACTTCACTTATTGCACCCGCAGTAGAAGACCCAATAGCACTAACACCAACGCCATCTCCAAAATCAGTCAATGTCCCTGCTAAAGGGTTTGCACCTGTTGGCGTGAGATTAGCAATAGAGGTAAGTGTCGTGCCGCCACCAATAACAAGTGACATATTGGCACTTTGACTGGCGTTACCTGTGGGAGAAGCTGAATTAAGAGTATCGAGTTCAGCGTTACCGGTAATAGAGATATCTAGCGGAATTAACCCCGCAGTAACTGTTGGTGCAATTAAACTAAAAGCACATAGAATAGAACAAAACCTGAGAACTTTACGCATCCGTGTAATCCTTTTTAAAGTGGTTGATGAGTCATATGCAAGGTTTAAACCCTTTTACTAATTGATTATAAAAACAACAGTTTGTAATGTGTAGCAAAATGACAAAAAGATAAAATGTAAAAAATACTGACATATTTATTGTTTTAAAATCGTTCTATAAAAATATTAGCCAATAAAATAAGTATCTTCTGAACCTTATGTGAATTTCATACGTATTTAGTTTAATTTAATCAATGTTGTATGCTTACTTTTTACTGAATTAGAAAGTATCTTACTGAATTAGAAAGTATCGCTTTATTTTATTGTTTGATCAGGTGTTTAGTCTAACAACTCAATATTGAATGGGCTAAAAACACTCAGGAATAACAGTAGTGAACATTAATAGTTTTTCAATTATAAATAAAAAATGGGATTTATGTATGCCACTAATAATTAAAAATGGTTTTTTGGTGATTTTTAGTTCATTTTTGCTATCAGCCTGCAGTTTTAGTTTTATTTATAACCACTTAGACTGGTGGAGCAATTGGTATCTTGATGATTACGTTACCTTAAGCCAAGAACAGCAAAAAACATTTGATACGACATTTAATGAGCTGCATACATGGCACCGACGAACACAACTCAGTGAATATAGTCGGCAACTTATCACGCTAAAAGACCAAGTAAATCGCGGTATTACCGTAGAAGAAGTCGACGATCAGTTAGTCATCATCAAACAGCATTGGCTTGCAGTGCGAGAGCAAGCAAAACCGGCACTGATATCGTTAGTTCATACCCTGAGTAGTCGCCAAAGAAAACAAGTTGTCGATGAAATTGCCAATAATAATGAAGAACGTCTCGACGACTATGATGAGTTATCTCAAGAGCAATGGCTTAACGAAACATGTATAGAACGACAAGACCAGTTCAAAAAATGGTTGGGGAAGTTAACTGAAAATCAAAAAATTAAGGTATGTCAACTGACCAAAAGTCTATCACCGACATTTAATCATAGAATGGATTATCGAATAAAATGGCACTCAGGTTTAAAACAAGTATTAGCCATGGGATTAGATAGACAAGAATATGAAGTGATGTTTACTGAACTTATTTCTGAACCAGAGTCATTAAAGTCAGAGCAACACAAAACATTATCTAAAAATAATAGTGATACCTCTGTAAAAATATTTCATATTATGATGAACAGCTTAACAGATAAACAATTGAATCGATTTAATAATAAACTTGATGATTTAATTGAGGACTTAAAAGAACTGGCTATAAACACTTAGCACCAAATCTTATTTTAAAGCACTTATATAAGACAACTTTGCGTTGACGTTGTTATTTTCCCTCGTGTTTAATTTTAATGATCTCTTCTTGGTTGTACCCGCCTGAAAATAAAACTATTTTTTCACATGAAAAGTAAACTTAATCTTAGTTTTATCGTATAACATATATTAATTTATACATATCACCGGTAGTAAGTGCGATTAACGTGCAGACACCAGCAAAAATAATTTAAGAGAGTGCTAAATGAACGATATTAATTCACCACAAAAACCGGTGGAAGTGACCCAAAAACCTGTTGTTTGGGGAATACATTTGATTGTAACCATCGTGATTTTTGCTATTGCTTTTGCAATTATTGCAGCGATGTTTGCTAGTAAACCTACTCCACGTAAATGGGGAGGAGGACCGCCGGCTTCTGTTGGTGTTGAAACAGTACAACTAACGGCTACGGATTACCCTGTTTGGATTGAATCTTACGGCTCAGCTGAGCCTTTAACTAGAACGCAATTAGTTTCAGATGTCAGTGGGCGTGTTATTGAGGTCGCTAATAATATTCGTGCAGGAGCATCATTTAAAGCGGGTGATGTTTTACTGGCGATCGACCCTCGTGATTATCAGATAGAAGTTGATGTTGCAAAATCAACGGTCGCTAATGCTTGGGTAAAATACAAAGAAGAGTTGGCTCAAGCAGATGTCGCTGAGCGCGACTGGAATGTTAGACCCGGTAGTAAAGCGGGTCGCGATTTAGCACTTCGCATTCCACAAGTTGCGGCTGCACTCGCTTCTTATGACGCATCTAAAGCGCAATTGGCGAAAGCCAAACTCAACCTTGAGAGAACTCAAGTTAAAGCCCCCTTTGACGGAAAAATTTTGAAGCAAATGGTTGATTTAGGGCAAGTTGTTAATCCTTCTCAAACTATTGCTGAGATATATTCCACTGATTATATTGAAGTAAGATTACCGGTAAAAGCCCAAGACCTAGCGCACATCTACTTACCCGATGAATACAATGCACCAGGCAACGAGCCTACAGACAACAAGGAACATCAATCTGTTGTTCTTTTTGAAGGTGAGTTAGGTGGTAAAACTTATACGTGGAAAGGTAAATTAGTACGTAGCGAAGGAGCTTTTGATTCATCTACTCGTATGCTTTACGTTGTTGCCAAGCTCGATAATCCTTTTGTTAGCTCTCCACAACTCCCCGCATTACGTGTTGGGCAGTTTTTAAGAGCAAAGATTGAAGGCACACAATTGAAGAATGTCTATGCTATTCCAAGAAGAGCCGTAAGTCAGAATAATATGATTGCGGTTGCAGAAGATGGTTTATTGCAAAAACGTGCTATTGAACCTTTATGGACAGATGTTGAGTCTGTCGTTATTTCGGCTTCTTCACTTACTGGCGACATTTATAATTATGCTGGCGCTATTGATTCTACCGATAAGCTTATTTTAACGCCAACGGCCAATTTAGCCGCGGGTACCCGAGTTAAATCACTGAATGACATTAATTCGACAACCAATGAAGAATTAGCTAAAAAGAAAATGACAATACCTGCAAGAAATCAAGAGATACAAGACAGTGATAGTGAAAAGCAAGAAGGTTTACCGGCTTTAAAAAAATCCCCAAGTAATTCATCCACTTCGACTACGGACTAGGAACTCATTATGCATGGTTTAATCGCTTGGTTTGCTCGTAATGACGTCGCTGCTAATCTTCTTATGGTGGTCATCGTTGCCGTTGGACTTTATAGTTTGTCTAACAAAATCCCTGTAGATTTATTTCCTGAATTTGAAATAAATACTGTACAAGTTAGTGCTGTTTTACCTGGCGCTTCACCACAAGAGGTTGAAGAAGGTTTAACCATAAGAGTGGAGGAAGCGATTCAAGATATCGAAGGCATTCGTGAAATGACTTCGCGCTCTAATGAAGGCAGTTCAACCGTGACTGTTGAAGTAGAAGATGGTTTCGACGTTAGAGAAGTACTCGACGAAATGAAAGTTCGCGTAGATGCGATTAATAATTTTCCTGTTGAAGCTGAACGTCCTTTGGTGACAATGC
The DNA here is from genome assembly GCF_014077275.1 of Colwellia sp. BRX8-7. Classification (NCBI taxonomy): domain Bacteria; kingdom Pseudomonadati; phylum Pseudomonadota; class Gammaproteobacteria; order Alteromonadales; family Colwelliaceae; genus Colwellia; species Colwellia sp. BRX8-7. The sequence continues at coordinate 310,852 of NZ_JACGVP010000002.1, read as the reverse complement.
CTAAGCGTATGCGTGACGCCATTGGTGTGGTGATGTATGGCGATTATGACAGCTTAACATTACGCCGCTTTGCTGAAGATGTTCGAGATGAAATAGCTTCGTTGCCTGGGGTTACTCAAGTCAGTGTTGATAACTCTCTGCGTTTTGAAATATCGATTGAAATACCTGAATGGTCATTAAGAAAATATGATATTACCTTAGAGCAGGTTGCCGACGCTTTACGACGTAACTCTACAGATGTATCCGCCGGTAATTTGAAAACTGAAGGCGGAGATATATTTATCCGCAGCATTGGTCAAGCTTATAAAGCAAGTGACTTTAGCCAGCTACCGATATTAACTGATAAAGATGGTACATTAATCCGTTTAGGTGATATTGCTGTTTTACGTGATGAATTTGAAGAAACCCCCTTGAGAACAAGATTTAACGGTATACCCGCAATAGAGGTAGAGGTCTTTCGCGTTGGTGATCAAAGTATTATCGAAGTAACCGATGCCGTTAAAAATTATATCGCAGGTAAACAACAAGCATTACCGGTAGGGTTAACGATGACTTACTGGCGCGATCGCAGTAAGTCGATAAAAGCACGTTTAGCTACGCTTACTACAAGCGCTTGGCAAGGTGCGCTATTAGTTATTCTCCTATTAGCTTTATTTTTACGACCCGCCGTTGCATTTTGGGTGTGTCTTGGCATTCCAATGTCATTTATGGGCGCATTTATATTGATGCCATTTTTTGGTATATCTTTGAATTTAATGAGCCTATTTGCTTTTATTTTGGTGCTAGGTATTGTTGTCGATGATGCGATTGTTACGGGGGAAAATGTTTACGAACATATGCAACGTGGTACTGATCCCCTAACCGCTGCCATTAGAGGTACTCAAGAAGTTGCCGTACCGGTTACCTTTGGTATTTTAACGACTGTTGCGGCCTTTATACCCCTGGCTTTACTTGAAGGACGAGGCAGTTGGTACCAGAGTATTCCTTACGTTATTGTGCCGGTTTTACTCTTTTCATTGATCGAGTCTAAATTGGTATTACCCGCGCATCTTAAACATATTAAACCGCGAACAGGCGCGCCATCGCGGCTAACACGTATTCAAATGGCAATATCGACCTCTTTAGAGACGTTTATTGCTAAATTTTATCAACCAACATTAGCATTAGCGCTGCGCTGGCGTTACGCGACGCTGGCAATTATGTTGTCGTCACTTTTTATAGTTATTGGTGCGCTTTCAAGCGGACAAACAAAATTTGTATTTTTCCCTCGTGTGCAAAGTGAAGTAGCAACAGCAACACTAACAATGCCAACAGGTACCGCCTTTGAAAGTACCGATCGTATTGTTCAACATATGACTACGCAAGCAAAGTTATTACAAGATAAATATATTGATCCCGAATCTGGTGAGTCTATTATTAAGAATATTTATTCTATTAGTGGTGGACGTAATTCAAGTACGGGACGTGTTCGTGTCGAAACAATCCCTCCAGAAGACCGCAGCACAGATATTGGCACGCAACAGATAGTTGCAGAATGGCGTAAAATGGTTGGACAAGTCGCTGGCGCTGAGCAATTAAATTATCGAGCTGAGATTGGTTGGAATAGACCCGCTATTAATATCGAATTGCGTGGCAAGAATGCTAATGATTTAGCTGAGCTAGGCGATAAATTCAAAAGTAAATTAACGCAGTACTCAGCAGTTTCAGATGTTGAAGACTCAATGTCTGATGGCAAAGAAGAACTACAATTAAAACTTAAGCCCGAAGCAACGTTACTTGGACTTAATTTAAATATGGTTGCAAGACAAGTTCGTCAAGCAGTCTACGGTTTTGAAGTTCAGCGTATTCAACGTGGGCGTGAAGAAGTGCGAGTTATGGTGCGCTATCCTATTGCTGCTCGACAGTCGATTGAGACGTTAGAGCAGATGATGATAAGAGTCGAAGCCGGTCAAGAAGTTCCGCTATGGCAGATTGCTGATATCGTGCCTGGATTAAGTCCTTCGAGTATTTTACGTATTGATCGACAGCGAACACTTTCTATTACGGCTGACTTTAACAAAGAACAAGGTAATTTGTCTGCGGTACAGGAAGAGTTAGAAGAATTTTTACAACAATCGATAAGTACGTATCCAGGCATGAATTATGAAATGGCTGGTGAAGCTAGAGATCAAAAAGAGTCTTCTCAAGAACTGAAATTTGGTATGTTTGGCTTGTTATTGGTGATTTATATCCTACTTGCTATTCCGTTTAAAAGTTATTCTCAGCCTTTAGTGGTGATGATGGTTATTCCTTTTGGCATTGTCGGTGCGGTTATAGGTCACTGGATAATGGGCATGGATTTAACCTTATTGAGTCTGATGGGGGTCTTAGCGTTATCGGGTGTGGTGGTTAACGATTCACTGGTCCTGGTCGACTATATTAACAAAAAGCGTGCTGAGGGGAGTGCTGTTTTTGAGGCTGTTTATGCGGCAGGTGGTCGTCGCTTTAGGCCGGTTTTACTGACATCATTAACAACGTTTGCTGGTTTAATGCCACTTTTATTTGAAAAGAGTACTCAAGCACAGTTCTTAATTCCGATGGCAGTAAGTCTGGGATTTGGTATTTTATTTGCGACAATCATTACATTGTTTTTAGTGCCGATAAATTATTTGATTATGGAAGATATCAAACGCTATTGCGCTCGTTATAAAAATGACATGCGTTGGTTAATACGCAAAGGCGTTGATAAAGGAAAGTCGTCATAACGACAGCCGTTAAACGCTTAACTATGTTGTTGCAATAACACTAAAAAATTGCCAACCTTTCATTAGGTTGGCAATTTTTTTATTTATCATAAAAATTTAACTTCACTATTATCTGCAGTGCTGATTTTTTCAAATTTTATTAAAAATATGCTCAGTAGAGTAAACTGTTTACTTAAAATAACGCTTTGGCTACAATATTTCATCAAGGTTAGCTGAAATACTGATATTTATTAAAATATTTCTTGACCAATCCCCCCCCTCAACCCACTCTTTGCCCACGAATTTATTCAAATGTAGAGATTTAATTAGTGAGCCAAGAACTAATGTACGACAAAAATAGCATTATCATTATTATTACCCTTTTTATTTTGATGTTAATTATTAACCAAATAGGCTACAGCTTCGGTTTACGTAATAAAGACGCAGAAAACACCGAGATGAAAAGTCAATCGACGGCTATTCAAGCCGGTATTCTTGGTTTATTGGCTTTGTTGCTGGGTTTCACGTTTAATATGTCGCTGCAACGGTACGATGGACGAAGTAGCGCGGTTATTGAAGAAGCGGGTGCTATTTCAAGAGTAGCCATGCAAGCAAAACTATTGAGTGGTAAAGTAAAAGATGACGTTTTTGATGAATTAGAGTCTTATCTAGCACTACGTATTTCACTGAGCCAAATAGATTTGAGCAATGCAGAACAACGTATGGCTGTAAACAAAAAGGTCAGTAAATCACAAGCGAAACTGATTGAATTAGCACAACAAGAATTAGAAAGTCCAAGATCACTGTTAATTGCAAATGGCTTTTATCAGTCATTGTCTAGCATGATTCAAATTGAAAACAAACGATCGGCTATGCTTAGACTCCATGTGCCCGAACCAGTATTGTTTTTGTTGTTTAGTGTTTTTGTTACTGTTGGCGGCATGCTTGGTTACAATAGCGGGTTAGGGAAGAAGCGTCCCGCATTTCCCACGATATTATTATTCACCTTAATCATCTTGGTGGTCTTTATTATCATTGATTTAGACAGACCTAAGCGCGGTATTATCCAAGTAAACCAAGATAGCCTGCATGATGCGGTTATGACCCTTCAAGATTATAAAACTGAATAATGTTAACGTTTATTTAAGCTAGGGATAATAAAATTTAATAGCTATTTTTGGTCATTTAATAATGAATAGCTATTAGATATTCCCCTTTAAAAGGACAAAATACCTAAGGTTTCGGCTACAACCTCACCTTATATTTGCTCGAAAATATAGATACTAGTCCTGTCGATACTAGCCTACCTAGCTAAGCGCTTTATAGGGACAATAAAGACTATAAAAGTCGATAACGACCAAGCTATTAAAGTTTTTTTATTTAAAAACATCGTCTTGCAAACTTCCTCTTGATTTTTCCTCAATATATTCCCCGATCATTTGTCGAGCTTTCTAAGACGCATTAACACCATCTAATGCAGCCAGTTTTTCAAAGTTCGCCTTTTTATGATCAATGAATACCGTAAGTCTGACTGTTGTTTTTACCACCTTTAATGTTTGTATAGCGACATGTTATTTTCATTATCATTTAATTAGAATTGTATTGTCTTTTAATTGGAATATAATTGTCGTTTTGTTGGCTGTCGTGTGAAATATTAACCGATAAATTACGCTTATATATTGATGATATTTACCCATATTTATTTTATGTAAGCAAGACATGCAGATAAAACCCCAACATACTTATATTATGGCTGTTTTTAATTTTCAGCCTTTAAAAGCGTTAGCCACAGGCTTTTTTTGATGGTGACCGTTGCCTTGTATTATCTTTGCCTACTCTGTCAAAGAAATATCTAATGCAGCGCTGCTCGCTGAGATAAAACGTTTTTTGACAAATTTTAAATTAACTCAGAGAAATATCGTGAAAAAATTAATAACGACTGTATTGCTGCTCCTCTTTGCAACACCTGCTTTTGCCGCTGGAGCCGGTGAAATTGATCTCACTAACACTATTGCAGGATTTACTGCATTAACGATTTTTATTATCGCTTACCTACTGGTTATTAGTGAAGAGTTTCTTCATCTGAGAAAGTCAAAACCGGTATTGGTCGCGGCTGGTGTCATTTGGCTGATTATTGGTTGGATTTACACCCAACACGGCATTCCTAAAGCGGCAGAAGAAGCTTTTAATCATAATTTATTAGAATATGCTCAGTTATTATTATTTTTATTAGTCGCGATGACTTATATAAATGCGATGGAAGAGCGAGGGGTGTTCGATAGCTTACGGGTTTGGATGATTTCTAAAGGGTTAAGTTTACGCAGTTTGTTTTGGGTAACAGGCATGATGGCATTCGCTATTTCTTCATTTGCTAATAATCTAACGACGGCAATGTTGATGTGTGCCATTGTCCTTAAAGTGGCTCCTAAGGACCTTAAGTTTATTAACATTGCCTGTATCAATATAGTGGTAGCCTCTAATGCTGGCGGGGTGTTTAGTCCATTTGGGGATATAACCACTTTAATGATATGGCAGGCAGGCTTAGTTAAGTTTGAGCAATTTTTCGTACTATTTATACCTTCCCTGGTCAACTTTTTAGTCCCTGCTATTATTATGAGCTTTTTTATCTCTAATGAAAGATCAACACCTATAACCGATGAAGACTTCATGCTAAAACGTGGCGCGAAGCGAATTATTTTCTTATTTATACTCACCATAGCTACGTCAGTTGCCACCCATAGTGTTGTTAACATGCCACCCGTGTTAGGAATGATGATGGGCTTAGGTTACCTCAAGTTTTTAGGGTTTTATTTAAGAAGAAGCCTTCCTCGTTCATTAGATAAAAAACGTACCTTAGCAACTATCCGTCATGATGAAAAAGCCCTGAAAAGGTTAGGTAATATCGTTCCTTTTGATATTTTTGAAAAAATAGCACGCGCAGAGTGGGATACCTTACTGTTTTTTTATGGGGTTGTTATGTGTGTTGGTGGCCTCGGTTTTATGGGCTATTTAAGTTTAGTATCAGACTTATTATATACCAACTGGGATCCGACCTATGCCAATATTGCTGTCGGCGTACTTTCAGCCATTATTGATAATATCCCTGTTGTTTTTGCTGTCTTAAGTATGAACCCCGTGATGGATTTACAGCAATGGTTATTAGTTACAATGACCGCTGGGGTAGGGGGAAGTTTACTGTCGGTTGGCTCTGCGGCGGGTGTTGCTTTAATGGGGCAAACGAAAGGCAAATACTCGTTTGTTGGCCACCTTAAATGGAGTTGGGCTATCGCTTTAGGCTATAGCGCCAGTATCTATGTTCATTTTTTAATTAATGGCTAAGTAATCTGGAACACCTTTAATGTAACTGCTTTATATTAAAGGTGTTCTCTTAGGATATTCATCGACTATTAGGCCGTGCTTGGCCCCGCTAAACAAAGTAATAATTCCCGCACGACTTTCGCCGCAAAAACATCACTATTTCCTGTACTGTCAATTTTAGGCGCTAACTCGACTACATCGCAGCCAACAAAATATTTAGATCGCAATATTTTGCATAAGCTAATCAATGAATGAAAATCTTCTCCACCTGGCTCAGGTGTTCCGGTACCTGGAAAAAAGCTTGGATCAAAATAATCTAAATCTAAGGTTAAATAAACAGGAGTATCTTGTGCAATCGCCTCAACACTGGCAAGAAATTCAGCTCTGCTTTTTTTGAGTGTTTGATGTGCTTTCATCCATTGATATTCTTCACGAGTACCTGAGCGAATGCCGTATTGTATTAGCTTATTATCTTTACCAAAATGATCGGTAATACGGCGAATAATAGCGGCATGGGAATAATGATATCCTAAGTAACCATCGCGTAAATCAGCATGTGCGTCGAGATGCAATATGACCAAGTCAGGGTATTCGCTCAAATACTTCTTTATTGGAGCGTAAGAAATAGAATGTTCGCCGCCTAAGGTTACAATGCGAATATTATTTTCTTTTAAAGCAACATTTTCAAATAAGGTGTTAAAAGCATCATTAGCATTACTATAGGCGTTTTCTATATCAGCTTGACAACTTTGTTCATTAATAGATAAATCAATCGGTAAATTACCTAGATCAACAAATGAAATATCTTCAAGGTCTGCGTCTAAATACGGAGAATACGATTCAATACCATCAGAAACGGCTCGAAGTGCGTTAGGCCCAGCTTTAGTGCCTTTTCTAAAGCATGCGGTACCATCAAACTCAAAGCCGATGATGTGGCTGGTATTTTGAAAAATACCTCGCTTATCTTTAGCTCCTTCAAAAGGTGTTGGCGGGGATATTAAACCCACATTAATTTCTTTAACCATATTCATCGAGTCGTGATACCTAACGGCAATATTTTCTTAATTATCCAAAATAAAGGCTAAATGTATAGTTTTATTTATAAAATATAGTGTTGTGAATAAAAGTAGGGCTATTGGATGGCAAGCTTGTTGTTTATTTTTTAGATGTTAGCTACATTATTTTATTGATAAAAATGAAATAATTTGTAAAATGACGCACTATTTTTTTAATGAGGAGTTGTTATGTTTTTTGAGGGTTCAGAAAAAAAAGCTGAAATCTTAATCGATGGTAAGCAGCTTTCTTTACTTAACGATATTGACGACGAATTTTGGTCGGCATTAGTTAATCGTAGTCAAGCTCAAATACTATCTTCGATTGAAAATGAGTATTGCAAAGCTTTTTTACTGTCCGAGTCGAGTTTATTTGTCTGGTCAGATAGAATATTAATATTAACCTGTGGTGAAACGCAGTTAGTTAAAGCGGTAGAGTTTTTTATTCAAAAATTTGGCACAAAAGTGATTAAACAGCTCACTTATCAGCGTAAGAACGAATATTTTTCAAACGCTCAGCCTAGCTGCTTTGGTGATGATATCAAATTAATTAATCAATATTTACCGGGTAAGGCTTATCGTTTTGGTGAAATGGACAGTCACCACAACTACGTTTTTCATTTAGATAACGACTTTACTGCTGATACTGATGACATTACCTACGAGTTACTCGCCTATCAAATAAGTGAGCAGGCTTCGAAACATTTAACACAAGCTAATTTGTCAGCTGAAGAAATTCGTCAGTTTTTGTGTATTGATAGTATTCTACCTGGCTTTATTATTGATGACTTTGTCTTTTCCCCTTACGGTTATTCACTTAATGCGATTAACGAACAGCAATATTTAACCATTCATGTGACGCCTCAAATGGACAGTAGTTATATTAGCTTTGAATCGAATATAGATTTACTTTTGCTTGCGCCAAAACTTTTAGAGATACTGGCACCAAAATCTTTTGATTTAATGAGCTTTAATGAACAAGCTTTTGAGCAAAAATTAAGGGTGTTAATTCCAACACAATATGTGAGTAAATCACGTGTTTGTAAAAAGCTTGATAATGGCTATTTAGTAAACTTTGCCAACTATATTCTGCCACAGACAGTCTTTGCTGAGCCAATTATGATTGATATTTCAGGAGAAAACCATGCACTCTAATTTATGGGTAGAAGAAAAGTTTGAAGACTTTTTGGGGATTAAATTTAAAGTAGAAAAAGTACTTTTCTCTGGGAAAAGTGAATTTCAAACCGTTGATGTTGTTGAAACTAAAGGTCATGGTAAAATGTTACTAAATGACGGTTTGATTATGGTCACCGAGCGAGACGAATTTGCTTATCACGATATGATAAGCCATGTGCCCTTGTTTGTGCATCCTAACCCTAAGAATGTTTTAGTGATTGGTGGTGGTGATGGTGGAACGGCAAGAGAAGTCATTCGTCATCTATCGGTAAAAAAATGTACTATGGTTGAAATCGACGTGATGGTTGTCAACGCCTGTAAAGAGCACATTCCACAAACCGCTTCAGCCCTCGATGATGAACGCATAGATCTTATTATCGGTGATGGTGTGCAATTTGTTAAAGAAACCACTGAGAAGTTTGACGTTATTATTGTCGACAGCACTGATCCGATTGGACCGGCTCAACCTTTATTTGGCGAAGCATTTTATAAAGATGTTTTTAACTGTTTAGCCGATGACGGTATCGTTGTTGCCCAGGGAGAGTCTTCTTGGTATGCTATGGATATTCAACAATCGCTATTGAAAGTATTAAACAATGTCTTTCCTAAAACTTATTTGTATAGTTTTAGTAATTTAACTTATCCAGGCGGCTTATGGAGTTTTACTTTTGCGTCTAAGCAATACCATCCTATTAAGGATTTTAACGCTGAACGGGTTGAAAAGTCAGGCTTAAGTTTTGATTATTATAATGCTCCGCTTCACTCTGCTGCCTTCGCCTTACCTAGCTTTGTCAAAAAAGGTTTGCTGGGTTTAATTGATAATTAAGTCATTTTAAACGGCCAATAATCTTTAGACGTTTGTGTTGCAACTGTGTAAGTAAAAATCACCAGACAAGCTATAGCTAAGTAACTCGCTTATTTTGCTATAGCTTATGATTACTCCCCAAGTGATCCCCTTATTTTGCTATAGCTTATGATTACTCCCCAAGTGATTCCCTTATTTTACTGTAGCTTATGATTATTTCCCAAGTGATCCCCTAATGCTCTTTTACTTATATTTATACTTGTGCAAAGGATATTGTTCATTTTTACAGGGACTCATTAAACTGATGATAACGATTATTTTTACTGATGCTTAATAGGTAAAGCGCTAAGTCTTTTAACATTACTATTATCGTTAAGTATAAGTTATTACACCGTTAACAGGGGATGTATTGATTATTACCTTAATAAAATTAGACTCTTGTCATATGTACAGGTATGATTTAAAACCGAAAAAAAATCATTTTAGGTCATCATGATAATGTTTACGTTTCGATTGTTTATGGTTATATCTTTCTGTTCAGTAGTATTCCTTGAAACTGCTTTTAGCCAAACACTTATAAAAATTGTTGATCAAAATAACGACCCTCTGCCCGATGCTGTTATTGAGTATGTCATACCTCAACCCGTTATAAATCAATCAATCGATGATCGTATCTACGTGATGGATCAAATAAACAAACAATTTTCCCCTCATGTTTTAGTTGTGCCGGTTAATAGTCAGGTTAGCTTTCCCAATAAAGATGATATTAGACATCATGTTTATTCTTTTTCGCTAGCTAAAACATTTGAATTAAAATTGTATTCAGGTAAACCGAAAAGTCCGGTTCGTTTCGAAGATAAAGGTCTTGTCGTCATGGGCTGCAATATCCATGATGCTATGGTTGGCTATATTTATGTTTCAGATGAAAATAATGCCTACTTAAGTGATACCAACGGAGAGGTCTTGTTAACGCAACCATTAGCGTTAGATACCCAGTTAAAAATTTGGCATCCTAATAGCACTGTAGGTTTAACAAAACATACCCTGTTAACCGTTGATCAAAAAATGATTGATAACAATGAAATTTTTATCACTATAAACGTAAATGCACCTCAAGCAAGAGGCAGTTTTGAAGAGTTAGCTTTCCATGAACACTAGGTTTAGTTTTAAAGCACAAATTACTTGGCTATTAACCAGTTTAATTTTATTAACCGTAATTATTTTAACGGGGAGTAATTGGTTTAGGTTTGCTGATTATGCCGAAAACCAAATCGAACGCCAAATGTATTTTGCTCAAAACGTACTCGACCAAACATTAAGGTCGCAAGAGCGAGTGTTAACGACTACCGCCAGTGTTTTAGCCGCAGACTTTGGTTTTAAACAAGCGGTAGCGACTCGCGACAAAAACACCGTGGAGAGTGTTCTCTTTAATCACGGTAAACGTATCAATGCTGATTTGATGTTGATTCTAGACTTAGAAGGTAAGTTATCGACGACCAGTTCATTACACTCATTCGATGAAAAAACAATTCAAGCAAATATTACTAAACTTCCTTTTAGGGAGGTTCATGCTCAAATTCTAAGTATCGAAAATAAAGTTTACCAAGTTATTGTTGTCCCGGTTAAGGCGCCAAGAGTTATTGCTTACACCGTGATTGGCTTTGAATTTGACCAAGTTGCACTATTAAAATTGAAAGACCTCATCGCTTTAGACTTAACATTAGTGCAAAACAATCAACTGATTGAGTCAAGTATCGAACGTGAAGACATTATAAAACAATTGTTACAAGGCACTAAACAACAGTCGCCAAACTTATTGCTAACACGAGCAGATTACTTCCACAAAACCATCAACTTCGGTGGTTCTAAAGATATAAAAGCAACCTTGTCTGTGCCTTTAACACAAATTCAAAGTGATTTTAATCGGCTGATTTTTTCTATGTTGATAATAGCGGTGATTGTCATCGTTATTGCTATCACCTTTTCTCGCCTGTTATCTCGAGGCTTATCTACGCCGTTACATATTTTAATGGAAGTTACGAAAAAAATTGGCCGCGGTGAACTTAATGTGCCTAAATTGGCCAACCGTTTGCCTGTTGAATTTAGCGAACTTTATCAAGGATTTTCATTGATGGGCGCGGCTATTGAGAATCGTGAGCAGTCAATTGTTTATCAGGCAGAGCGCGATATATTAACCGGCTTATACAACCGTCATAAAACATTAACGAAAGTAGCTGACTACTTTAATAAAGATATTCACTTAGTGGTGATTACTTTTAATATTAAAGCCTTTAAGGCACTTAATGACACCATAGGATTGACTAATGGTGATAATATTTTAAAAGAAATTGCTGCCCGTATTTTAGTCTATATTGAAAAATCAAATCATAACTTAGAGCACGATATTATTGCTGCGCGCACTAATTCAGATGAATTTTTATTGGCTGTTCCTATACAGAAAACCAATGAAATAAAACATTTTATCGAATTGCTGCAGAGTGAACTTAATCGTCCTTTTTGGCTTGATGACATTAAAATTAATTTATCACTTTATTTTGGTGTCGCCAACTCTATAGAGCATGGTGTCGATGCGGAGCGATTGATCAGGCGATCAACCATGGCAGTTGCTTCAGCTTATCAAGACCAGGTCTTATTGCGATTTTATCAAGATGGAGAAGACGAGGCTTACCTTTATAAGTTGCGCTTAATAGAAGAGTTAAAAGAGGCACTTGAGTGTGAAGTAAGTCCACTTTTCATGAATTATCAGCCAAAATTAAATATGAATACCGGTAAAATTGATAAACTTGAAGCGTTAATTCGTTGGATAAATAAAGAAGGTAACTTTGTAAACCCAGAATTGTTTATTGATTTAGCTGAAAAGGCCGGTTTGATTGTATCCTTAACACGCTGGGTGATCCTACAAGTTATTCAACAAACTGAACAATGGAATAAGATGGGCTACCGTTTTAAGGTAGCGATTAACTTATCCGCACAAGATATTCAAAATGAGCAATTTGTTGATTATTTACTTAACACAGTAAATAATCACGAAGTGTCAACATCGCAAATCACTTTGGAATTAACAGAGAGAGATATTGCCGAAAACGAAGCATTAGTCGTTGCGCGTTTATCTCACCTAAAATCATTAGGTTTTCTGATTTCAGTCGACGATTATGGTATTGGTCAATCTTCATTAGCTAAGTTAAAAAGTTTACCCGTCGATGAACTGAAAATTGACAAAACCTTCATTTTAAAGTTAGAACAATGCCAGAAAGATCAAGATATTGTTGCCTCAACTATCTCTCTTGGTCATAAACTTGGGCTGAGTGTGGTCGCTGAAGGTGTTGAAAACAAAGAAAGCTTAATGTTATTAAATGACTTTCAGTGTGACTATGCACAAGGTTACTATTTATCAAGACCTGTTAGCGCTGAAAAATTTATAGAATGGTATAAAACTTATGAATCGCCTCTTTAGCCTTATATTACTCCTTTTACCTTTGACTAGCTTCGCTAATGGTAAAATATTAGCAACCCCTGGTGTTTCTCAAGTCGAGGGCTCAGGAGGCGGTGGTCTAGTGCCTTGGGCGCAATTAGCGGGTTATGCAACGGAAGACGAAATAGCCTTTTCTGCCTTTTGTTCGCAGGCTAACGTGAAAGACTTTCAATTAAATAGCTGCGGAGGGCAAATTAATTTTTATGACCGTGTCGAGTTTTCATTTGCTAAGCAAAATTTTCAGGTCGACCCATTATCATTAACCTTATCTCAAAAAATTTTAGGTCTTAAAGTACGTTTGTACGGTGACTTGGTTTATAGCACTTGGCCACAATTATCAGTAGGTATACAGCACAAATCACTATCAACTGCCGATGTCGCTTTTTCATTAGGCGCGAAAGATGACACAGGTACCGATATTTATTTAGCAGCGAGCAAGCTTCATTTAGGTTTGTTGGCCGGCTATAACGTGTTATGGAATGCCACTGCTCGTTACACAAAAGCAAATGAAATGGGGTTACTCGGTTTTAGTGGCCCAAAAGGTAATGGTGCATTACAAACCGAAATGTCAGTAGCCGTATTAATGAATAAACACTTGGCGATTGGCACTGAATATCGCCATAAACCAGACAATTTAGGTCTTGGAGAAGACGACTGGCAAGATGTTTTTGTTGCTTGGTTCCCAAACAAACATTTGAACGTTACTCTCGCCTATCTTAATTTAGGCACTATAGCTGCATTAGCCGATCAAAAGGGTTGGTATTTATCTTTGTCGGGATCTTACTAATGATTAAATATGTTAACGGTTTTTTTATTGTCCTAGTCCTGCAACTTTGCCTTGGCTGTAGTAGTAAGAATTTAATACCAAGTGATGAACTTTATCAAGATATTGGCGGTCATCAAGGGATAGAACAACTTGTTGATGCTTTTGTAAAAAGAATTGTCAAGGATAAAGCAATACTGCCTTATTTTGCCAAGTCGAGCGTCAAACATTTCAAGCACGGTTTTATCAACCATCTGTGTGGTGTGGTTAATGGTCCCTGTAAATATAATGGCGATAGCATGATTGATATTCATACCGGCATGAATATCAATGAAGCTGATTTTAATCGTGTGGTAGAGTTGTTAATAGAGGCGATGGAAGATGTTGATATCTCTTATCAGTCCCAAAATAAAATATTGGTTAAATTAGCTGCTTTGAGACCAGAGATAATAAAAATGTAAAGTCGGCAACTGTTTCTATCTGTTGCTTAAGTTAGCCCTAACAACATTATTTGCGTTTAGTTTTAATCGATTACCTCTATACCTTAATATAAACGAAAAATAAGCAAACATAATGATGTTAATTATGTAATAGCGAAGGTAAAATTGCGCCAATTGTGTCAACAGTCATTTTTATGTTGTCTTGCTAAAGGTAGTTGAAATTTTATGGATTATTTTGAACAGTTAGGCGTGAGTAGGGTGTCAACCACCATCGAAATTAAAAAAGCTTATCGAAAACTTGCCAATAAATATCACCCAGATAGAAATGATAATGTTGAAGCCAAAGAAAAGTTTCAACTTATTCAAAAAGCATATGATGTTATTTCTGATCCAAAAAAACGGTCATTATATTTAAAAAGTAACTATACGGTAATAACCGATCCGCGAGAAATTGCTGATTCTTTTTGGCAAAGTGCTTTTAATCAAGCGCAGAATTAGCCTTTTTACTAGGAGATTTGTATGCAATCCCAAACTAACTTACCAGAATATTTAACGGATGATTTCTCTATGTATTTAGAGAATATGAATTCATTATCGGATCCAGAAAATCCTGATCTATTATCAAATTATTTATCAAATTTGTTTGAACAATTAAAGCAAATGCCTTTATTATTTAATGGCATGGTTGATCAGTTGGCGATGGCTATCTCAACTAAGGTAAGAATCAATAGTAAAAATTTATCGACAATCGAGCTTAACGATGAACCAGAGTGGGCTGACGTTAAGCCTTTTGTCGGCGTTCATGCTGATGCTCGAGCATGTATTACTGAAATAATGGCGCATGCTGAAAACGACTTGAAAAAAGCTGTTTTGCTGATTCATTTCTATAATGGTTATGATGCAACGCCCTTAAAAGCCGAAGAAGATGATTACGCTCAAGTCGATGATGACGATGAATCTAATGATTATGATGAGAACTACTAAGCTTAATCAATAAGAGTATAATTAAGTTTAACTCACCATTAAAAACCGAAATAATCGACAAATAAATATAAGTTTTAAGGAATCAACTTGACAAAAAATGCATTAATTCTAGCTAGCGATATTATAGAACAAGCACAACACAGCGGTAGACGTGCAGGCACTTCATTAGAGGCTATTGCCTCTGAGCACGGCGACGAAAAAATGCTGGCAGTGTTAACCGAGATGGATATTTTAACGGTAGCAAAAATTGTCAGAGAGCACGATGCCACCATTCCCTCTATTGCCACATGGTTAATGGATGCTGAGTCAATAAAACAACTCTTAAATGTTGAACCATCTTACTGGCAAAATATTGATGAAGACCACGTCTTTTGTGCACAAACAGAAGCGCATAGTTTGTTAACGCAAATATTTCTTTCTTCTGATGATGAAGAAAAACAACGAGAAGTATTAACGGCGATAGTTGAAGACGACTTTGGTCTTTTATACTTGTCTTTACCATTCATCGGCCATGATTTTTCAGAAATTGAAGAAGATGAAGAACAAACCTCTGGTAGTATTGAAGAATTATTAATGAAAATAAAATCCTTAAGCGAAGAAGCTTATCGTGAAGTAATGACGGTTAGTACCAATGGCACACTCGATAATATAGAGAATGCATTAAAGCAAAATGCAAATAAACAAAGAGTGACTGCTGTAGAAATGGATACCGACGATATGTTTGCGCCTCTTTAACGCTAAACTGCCACCGTATTTATTTAGCTTATAATAACCGCTTTAATTGATTGGAATTCATCAATGAACATTGCAGAGTTAAGAAATTATCCGTTTTTACTTTTAGTATTAAGAGACGGCGAAAGTGAAGGTTTTTTTACGCCTGAATTTATGCATAAAACCAAGCAACAGTTATCTGATATGTCTTTGAGAATAGCGTCTGATAATCTATCAATAATTTATGCTGATCAAATTAAAAAAGGCTGTGAAATTGTTCTGGGAATGAGTAATTTAGGTTTGTTAGACCTTTGTGATAACGACACAGATAAGGCAAAAGAAATTTTAAAAAGCCAAGGTGTTGTTTATTGCTTTCGGGCAGGCTGGGCAAAGTATGCTCAATTAAAAACAATATCCCCTTCATACTTCGAAGAAATATCTATTCGCCGTTACGCTTTAGCCATCAATGATACAACTGATATCAGAGTAATGCATACAGCGTTAGTTAATGAAGGGTATAAAAGTGCCAAGTTATTACAAGTTTATAAAAGCATTGCCACAGATTATTGTGCAACCAGTTTACTTGTTGACGATGATGAAGAGGTATTGTTGTTTGAATTACAAAAATTTCTAAACACCGCCATTGCATTATTACTTATTGATAGTGATAAAAAAGTTTTTACTACAAGTTTGTACGAGCAGTTGAATACTTACCTGACCAAAACAGATAAACAGGCCCTACTGACTAAAGTCGATACTTGTATTGCCAGTTTTACTGAACAATTATCAGTTTTAACTAAAGGTTACCTGCAAGATATAAAGTTATTAACGTTCACTGAACTTAAGGGCATTATTGATCAACAGGAAAATCTCTCTATTTATATTCAGGAGATATTAGAACTGCCTATCACTGTTGCTAATGAGCTCAATGGCGACTTTGACGGTGGCTATGACTTTCATGCTGACGATGAAGATGATTTGGCTTATTTAAGACCTGAAGGGCAATAATAAAAGTATTAACCAATACTTAAAAGTAAGCGATAACTTGTTAAATAACCGTGCACTAGTGCGGTTATTTCTTTGTGATAACTCAACTCCAGATAAAATTTTCAATGCTATTCATTATTAGCGCTTTTTTTTAGTTTTTGTTAATACAATTAAACCTTCCCTTTATTAAGTTTAGACCTGTCGGTTGAAATATTACTTTCTGTGTTGATAAAATATATCTAAGGCAATTACTTGTACAGATTGGTTGACGTAAAGTTTAGGTTTAAGCTACCTTACTCATCATATTATTATTTTTGGATAAAGGGTTATGGATGAATAGAATAAAGAGGCGTTTTTTACCTGTTGTTTGTTGGGTTGCTGGTAGTGTAATAGTGAGTGCTTGTTCTTCTTTACCTGTTTATCAGAACTTGTCTAGTGACGCGATAGTGGTTAATGCTAAAAAAAACAGCCCTGAGTTAGCCGATGAATTTACAGTAGACATAGGTGATAACTTATTAACTAAAGTGTCAGGTAGCTACTTAGAAAAAAAAACGCAGTCTGTTAGTTTACTTACTCATATTAAATTTATTTACGATGAACACCCAGGATTAAGCAAAGGAAAAACCACCCTGTTAGGCATGAGTCGCTCAGGGGGCAATGCCGCTTGTTTTAATGACGCTGAATATGATGATGGTTTGGTTAAATTTTGTTTATTTGATGAAAACAAAGATGGGTATTTTGAATTGGGAACTTTTGCTGGCGATGAAAGTGTTACTTTAAATATCCCTTATAATATTTTTAGCGATAACAGTAAGACCCCTGAGAAAGGCTATTTCAGAAAAACACTCTCTTATAAAGGATTATCAAACGGTAAAATTAACTTTAACTATGCTGAATACTCAGCAAACATGGCTAAAGCGACTTTTAGCCAAGATTTTTCTATAGAAAATAAAGAAGGTGCGCATATCCTATTTAATTTCAAAGGCGCTGAAATAAAAATCAAGCAAGCGACGTTGTTAAATGTTACCTATGAAGTCATCCAATACTTTAAGTAATTATTTTAGTTCCCATTCTCCCCAATAAAAAAGCCTGATAAGTCAATTATCAGGCTTTTGTCATAAAAAATTATAATGGCATTAAAAGATTAGAAACCACATTGCTTGCCTTTGTTCTTCTCTTTTAACCAGACTTGTAAAGGAGCAAAGTAATCGAGTACTGCGGTTGCGTCCATTTGTTTACTCCCAGTCAACACTTTATAAGCTTCTTGCCAAGGCTGACTAGAGCCCATTTCTAACATGGTATTAAGTGCTTTACCGGCAGCCTTAGAGTTGTAAATTGAACAGCGATGAATGGGATCGGTATTACCTGATATTTCACAAAGCGCTTTATGAAACTCAAATTGTTGAATATGCGCTAAGAAATATCGACTGTAAGGTACGCCACCAGGCACATGGTATTTCGCACCGGGGTCAAATGCATCAACTTCACGAGCTACGGGTGCAGCAATGCCTTGATACTTTTGACGTAATTCCCACCAAGCTGTATTGTAATTCTCTGGTGTAATTTCTCCTGAATAGACTTTCCAACGCCATTGATCAACCATTAAGCCGAAGGGGATGAAGGCTATTTTCTCTAACGCCATTTTCATTAATAAACCAATATCTTTTGATTCGTCAGGGATAGTGTCGATTAAGCCAATTTCTTTCAAGTATTTAGGTGTTACTGAAAGTGCAATGGTGTCACCAATCGCTTCATGAAAACCATCGTTGGCACTATTTTGAAAATAAACGGGTTGATCTTGGTAAGCGCGCTGATAGAAATTATGACCAAGTTCGTGGTGAATAACGTTGAACTCTTCGCCGGTTTTTTGAATACACATTTTAATGCGAATATCATCTTTTGCATCAAGATCCCAAGCGGAAGCATGACAAACAACATCGCGGTCTGCTGGTTTAGTAAATAATGATCGCGTCCAGAATGTTTCAGGTAATGCATCGAACCCTAAAGATGTAAAAAAGGTTTCAGCCCCTGCAACCATTTTAATTTCGTCATAGTTATTTGCAGCTAACTGCTCGGTAACATCATAACCTGGATCTGCATTTTCAGGAGCAACTAACTCATAGATATTCCCCCATGATTGTGCCCACATATTACCCAACAAATGAGCGGGAATAGGTTGGTCTTGTGCTACCTTATCTTCTCCATAGGTTTTGCCTAGTTCGCTGCGAACATAGCAGTGAAGGTCATCGTACAAGGGCTTTACTTGTCCCCATAAACGGTCAAGTTCTTTAGCGAAATCGTCAGCAGGCATATCGTAGTTTGAACGCCACATGGCGCCTAAGTCTTTGTAGCCTAGCCCTTGTGCACCCTCATTGCCTAATTCAGATTGACGAACAAATAAAGGTTTCATCTCTGGACTAATTGTTCGCCAGCCTTGCCACATTTCTAGCAATTCGTCGTAATCACGTGATGTTGCCATCGTCGAAGTCATTTCACCCAAGCTTAATTTTTTTCCAGCTTGGGTCGTGTATGTTCCTTTACCGTACATGCCGCCAAGTTCAGAGCCAATTTTTGCCAGTTCAGCTGACTTTTCAGAATCTTGTGGCGCTGGCATAACTAAGCTTTGCTTTAAGGTATTTAATTTTCTACGTTGTGTCTCTGTAACATCGACATCGTCAAATTTAGCCGCTGCCATAGCGAAACGAACGCCAGCTTCTGTTGATTTTTGGTTTGCTGCCGCAGATAGGGCGGCTGTATCATCGGTAATAAAATTTGAATAAATCCATTCGGCACGGCTCCCCTCAATACCTAGAGCGATTAATTCTTTTTCGGTAGCGTTAAGAAATACATTCGCATCTTTTGCTGTTAATGCTGGAGCTACTTGCGTTTGTGCTTGTTCAGTTTGTGTAGAATTTTCATCATTACATGCAGTAAGTGAGGCCAATACACACAAGGCTACGCTTGTTTGTTTGAATAGTTTTATCATAACAGTCTTATATTTTTATTATTAATAGATAATGAATCGCCAGTATATAAAATTGTCTAGTCAGCTTAAAGCTTTGACCGCAAAAACTGATCAAACTTTTACAATACTCTGTGATTAAGTAAGTTTGAACATTATCTTACTAGGTAATTAACGGGCAAACGTTAACGCGATTAACGTTAAATAAAAGTCGAGATTAAAGATAACCGATGTAGATTAAATCAGATAAACCAGTAGGGAAGTATCAACGTATCTAAACGTTTTAGTTGTTTCGATAAAAAGCACTAAACACTTTTACGTTGAGTGCTTTATATCGCCATATTATGCTCTTTACTTTCAGTGTGTAAAACTTAACCTTAGCGAATGTGATTAAGGTTAAATTAGGCTTATAAACGTAGAATTTAATGCTAGGGCTTAACTTTTATTCTTGGACTGAACTGATCGTCATCTCCAGTACTTTGTACGCTTCAATATTCTCTTCAATAAAGCGTAAAGGTCTACGTTGCGTTTTTTACGAATATAACAACGTTTGGTCTGTATTGTGATCGTTGCCATATTCATCTGGCTGTGAATAGGTAATAGAGGAGGTGGTCATACCAAAACAAAGGCTATCTTGTTGAATTTAAATGTAAATTTATTGATTTGTATATTCATTGTTGCGTTATTTCAAACGCTTGTTTAAACTAGGCTTAATTAATGATGAATATTTTCATTTAGGGCGCAGGTAAGAGGTACCGTTGGCACATGAGTACAAAAAACAAAATTTTAGATGCAGCAGAAAAATTATTCGCAACGCAAGGTTTTAATGGTACATCATTAAGAGAAATTACTAGCCAAGCAGAAGTTAATTTAGCCGCAGTAAATTACCATTTTGGCTCTAAAAAAGAGTTAATAAAATCAGTAATGTCTCGTTATATGAACGAGCTTTCACCTCGTTTAGAATTATCGCTAGTGAATATATGCGAACAAGATGATTTAACCTTACTTGAAGTGTTTTCAGCTTTTATTGAACCCTTGTTATCATTAAATGAATTTAAAGAAAATGGTACCAGTAATTTTTTACAATTATTAGGACGAGGTTATAGCGATAGCCAAGGCTTTTTGCGTTGGTTCTTAACGACACAATACCCAGGCGTTATTAATAACTTTGTTAAAGCGGTGCAAAAAGCTTATCCAGAGCTTACTGCTGAAGAAATGTTTTGGCGTTTGCACTTCACTATGGGCACAGTGGTTTTTACCATGTCTTCGAGTGATGCTTTAATTGATATCGCTAAAAGTGATTTTGATCGTAATATGGACATTGCCGGCGTGATTAAACAAGTTATCCCTTATGTCGCCGCAGGTGTTGCTGCTCCTTTACTTTAATCTTACTCTTTTATCATTTTTATATGATATATCCGTGATACTTCAATCTGTCAGCGATAATTTTCAGGTATCACCGTTATATATCAATATCAGCCTTTGTAATTACTATTGATTTAGGTAAAGTAGCAACATCAAAAACTTATCATCTTCAAAGTGTGTATATGGGTCCTATTATGCTAGATGTGCTTGGCACATCTTTAACGGCAGAAGACAAAGAGCTTCTGCAACATCCTCTTGTTGGCGGGTTAATTTTATTTACTCGTAATTATGAATCCCCTGAACAAATAGCAGAATTGACTGCTGATATCCGCCGTGCCGCTAAAAAGCCATTGATTATTGCCGTTGACCATGAAGGTGGTCGAGTTCAGCGATTTCGTGATGGCTTCTCTCTTATTCCGGCAATGGGTAAGATTTGGCACTTTGCCGAAGAAAATATTAGTGTGGCGCAAGAGCTGGCTAAACAAAGTGCAATATTAATGGCATTAGAAGTTCAAGCCGTCGGTATTGATATCAGTTTTGCACCTATTCTTGATATTAACGATATTAGTGCTGTTATTGGTGATAGAGCTTTTCATAAAAATCCAGAAATTGTTTGTCAACTCGCTAGTGCTTTTGTCGATGGCTTACATTTGGTTGGTATGAAAGCTACGGGTAAGCATTTTCCTGGTCATGGCAGTGTTGAAGCTGATTCTCACCTTGCTTTACCTATTGACTCTCGTTCACGTGATGAAATATTCGCTGTTGATATGTTACCTTTTAAAACGTTAATTAATCGCAATAAGGTCGATGCATTAATGCCTGCCCACGTTATTTTCCCTGACGTTGACCGCGAAGCTGTCGGTTTTTCTCCTTACTGGCTCAAAGATATTTTGCGTAAGCAACTTGGTTTTAGTGGCGTTATTTTCAGTGATGATTTATCGATGGAAGGTGCTGCATGTGTTGGTGGTTATGTTGAACGTGCTGAAGCAGCCCAACAAGCAGGTTGCGACATGCTATTACTGTGTAATAACCGAGATAGCTGTATAGATGTCATTGACCATGCCAATATCACTATTGATGAAAAAAGTAATCAGCGCTTATTACGTTTATTGAAAACGTCTACGAGTGGGCTCAGTGAGTTAAAGGCGAATACTCATTGGCAACATGCTCGACAAGCATTAGCCGAATACTTATAAAATAATTTTGTCGTCCTCTTAAAAATAATAAAAATAGAGAGTTAAATGAAGTTAACTAAACAAAGTTTTATTGTCTTAGCACCCGCACTAGCCTTTGGTTTTTACTTTTTGCTACTTTGGTTAGGCTTAGCAGAAAAACCCGCAACTGCGGCGGCAATAACATTACTCACCGTTATTTGGTGGGTTAGTGAAGCGATCCCCATTCCTGCTACATCTTTAGTCCCTTTCGCTTTGCTGCCATTATTGGGGGTTGTTGATCATAAAACAGTAGCTTCATCATTAGGTAGTCACGTTATTTTATTGTTAATGGGGGCATTTATGCTCTCTAAAGCGATAGAGAAAAGTGGAGCACACCAAAGACTTGCTGTTTACATGGTTAAGTTAGTTGGCGTATCAAGTGGGCGGCGATTAGTCTTTGGTTTTATGTTAGCGTCTGCTTTATTAAGTATGTGGATTTCAAATACCGCAACGACGTTAATTATGCTGCCGATTGCATTAGCTATACTTACTCATGTAGATAACAAAGAACTTAAAGTCGCTTTAATTTTAGGTATTGCCTATGCTGCGTCGGTTGGCGGTATTGGTACCCCGATTGGTACGCCACCCAATGTTATTTTTATGGGCATATATGAAGAAAATACAGGCCGAGAATTTGGGTTTTTATCATGGATGAAAATAGGCGTCCCGATAGTGTTAATCGCTTTACCTATTATGGCATTCTGGCTAACAAGAAAGGTAAAACTCGACCATGAAATAAAGTTACCCGCGCAAGGCGAATGGCGAAGTGAAGAAAAAAGAACACTGTGGGTTTTTGGCCTTACAGCACTCGCATGGATCACTCGCTCAGAGCCCTTTGGTGGCTGGAGTGACCTATTAAATGTTCAAATTGCGGGTGACAGCACCGTCGCTTTATTTGCCGTGGTGTTAATGTTTTTAATCCCTAATGGTAAGGGCTCGCGCCTGCTTGATTGGGACACTGCTAAATCAATACCCTGGGGAATGTTGCTGTTATTTGCTGGCGGTATTGCCATTGCTAAAGGGTTTGTTGAATCAGGTTTAAGCCAGATACTAGGCGAATGGCTGTCTTCGTTGGCTAATTTACCGGTAATTGTGATGATACTGACAATTTGTTTAGTGGTTACTTACCTCACAGAAATTACCAGTAACACCGCGACAGCAACCTTACTTATGCCTATTTTGGCTGTCGTTGCCACCTCTGCTGGTTACGATCCTATGGTATTAATGGTGCCCGCCGCTATGTGCGCGAGTTGCGCTTTTATGCTGCCTGTTGCTACTGCGCCTAATGCAATTGCTTATGGTACCGGTGAACTTGAAATTAAAGATATGGTGAAAGAAGGGGCAATATTAAGTTTTATCTTGTCTTGTTTAATCGCAATTGTTTGCTATTTATTTTTGTTATAACAAAAGTAAGGGGCTAAATTTTAGCCCCTTTATCTTAATTACCTAGCATAAATGTAATGGCAAATTATGCTTCTATTATAACGCCATTATGATTTATGTTGCCGTTAACATTAGCCCCAACATGCCGAGAGTAAAGCCTAACACAGCGCCCATCGGTGGAGCCCAATGATTTTCTAGTTTTACTTGTGGTGCCAAATCTTGAAATATTGAATAAAGAATTCCGCCTGAAGCGAAAAGCATAACCGCGCCAATAATCTTGGGGGACTCAGATAGCCATAAATAGCCAGAAACTGCGGCGATAGGCCCAAGTATTGCCATTAAAGCAAAGACCATGATAATTTTTTGCGGTTTATAACTTGAAGATGCACTTAACTCACGATAAGCGCTAAATCCTTCAGGTAAGTTTTGTAAGGCAATTAAACCAGCTAGCAAATATGCACTACTACTTCCTGTTGCGAATGCTGCTCCAAGTGCTATTGATTCTGGAATGAAATCAGCAAGCATTGCTGCTAGTTGACTGGCAGGTGTATCTATTTTTTTTAGATAAATATCTAGTGCCATAAAGCTAAGCCCGCCAACAATAAACCAAATGCATGCGGGTAATATATCAAGATTTTCCATTCCTTCAGGTACTAATACTAAGGCAACTGCCGACAACAGCGCTCCGCCACCAAAAGCCATAACGCTATGTCTGAGCTCTTGTTCAAGCCAGTCATTGCCAATCTTTTCGAAGCAGGCAAGGGCAGCACCAAGTGGCATAGCCAAACCAGCAAGAAATGTTGATACGATAACAGTGAGTAATATAGACATGATTTTATCACTTAAGCAGTAAGTGCCCCATTGTGAGGCTATTGTTTAATACAATGAGATTAGTTAGGCCATTAAAGGCCTTATAATTTGACTACTGTGTTCTGTGACCCTTTATTAAAAGCAGCGAGTAAATCGACATTTTAAATGATCACAGTGATTTTTTATTGATCAGTTGAGCTAATACAATTACCACTAGCGCAGCAGTAAAACCACCAAAAACAACAATCATCATTTGTGGCATAGTATAACCGAAGAATTGCCAATTTATGTCACCACAATCTCCTGTTGCTTCAAACAAAGAAGGTAACCATTCGTGTAAAGGGGCCCAACTTGGGAAGTTAGGTACAAACTCACAACTATAGAGAAATGATAATGTAGCTGATTGAATTTCAACGTGCTCAATGGCAATCAATAACCCCCATATAGCGCTAACACCCCAGAGTGTCAATGCGACTGAGCGTAAGAGAGTATTTTTATTGCCCATGCTGCCAACTATGCCAGCAAAGAATATTCCCCATAGTGCTGTACGTTGGTAAATACACATAATACAAGGAGCTAAGCCCATTACGTATTGAAAATAAAGAGCCGATAATTCTAAACCAAAAACGGTTAGGCTAAGTAATTGCCAAGCGCGAGTGTTTACTGATAAATCACTTAAAAATTTCAAAAGTTTTCCTTAATCATGTTCAATGTTGTTATTTTAGATTGTTATTTTAGATTGTTATTTTAGATTGTTATCTAGTTAACTATAGGCATCATCACATATTGATACTTAAATTGATGTGATAGTGACATTAGCGTGATAGTTGCTAGCACTTAGTTTTTTGCACAAAAATGACTTGTATCATTAGTATAAATAAAGCGCCATAAGGGCGCTTTATTGATACAAGTTAACAGTAAAACTACTAGATGTTAACTTTAGTGTTCTTGTGAAGATGAAGCCCCACCTTCAGTCATGTGATGCTGAATTAAACCCGAGTCATAAAAATCTTGTGTCGATTGCTCCAAATGACCTGAAGAAATAGCAAGTAAACCAATAATGGTCAATACGATAGTATAAGGGAAAGCCATAATAACCATACGACCATATGACAATCTAACTAAGGGAGCAAGCGCTGAAGTTAATAGGAATAAAAACGCAGCTTGGCCATTTGGCGTAGCAACACTCGGCAAGTTAGTGCCTGTGTTAATAGCAACAGCAAGTAAATCAAATTGGTCACGGCTTATTATTCCTGAAGAAAGTGCTTTTTCAATTTCAGTAATGTATACCGTGCCAACAAATACGTTGTCACTGACCATAGATAATAGGCCATTAGCTAAATAAAACATGACTAATTGCATGTTACCTTCAAAAGTTAATACCCAAGTGATGACGGGCGTAAATAATTGTTGGTCAACAATAACGGCAACGATGGACAAAAACACCACTAATAGCGCGGTAAAAGGTAATGCTTCTTCAAAAGCATGACCAATTTGATGTTCTTCAGTTACACCTGTGAAAACGGTTGCAAGTATAATAACGGATAAACCAATTAAGCCAACTGGCGCTAAATGTAATGCTAAACCAACAATCAACCAAACGGCGATTAATCCTTGCACGACTAATTTTACATTATCACTTTTATTGCGTTTTTTACTTTCTTCAATGTCGAAGTCACGTAATATTTGATAAACATTTTCTGGCAGGGCAAAACCATAACCAAACCATTTGAACTTTTCTAATAAAGCACATGTGATTAAACCTGAAACAAATACAGGAATAGTAACGGGTGACATCCGAATGGTGAATTCAATGAAATCCCAACCGGCTTGCTGACCAATAATCAAATTTTGTGGTTCGCCCACGATAGTACATACACCACCTAAAGCTGTACCAACACCCGCGTGCATCAATAGGTTACGTAAATATCCTCTAAAGCTTTGTAAATCGCTTTTTATATCATCATCATCGGGATTGTCATGGGGATGGTCTTCACCTATAGAGGCAGCTTTATGATAGACAGAATAAAAACCTAGGCCAACGCTGATTATTACCGCAATGACGGTTAATGCATCTAAAAAGGCTGATAAAAATGCCCCTGAAAAACAGAATAATAATGACACCACTATTTTTGAACGGATCTTAGTGACTATTTTCGTGAACAAAAAGAGCAACAAACTCTTCATGAAATATATTCCAGCAACCATAAAAATCAGCAGCAGAAGTACTTCGAAGTTAATCATTAATTCATGTTTTACATGAGCGGGTGAAGTCATCCCTATGGCAATAGCTTCAATCGTTAATAAACCGCCGGGTTGCAGCGGGTAACATTTTAATGCCATTGCTAAAGTGAATATAAACTCTATGACTAATGCCCAACCTGCAATATAGGGGTCAACATAGAAAAAGAGGATAGGGTTAATCACTAAGAATGAGATAATTGCCAGCTTGTACCACTCAGGCGAGTTGCCAAGAAAGTTTTTATAAAATGCACTCATGAAGGATTGTTGCATAATTGACCTGTTTATTTTAAGTATATGACGAATTGTGTCTCGCCTTGAATGGATCTTGTTTCTGTTATTTTGATAAAAAATGCATAGTAGTTTAAGTACCATTGAAAAGCTTGTAAATAATCTATCTTTATAGCGTAATCGTGGCCTTTTCTTCTGAGAATATAAGGCATGAGTCCTTTATATTATTTAATAACTTAGCCGCAGTGATATTTATTGAATTGCCGTTTTGCTTGAAATGCTTCGACTCTGCAGTATTAAATTAAATATTGCCTTTATAAATACACACTTTAGCCCCGCGTTAAACACCATCGATTGAGCTATAAATTCACAATGAGCAAGCTAATTCTAGATTTTCCATGCTATTTCGCAGAATATAGCATGTTAATATTGCTAAATTATTGAGTTAATCGATGTTTATGCATAATAAGTACTTTAATAAGATAAAAATTTATTAGGGGGGCTTTCGTGACTTAACTCATCGCTTCTTATCAGGCATTAGCTTTAAATATTAATAGTTTTTTAGACGCTAGTTCAGTATTGACTTAAAAATAAAATAGTAAATTGCATTTTGACTTACTGACTTTATCTACAAATAAAATTATTTATTATTCTTAAATTAAAGGCTTATCTCTCTACAGCCGCTAATAAACAGGGATTAACTCTGTTGTTTTTCACAAAATATAGTGTGAGGTTGCCACTGAGTATCCACATAAGTGACCAACGTTGACAGTAACGTCGAATTTATCCGCTTGTGCCAAATAGATGTTCTGGTACAATCAGTTAAAATTTTAAGATTAAGATATTGTGTGGAGCAGTATGGTTATCAAAGCACATAGCCCAGCAGGGTTTGCAGAGCAATATATTGTTGAGTCTATTTGGAACGGTGGTTTCCCCCCCGGTTCTATACTTCCGGCTGAACGAGAGTTATCTGAACTCATTGGCGTTACGCGTACAACATTACGTGAAGTTTTACAGCGCTTAGCACGAGATGGCTGGTTGACTATTAAGCACGGTAAACCCACCAAAGTGAATAACTTTTGGGAAACCTCTAGTTTAAATATTCTTGAAACCTTGGCTCAACTCGATCAAGAAGGCATACCTGATCTGGTTGACAATTTAATGTCAGCTCGGACAAATATTAGCGCCATTTATATTCGTGGCGCGATTAAAAATAATGCTGAAAAGGTGATTGAGCTCATTAAAGCTTATGAAGATGTAGAAGATAACGGAGAAGCCTTTGCCGAGTTTGATTATCGATTAAATAAAGAGTTGGTGGTTGCCTCTGGAAATTCTATCTATTTATTAATCTTAAATGGCTTTAGAGGCTTATATTCTCGTCTAGGTACTTTATATTTTTCTCATCCTAAAGGTCGTGAGATATCTCGAGTCTATTATAAGAAATTAATTGAATTAGCTAGCGAAGATAAGTTTGATGAGTCTATATTTGCCGTACGTAAATATGGTATCGAGTCAGGTAAGCTTTGGCTAGAACTTAAAGATGACGTATTAAAAGAGCTATCTGAATAAATTATCTATAGTGATTAAAAGGCAAGGGTTAACTTGCCTTTTAATTATCTTCACTGCTCTCTCATTCTGGATATTGTGCAATAACTTCTTCATCCCCCTCTTCATTGTTCTGTACTAACCGCACGTCAAATTGCCATAAGGTATATAAATGTTTCATCACTTCATCTTTTGAATCGTCTAGCGGAACATTTTGGTGTGGTGTATATTTCAATGTTAGCGATCGGTCACCATCAACATCAGCATTTGTTACCTGAATATTAACCTCTAGATTACTCAAATTATACTGTTCAGATAACGCGCTTCTTACTTTTTTGTAGCCACTTTCATTGTGAATAGCCGCCACGTCAATAAAATTTTCTTTTTCATCATCGTGTAAATAAAATAACTTGAAATCGCGCATTAGTTTTGGTGATAAATATTGACTAATGAAGCTTTCATCTTTGAAATTTTTCATGGCAAAATGTAAAGTATCTAACCAATTACTATTGGCTATTTCTGGAAACCATCGTTTATCTTCTTCTGTTGGGTGTTCACATATTCTTCTAATATCTATAAACATATTAAAGCCTAACGCATAAGGATTAATACCAGAATAATGAGGACTGTTGTAATTGGGTTGAGCGACAACATTGGTATGGTTATGTAAAAATTCCATCATGAACTTATCGGTAACTAAGCCTTCATCATATAAATGGTTTAGCAGTGTGTAATGCCAAAAGCAGGCCCAGCCCTCGTTCATGACTTGTGTTTGTTTTTGCGGATAAAAGTATTGCGAGATTTTTCGAACAATGCGTACAATTTCTCTTTGCCATGGTTTTAGTAAGGGCGCATATTTTTCAATGAAATATAAAATGTTTTCTTGCGGTTCATTTGGAAATGTCGGTTTCTTATCCTTAGCATCATCTTTGTTTTTGGGTAATGTTCGCCATAATGTATTCACCTGCGATTGTAAATATGCTTCACGGTCCTTTTGACGTTGTAACTCTTCCTCTAATGATATCTTTTGTGGACGTTTATAGCGGTCAACACCGTGATTCATTAATGCATGACAAGCATCTAAGCATGATTCAACCTCACTAATGCCAAATTTTTGTTCACATTCGCTAATGTAGTTTTTAGCAAACAATAAGTAGTCAATTATTGAGCTCGCATCAGTCCAGGTTTGGAATAAATAATTACCTTTAAAAAAAGAATTATGTCCGTAACAAGCATGTGCCATAACGAGTGCTTGCATGGTCATAGAATTCTCTTCCATTAAATATGAAATACAAGGATCAGAATTGATAACAATTTCGTAGGCTAATCCCATTTGACCACGTTTATAGTTTTGCTCTGTTTGAATAAATTTTTTACCAAATGTCCAATGGTTATATCCAATAGGCATACCGACACTAGCGTAAGCATCCATCATTTGCTCTGCGGTGATCACTTCAATTTGGTTGGCGTAAGTCTCCAATCGATAATGCTTTGCAACCCGTGCAATTTCAGTTTGATATTGATCAAGTAAATCAAAGTTCCAGTCACACTGGTCACTTAAGGGGTTACGTTTGTTCATTATTTGCCTCCTTTGCCATTATTAACTTAGGCTGCTTTACTCTGATTTTTCTTGAAAAGCTTTCTAAAAACAGGATAAATATCTTCAACGCTTTTAATATGTTGTATTGCAAAATGTTCTGTATATGCTGCAATTTCTTGATATTGCTGCCAAAGTGTTTGATGAGGTCGTTGTGATATTTCAATGTAACTAAAGTAGCGTGCTTTAGGTAGAATATGCTCTGTGAGTAATTTTTGACAACGAGGAGAGTCATCGGCCCAGTTATCTCCATCAGAGGCCTGTGCGGCGTAAATATTCCATTCGCTTTCCTTATAACGCTCATCCATTATTTTAATCATTAAATCTAATGCACTTGAAGCAATAGTGCCGCCAGTTTCTTGCGAATAAAAAAACTCTTCTTCATCAACCTCTTTTGCTTGCGTGTGGTGTCGAATATAGACCACATCAATCGTTTTATAGGTGCGGGTGAGAAACAAATACAATAAGAGATAAAATCGTTTGGCAATATCTTTAGTGGCTTGGTCCATAGAGCCAGAAACATCCATTAAACAGAACATCACCGCCTTTGATGTAGGTAGGGCTTGTTTTGCATAGTTTCTAAAACGTAAATCAAAGGTGTCAATAAAAGGGACTTTACTGATTTTACCTTTAAGCATGTCGATCTGATTGTTTAGGTCTTTAATTTTTTGGACATGATCATGTTTATCAGCCATTAATGCCGCTAAGGCGAGTTCAAGGACTTTTAACTCTTTACGCTTGGTTGATGTCATGGCAATACGTCTTGCTATTGATCCCTGTAGCGACTTTACAATATCTATATTTGAGGGGACGCCTTCAGCACAATAACCCGATCGAACAGTTTTATAATCAATTAACGTATC
The DNA here is from genome assembly GCF_014077275.1 of Colwellia sp. BRX8-7. Classification (NCBI taxonomy): domain Bacteria; kingdom Pseudomonadati; phylum Pseudomonadota; class Gammaproteobacteria; order Alteromonadales; family Colwelliaceae; genus Colwellia; species Colwellia sp. BRX8-7. The sequence continues at coordinate 280,189 of NZ_JACGVP010000002.1, read as the reverse complement.
CAATTGGTTCTTTTCTAAATTTGGCAACTCAAGATCTTCAAAAAGTAAGTTCAAATATTCATCTTTAGAAATAGAAAAAATAAAATCATCATCTCCCTCACCAGTGTTACTGGCATCACCTTTACCGCTACCTTGTCCTTGCTGTTGTGGAGGGCGTTTGATTTTATCGCCGGTTGAAAATTGGTCATTACCCGGGTGAACTCTATCTTTAACCCCCCCTTTGCCCTGGTGAAAAACAGGTTCAGATAAATCTTTTTTGGTGATGGTAATGTCCTCACCACGATCAACATCAGTAACACTGCGTTTATTAATCGCTTGTTCAACGGATTTCTTTATTTGGCTTTTATAGCGTTTAATAAAGCGCTGGCGATTAACCGTGCTTTTGTTTTTGCTATTTAAGCGTCTATCAATAAAATTCGCCATATTGTCCTCCTACTTTATTGGCTTTTTAAAACAATAAAGTACAAGTTAAGAAGACTTTCTTACCCGTAAATACCACTCTGACAGTAACCGCACTTGTTTTTTTGTATAACCTTTACTCATCATGCGTTCTATAAAATCGTCATGTTTTTGCTGGTCGTCATTCGATGTTTTAGTGTTAAACGAAATAACGGGTAATAAATCTTCAGTATTCGAGAACATTTTTTTCTCAATAACCGTGCGCAGTTTTTCGTAACTTGTCCAGTTGGGGTTCTTACCGTTGTTATTGGCTTTAGCACGTAATACAAAATTGACAATTTCATTACGAAAATCTTTAGGGTTACTAATGCCAGCAGGCTTTTCTACTTTTTCTAATTCATTATTTAAGGCTTCTCGGTCGAAAAGCTGTCCAGTTTCAGCATCGCGATACTCTTGGTCTTGTATCCAAAAATCAGCATAAGTGACATAGCGATCAAAGATATTTTGTCCATATTCAGAATAAGACTCTAAATAAGCCGTCTGAATTTCCTTGCCAATAAATTCTATGTATTGAGCTGACAAGTAACCTTTAATGAACTCTAAATATCGCTCGGCTGTTTCTTGGGGTAATTGCTCTCGTTCAATTTGTTGCTCGAGTACATAAAATAAATGTACTGGATTTGCGGCAACTTCTAAATGATCAAAATTAAAAACGCGTGATAATATTTTAAAAGCAAAACGTGTTGATAGCCCAGACATACCTTCATCCATGCCCGCATAATCACGGTATTCTTGATACGACTTAGCTTTTGGGTCGGTGTCTTTTAAGCTTTCGCCGTCATAAACGCGCATTTTAGAATAAATACTAGAGTTCTCGGGATCTTTTAAACGTGATAGTACAGAAAACTGCGCTAAGGTTTCTAACGTATCTGGCGCACAATGTGCATTTTTTAATTCACTGTTTTCGAGTAATTTTTTATAAATTTTTACTTCTTCAGAAACACGCATGCAGTAAGGGACTTTGACCATATAAACGCGGTCCAAAAAGGCTTCGTTGTTTTTGTTATTTCTAAAGGTTTGCCATTCTGACTCATTAGAATGCGCAAGCAAAATGCCATTAAAGGGCAGGGCTGATAATCCTTCTGTTGGATTATAGTTACCTTCTTGTGTTGCTGTTAACAACGGATGCAATACTTTAATGGGGGCTTTGAACATTTCAACAAATTCCATCATGCCTTGATTCGCTCGACACAATGCGCCTGAATAGCTATAGGCATCAGGATCATTTTGTGAAAAGTGCTCTAACTGTCGAATATCAACTTTACCAACCAGGGCTGAAATATCTTGATTGTTATCGTCGCCAGGCTCTGTTTTTGCAATGGCTATTTGATCAAGAATTGAAGGATATAACTTAACCACCTCAAATTTTGCAATATCACCTTGATATTCATGCAGCCTTTTAGCCACCCAAGGCGACATAATGGTCTTTAAATAACGTTCTGGTATTTTATATTCTTTTTTTAATATCTTACCATCTGCATTTGCGTCGAATAAACAAAAAGGGTGGTCATTTACCGGGCTTCTTATGCCATTAGCACTGAGCACATAGATAGGCTCTTGCTGCATTAATGCTTTTAATTTTTCAGCTAATGATGATTTTCCTCCACCCACAGGACCTAATAAATAGAGTATTTGTTTCTGTTCTTCGAGTCCTTGTGAAGCATGCTTAAGGTAGGCAACAATCTGCTCTATAGCTTCTTCCATGCCATAAAATTCCTTAAAGGCAGGATAGCGAGCAATTACCCGATTAGAAAATATACGGCTTAAGGTAGGTTCATTTGAGGTGTCTATCATTTCAGGCTCGCCAATGGCCTTCAATAAGCGCTCAGAAGCGGTGGCGTAAGCAAGTTTGTCTTTTTGACAAATAGCTAAAAATGCTTGAATACTAAAGTTCTCTTCTTTAGCTTCATCGTAACGTGATTGATAATGCTGAAAAATACTCATAACTGCCTCCATAAGGAAAAAATTTGCAGATGAGTAAAAACTTACCGTAGTACAAAGTCGATATTGTTTAACTCATTCAAATAAGACCGAGAAACTATCGATATTCGCCCCAACAAGACACTAAACTTTGCATTGAAACGAGTATGTCTACCATTAAGTCTAGACGGTATTTTTTAAGGTTGAGAATAATTAGAGATTTTTTTTGTAAGCAAAGAGGAAAATATAAAAATCTTTTATATTGAATTAAAAAGAAAAAGGACACTTTTATTGAATTTTAAGCATAAAAAAACCAGAGTAGGTACTCTGGTTTTCAATAAAATTCTTACTTAAAGGTTAATAAATTAATCTTTAATGAATATAAATTAAGCGAAGTTTGCCGCAGCAAAATCCCAGTTAGCTAATGCCCAAAAACCAGCCATGTAGCTTGGACGAAGATTACGGTAATCAATGTAGTAAGCATGTTCCCATAAATCTACTGTTAATAACGGTGTAACGCTCTCATCAGTTAATGGTGTTGCAGCATTTGAAGTGTTAACGATAGCAAGGCTACCATCTGCTTTTTTCACTAACCATGTCCAGCTTGAACCAAAGTTGTTGATTGCACTTTCAGTAAATTTTGTTTTAAATTCAGCGAAAGAACCAAAGCTTGCATTGATTGCATCAGCTAAAGCGCCTGTTGGTTCACCGCCGCCGTTAGGGCTTAAGCTGTTCCAGTAGAATGTGTGATTCCAAATTTGTGCTGCATTATTGAAAATTCCTGCTGATGAAGTCTTCACGATGTCTTCTAAAGACTTGCCTTCAAAATCAGTACCTTCAATTAATCCATTAAGCTTTACAACATAAGTGTTGTGATGCTTACCGTAGTGAAACTCAAGTGTTTCAGCTGAAATATGTGGTACAAGTGCATCTTGTGCATAGGGTAATGCGGGTAATTCAATAGCCATTAGTTTCTCCAGAAATGGGTTATACAAATTTATTTTTGCGCAAAAATAAAGAAGTTGTGTGCTTTTATTTAAAAACCAGTTAAAACCTAGTAAACTAGTCAAGTATTATTAAAGCCTGACTAGTGTACCCATTTATATAGGTTTTGCCAGTGTAAATATCAAGCCTGTTATTGTTTATTCTACTAAATAAGTGCTTTTTAGTCTTTATTACCTTGATTATTTTAGTGTCAGACTCCATTAATCAAAGTAATAAACATTAAATTTTATATTGTAAAGATCGAGGTTTTTTCGGTCGTAATTAGAGGTATCCCATGGAAACTATTGAACGTATCAAAGAACAACTTTCTGAAAACACTATTTTGCTTTATATGAAAGGTTCTCCTAAATTGCCTAGCTGTGGCTTTTCTTCACAAGCATCACAAGCACTAATGCAGTGTGGTGAAAAATTTGCTTATGTTGATATTTTACAAAATCCTGATATTCGTGCCGAATTACCAAAGTATGCTGATTGGCCAACATTCCCACAATTATGGGTTGACGGTGAATTAGTCGGTGGTTGTGACATTATTATGGAAATGTTCCAACAAGGTGAATTACAAACCTTGATCAAAGAAGCTGCAGAAAAAAATAATTCTGAAGAAAAAGCTTAGTATCATTTTTGAAACTGACGTTAGTTAAATTTTTTATTAAAAAAGATGAAAATAAGTTGAAAATCACCTTATCGTCTCAATAATAGATGTACGTCAGTTTTATGATTTAAATCAATTTAATAAAAATATTGGAGAATAGAATGAGTGTATTAGTTGGCCGTGCAGCACCAGATTTTACTGCAGCAGCAGTTTTAGGTAGTGGCGAAATTGTTGATAGCTTTACGTTATCGACAGCAATTAAAGGTAAAAAAGCCGTAGTGTTTTTCTACCCTCTAGATTTTACTTTTGTTTGTCCGTCTGAGTTATTAGCTTTTGATCACCGTATGGAAGAATTCAAAAGCCGTGGTGTTGAAGTTATTGGTGTTTCTATCGATTCACAATTTTCTCATAACGCATGGCGTAACACTCCAGTAAACGAAGGCGGTATTGGCCCAGTACAATATACTTTAGTTGCTGATACAAAGCATGAAATCTGTAAAGCGTACGATGTTGAACATCCTGAAGCGGGTGTTGCATTTCGTGGTTCTTTCTTAATTGATGAAGAAGGCAATGTACGTCATCAAGTGATTAACGATTTACCATTAGGTCGTGACGTTGACGAAATGATCCGTATGGTTGACGCATTACAATTCCACCAAGAGCACGGCGAAGTTTGTCCAGCTGGCTGGAACAAAGGTGATAAAGGTATGACTGCTTCTCCTGAAGGCGTTGCATCTTACTTAGCTAACAATGCTGACAAGCTTTAATATTATAGCTTAGGCTTTAGTTAGCCGATGTAATTATTAAAAGTAATAAAAAACCGCTTAATTGCGGTTTTTTTATGTTCAGGAAGAACGGTATGTCACGGTGCCAAGGATGGCAAAGAGTGACGATGTTCAATCCCGTCATGCTGAATTTATTTCAGTATCTATTTTTTTTTGTCAACAACGAGATCCTGAAACAAGTTCAGGATGACAGTGTCTTTGCGAGTTGTATTTCAGTATCTGTTTTTGTTTTGTCAACAACGAGATCCTGAAACAAGTTCAGGATGACGGTGTCTTTGCGAGTTGTATTTCAGTATCTGTTTTTGTTTTGTCAACAACGAGATCCTGAAACAAGTTCAGGATGACGGTGTCTTTGTGAGTAGTATTTCAGTACTTAAGTATATAAATACAGGCTCTTGAGATCGTCATACTGAATTTATTTCAGTATCTAAAGCACTAGATCCTGAAACAAGTTCAGGATGACGGTGTCTTTGTGAATTGTATTTACGTATATAAATACTGGCCCTTAAGATCGTCATGCTGAATTTATTTCAGTATCTGTTTTTTGTTTTGTCAACAACGAGATCCTGAAACAAGTTCAGGATGACGGTGTCTTTGTGAGTTGTATTTCAGTATTTAAGTATCAACGTATATAAAGTACTGGCCCTTAAGATCGTCATGCTGAATTTATTTCAGTATCTGTTTTTTGTTTTGTCAACAACGAGATCCTGAAACAAGTTCAGGATGACGGTGTCTTTGTGGGTTGTATTTACGTATTTAAGAACTGGCTCTTGAGATCGTCATGCTGAATTTATTTCAGTATCTAAGCACTAGATCCTGAAAAAGTTCAGGATGACGGTGTCTTTCCTCGTTGTATTTTAATATCAGTACGACGGTGGCTTCATTGAGAGGGTAAATAATAGAAAGTGACAGTGTTTAAAATTAAGCCAATCAAAAGTTGAAAATCAACCTACACTTAATTTATCACCTTATTGATTTCTGGAATCGTTTTGTTTGTACCTAAGACGCTTTATGAGAACTTACCGTTCGCGTATTTTATTGTAAGTGGTTATTTACTTACCTTTAATATGACATGGCCTATGCTTATTTCTGCGGCGCTATTTTATAGTGCTGCTTGTGTTACATTAGTTACTCGCTCGGCTTGTCGAAGACTCGATAAACAAAAAAAACTCGGTATAAAAAATAAAATACCTGAACTCTTCTATGAATATTTACCCTATATTTACAACGCTATTGGGGTATTTACCCTGATGGTCACCAAAAATCCACTCTTTCAATTTTTTGCATTCACTTTGATTGTTTTAGCGGTTAGAAATCTATTGTGTCGACATAATAACCGCAGTAGCTCAGCTAAATTATTTTAATCGCTTGCCGGTGTATCACTCTGTTGTTCTTCATCGACTATTGCTAGGGGCCAACCACCCATTTTTTGCCATTTATTAACGATAAAACAAAAAAGTTCAGCGGTTTTTTCGGTATCGTATAATGCCGAATGAGCTTCACTATTATTGAAGTCTAACCCTGCCGCTAAACAGGCTTTTGCAAGAACAGTTTGTCCAAGCGCTAAACCAGATAATGTTGTGGTATCAAAGCTAACAAAAGGATGAAAGGGTGATCGCTTTATCAAACAACGTTCTACGGCTGCATTGACAAATCCCAAATCAAAAGCGGAATTATGAGCAACCATAACGGCACGCTGGCAGCCGGCAATTTTCATCTTTTTTCTAATTAACTTAAAAATCTCTGTTAACGCTTTGTGTTCATCAACAGCACCACGTAATGGGTTTGTTGGGTCTATGCCGGTGAACTCTAATGCCGCTTGCTCTAAATTGGCGCCTTCAAAAGGTTCTACGTTAAAGTGAATTGTTTCATCAAGAGAGAATTGACCTGTACTTTCATCTAGCGATAAAGTTGTCGCTGCTATTTCCAGTAAAGCATCAGTTTGTGAATTGAAACCTGCTGTTTCAACATCGATGACTACTGGGAAATAACCTCTAAAGCGCTGTGCAAAAGCACTTTTAATATTTTTATCAGCAGAACTCTTATTTTTAGTATCAGGATTTATACTCATGTTTACATCTTTTTTAAGTTAGCATTCAATTTCAAGGAGTAAATTATCGCAGAAAAAAAATGTAAACTCTATGCGAACGCTATGATGAAGCTTTAAAGTTATGAAAATATTGCTGATAACTGCTAAAGTTATAGAATATTGGGTCGATAACAGATACGTGGCAGGATAAAAGATAAATATTTTATGAAAAAAACTATCATCACATTATTATTATGCGTATTTGTTAGCCAAGCTAATGCTGGTATTCGTCAGTATGGTGCTGACTTAGAACACGCTAATTGGCAGTTAACTAATAACTCAAGGCTAGAGTGCACCTTATCACACCAAATACCTAATTATGGTGAAGCAAAATTCTACAGTACGGCAAACCGTAAAATGAATATGGAATTTGAACTCGATATGATGCGTTTACCTGATACTTATTCATTAGCAGAGGTTCGTTCTGTTGCGCCTAATTGGCGCCCTGGAAAAAATGGTCGAACTCTTGCCAATATGAAACTTCATAAGCAGTTTGCGCCAAGTCTACCGAAAAAGGTTGCTTGGAATATGCTTAATGAATTAGAGCAGGGCATGAACCCAACGTTTTACTATAACGATTGGTATAGCGACAACGATCTTATTTCTGTTGGTATATCAACGGCTAAGTTTAACCGTGCCTATCAAGAATTTATTGGTTGTGTCAGTAACTTACTTAATTACAATTTTGATGATATTTCTTATACGGTATTAAATTATCAATTTGGTGGTGATAGCTTAACGAAATCATCTAAAAAGCGTTTAACGATGATCGCAGAGTACCTTGCTTTAGATCAAAACTTAGAGTTGGTGCTTATTGACGGTTATACTGACAGTTATGGTGGCAGAAATGATAACTTGAAAATATCAAACCGCCGAGCAAACACGATTCGAGAGCATTTTGTTAAGAGTGGTATTGACCCCAGTCGAATTGAAGCAAAAGGTTATGGCGAAAAGCGTCACATTGCTGCTAACAATACCGTTATTGGTCGTGCACAAAACAGACGTGTTGTTATTAGAATGGAACAACCGTAAAGACGAATGTACTGCAAAAAAATTATTTTATAAAGAATCAGTTGAATAGGCTGGTAGGTTATCTTAATCTATCAGCCTATTTTTTTATTGGATCTTCCATAATGCGACCATTGTTTAAGTCTTTATTTGCACTATTGGTTTTATCGAGCTTTACAAGTTTGGCAAAAACCAATGACGCATACACCTATGCTAATTACGACCAAGTAAAAACAACCCACATCTATTTAGATCTAGCGGTTAATTTTGATGAAAAATCACTCGCTGGTTTTGCAGAATTATCGTTAGAGTGGTTAAGTAAAACTTCGCAGCCGATTATTCTCGATACCCGAGATTTAATCATTGACCGTGTAATGGCTCAAACTGAAGCAGGACAATGGCGTGGGGTAAGTTTCACACTGGCTAATCGTGATAACGTGTTAGGTTCAAAACTCACCATAAACAATACTTTTAAAGCACAAAAAATTCGTGTTTATTACCAATCAACTGAAAAAGCATCAGGTTTGCAATGGTTGTCAGCTGAACAAACGGCAGGGAAAAAGTATCCTTTCCTATTTAGTCAAAATCAAGCGATTCACGCACGTTCATGGATACCTGTGCAAGACACACCTAGTGTTCGCGTAACTTATACCGCTCGTATTACTACGCCTGATAATTTATTAGCGGTAATGAGTGCTAATAACGAACCTAATACCGCTCGTGACGGCGATTACTTTTTTAGTATGCCGCAAGCAATCCCTCCATATTTAATTGCAATTAGTGTCGGCGATTTAGAATTTAAAGCGATGAGCAAGCAAACGGGTATTTATGCTGAAGCCAGCATTTTAGATGCAGCGGTTAGTGAGTTTGACGATACACAAGCGATGATTGATGAGTCAGAAAAAATCTTTGGTCCTTATCGTTGGGGACGTTATGACTTACTGATATTACCGCCTAGTTTTCCTTTTGGTGGTATGGAAAACCCACGTTTGTCTTTTATTACCCCAACAGTTATTGCTGGTGATAAAAGCTTAGTCAATTTAATTGCTCATGAACTCGCTCATTCTTGGTCGGGTAACTTAGTGACGAATGAAAGTTGGCGTGACTTATGGTTAAACGAAGGTTTTACCAGTTATGTTGAAAATCGTATTATGGAAGCGGTATTTGGTGAAGACCGAGCTGTTATGGAACAAGCGCTTGGTGCACAAAGTTTAAATTATGAAATTGCTGAATTAGCGCCGGGTGATACTCAACTTTATATCGACCTTAAAGGACGTGATCCTGATGACGCATTCTCAGGTGTTCCGTATGTGAAAGGTCAGTTGTTTTTAATGTTTTTAGAGGCTAAATTTGGTCGAGATAAATTTGATACTTTTATTTTAGATTACTTCAACAGCCATGCCTTTGAAAGTTTAGGTACTGCCAATTTTGTTATTTATTTGAAAAAAAATCTTACTGATAAATATCCAAATATTGTCAGCGATAAAGAAGTTAATGAATGGATTTATGAACAAGGACTACCTAGTTATGCGCCGCAGCCTACATCAAGTGCATTTACCACTATCGACGGTCAAATTAATAGTCTGTTAAGTGATAAAATAACGTTAGCGCAATTACCAACTAAAGCATGGACCTTGCATGAATGGCTGCATTTTATTAATAACCTACCGGTAACATTACCGACTGAGCGGATGAGTGCACTCGATAAAGCGTTTAACCTTACCGCCAGTACTAATGCTGAAATTGCACATGCTTGGTACTTATTAGCATTAAGAACAGGTTACGATACTGTTTACCCTGCGATGTCAAAATATCTAATTGCTATCGGTCGTCGTAAGTTAATTGTACCGCTTTATAAAGCGTTAGCTGAGACACCTGCAGGTAAAGCTTGGGCACTTAATGTCTATGAAAAAGCGCGTCCTGGTTATCATGGTTTAGCGCAAGGCACTATTGACGGTGTCTTAAAAGCTAAATAACATTCAACTAAAATGATAAAATAAAAACGCCACGTTAACATTTATTAACGTGGCGTTTTTTTATGTGATTTTTTGATGTTTATATTATTTATTGCTGTTTTCTTCAACGATCACATCAACTTGTCGTAGCTTGTTTTGCTGTGAAATAACAACTCGGATGCTATGTTGTTTTTGGTTAAAGTTTAGCGTTAAACGGCCACGTTTCCTTTCTTGGTTTAACGCTTGCCCATATTCTTTTTGATAAAACTGGATAACTTCCTCTTCGGTACTTCTTGTAAAATAGTTTATAACCGCAGGTGTCTCATCGGTAAATTCAGCAAAAACTCGCGCATCACTCATGGCCGGTATGGTCACCATTGCTGTTTCTTCTGCGATAGCAAGGTTGACGTTTATCAACATAAAAGCGACTAATAGTGTTTTCAAGGAACAAGCTAATCGACTTGATAAATTTACGGTACTTAGGTTAAACATAATATTTGATCCTTTAACGGGCTTAGCTAAATCTAGTGTGTTGCTAGGTAATTATCAAGAATATTGTTAATAATCTAATCATTACCGCTATATAAGGCATTGTTTAAATAACAAATAATAATAGCGGTAATAAGTACCTAATCGTATAAATAACGCTAACTAACTGATTAATAATTAATTAACATGAACGGTCAACAAAATCATCTCGAGAGTTCATTCGGTATCAACAAAGTCATTTCTGTAATGATCAACCCATAGCGCGGTTGCACCACATATAGCGACAGGCATGACCACTAGATTAATAATAGGGACCATTGAAAATACTGCCGTTGTGATACCAAAGCTATAACTTAATCCTTGCTTTTGTTTGAGTGCGTAACGCATTTCATTAAAGTCAATTTTATGATTATCAAAAGGATAGTCTTTATATTGAACGGCCATCATCCAAGCTAAAAATAAAAACCAAAATATTTGTCCTATAACCGGCAGTATCCAATAAAGAATAAAAAAACCAATAGCGCGCGGTAAATAGTAACGTAATTTACACCATTCCCTTGATAACGTTCGTGGTACATCTTTTATAACATCGAGGGTTGAAGCGGGTGGTATTGTTTTACCACAGAGCAATAATTCCATCTTTTCTGATAGCAAACCATTAAAAGGTGCGGCAATCCAGTTGGCGACTGAGCTAAATATAAAAGAAAACATCACTAACAAAAATAATAAAGCGACTGGCCATAAGAAAGCACTTAACCAAGACAGCCAATCAGGAAGCCAGTTATCGAGCATAGTCATATAGGTATCAAGTTCCAAAAATAGACCATAAAAGGCGACACTAAATAATACTAAATTAACCAGTAGGGGTATAAACACAAAACGGCGAATACCTTTTTCTCTGATTAATTCAAAGCCCTTAATAAAATATCCGGCACCACTGTTAGCTAACGGTTGATTAATAATTGTATTCATTGGCTGATTTTTATCCTTACATGCTTTCTTTAACTGTGATTATAAAATAAATTGATAAATTGAACAGATGTTTCATGTTACAAAATATAGATAACTCTGGTAAAATTTTATTGCTGAGTATTATCAAAGTATAACAATAAAAGGTTTCTGTGTTTTATGCGTTTAAAGCATATAAAACTTGCTGGTTTTAAATCATTTGTTGACCCGACTAAAGTGCCATTTGAACAAAGAATGACAGCTATTGTTGGGCCAAACGGTTGTGGAAAATCGAATATCATTGACGCTGTTCGTTGGGTACTTGGTGAAAGTTCAGCGAAAAATTTGCGTGGTGATGCCATGACCGATGTGATTTTTAATGGCGCAGCAACACGCAAGCCGGTCGGACAAGCATCTGTTGAATTGTTATTCGATAATATTGATGGTCGCATACAAGGCAATATGGCCGATCGTAATCAAGTTTCTATTCGACGCGTTATAAATCGAGATAGCCAAAATACATATTATTTAAACGGTAGTAAATGCCGCCGTCGAGATATCACCGATATTTTCCTGGGTACCGGTCTTGGTCCTCGCAGTTATGCGATTATTGAGCAAGGTACTATCTCAAAACTTATTGAATCTAAGCCGCAAGAGTTACGAGTTTTTATTGAAGAAGCCGCGGGTATTTCTAAATATAAAGAACGCCGCAGAGACACTGAAAATAGAATCAGACATACGCGAGAAAACCTTGAACGTTTAAACGATATACGTGTAGAGCTTGGTTTACAAATCGACAAACTGCATCAACAGGCAGAAGCCGCTAAGCGTTTTAAAACGTTAAAAACTAGAGAGCGTAAATATAGAGCTGAGTTGACTGTTTTAAAATGGCAAAAATTTGATCAGCAAGCTAAAGAGCAAAAACAACAAGTAAGTCAATATCAAACAGAAATAGAAGCTTTGATTGTTGAACAGAAAAAAATCGATATCCAGTTGTTTGATGCTAAACAAAAAGTGACCATAGGCGGAGAGTCTAGCGGTGAGCTACATCAACAAAAATTACTATTAAGTAATGATATTGCTCGTGCAGAACAAAACATCAAACATTTAAAGCAACAAAAACAGAAAGCCCAACACGATAACAGTGTTACCCAGCAACAGCTGATTAATGCGCAACAATTGGTGCTAGCCGAGCAAGAACAGCTCCAAAAAAGCACTTTAAAAATTACCGAACACGTACCTGAACTTGAACTTATAGAGCAGCAACTGCTTGAGAGTCAAATTCAGTTAGAAGGCTATATTGAACAGCAGCGAAATGAGCATCAGCAATGGCAAGCTTTACAACGCCAACATCAAGATACAAATGATCAACAGTTGAGTGTTAATCAGCGAATCTCTCAGTTAAGCGAGCAGATAAGTCAGCAGCAGCAGCGCCAACAATCATTAACACATTTATTAGCGAATTTAACCAAAGAGAGCTTCAGCGAAAATGTCGAGAGTACTGCTGAGCTTGGAAATAAGCTACTTAAGCAAGAAAAACACCAGCAATCTTTACTAAAACAATATAAAGATAATGAATCAAACCAACTCGTACTCGTTACCCAAATCAGCCTAGCCTCGAAGCAGCAAGCACAGTACAGTGGTGAAATAGCAGCATTAAAGCTTTATTTACAGCAGTTACTGACACAACAAAATCAACAAGCAGGTTGGCGCATTAAGCAAAAAGAATGGTTAAGTGTGCGCGGGCAAAAAGTTCTTGGCGCTGTTTTTCAATTATTAACCGTAGAAACAGCCTGGCAGGCAAGTGTCGAATTAGTGCTACATCATTGGTTACAAGGCGAGTTGGTTGAATATTTCCCCACAGAAGTCACCATTGAACCACTATTTTTAGTGCTTGATCAACAAATAAACAAGACTAGCGCGACTCGTTCAGTGAAAGCAATAACCGGCACATTGGCCGAACAAGTTAAAGGTTTACCGGCAATAACGGCCTTGCTAAATAATATTTTTATTGCCCAAGATTACCAACAAGCGCAACAGATAATGTTAACGCTCGCTGATCACCAGTCAGTTATTTGTAAAGATGGTACTTGGTTAAGTCGATATTTTCTGCGAAAAGGAAGCGCTGAAAATTTTGATGCCTTGCTACAGTTAACGGATAATATCAGCCAGACCTCAGAAAAAGTGACTGAATTAACACTCAGTATTCAAGAATGCCAAGATAAAGAAAGTCAGCTGATAAAAAGCAAAGAACAATTTGTTAGTGACGCTAAGGCACTTAAAACGGCAATCGAACAATCTACTTATCAAGTTCAGGCTTTACAGCAAAAAATTGCTTTGGCTAAACAAGCGGCAGAGCAACGCGATAAACAAAGTACCCTTTATCAACAAGAGCTAACAACGCTAGAAAGTTTACTGAGCCAAAACAAAAAATTATTATCAGTACAAGAAGATGCGCTTACAAAATTACCAAAGCATGATGCCGAACAGCTTATGCATATCAGCAGTGCACAAGAGAGTTTACAAAGAAAAATTCAAGACAGTCAAGAAAGTAGCCAAAGGTTCCATCAACAAAAACATCAGCAAGCGTTAATGATTGAAAAATTGAATCATGAGCAAACTCAAGGCCAATTATCCTTAGTTCGTGCGCAAGAAAGTATTCAACAACTCACCAAACAACAACGCATGCATCAAGAAATCGTTGAAGAGTGTGCATCGCCGTTGCAAGTTGATGAGCAAAAGTTACAAGCATGGTTAATAGACGTTGCGGAACTTGATGGAAAAATAGCAAAGATACAGCATGATACAACAGACTCTAAGACACTGATTAGTGATGCAGAATTAAAAGTTCAGCAACTAACTAGAAATATTAATAGTAAGAAAGAGCAAATTAATGCTGTTCATTTAACCGCAGAAAGTTATCGTTTACGTGCTGATGCGGCACTCGAGCAACTTAATGAAATGCAACAGAATTTATTGGCGGTGCAAACTGCTATGCCAGATCAAGCGAAAGAGCCTTTATGGCAGGCTCATATTGTTAACTTAGGTAAAGATATTAATCGTTTAGGGGCAATAAATCTTGCAGCTATTAATGAATATCAAATACAATTTGAGCGAAAGACCTATCTTGATCAACAAGATGAAGATTTAACCCAAGCGATTAATACGTTAGAATTAGCTATTGCTAAGATAGATAAAGAAAGCCGTCACAAATTTAAAAATACCTTTGAAAAAATTGATAGTGATCTTAAAGCATTATTTCCTAAGGTTTTTGGTGGTGGTAGTGCCTATTTAGCCTTAACAGATGATGATATGCTTGAAACGGGTGTTACTATTATGGCTAGACCGCCAGGTAAAAAAAATAGCACTATTCACTTATTATCTGGTGGCGAAAAAGCGCTGACCGCATTATCATTAGTGTTTGCAATTTTTAGGTTAAATCCTGCACCATTTTGTATGCTTGATGAAGTCGATGCGCCTCTTGATGATGCTAACGTTAGTCGTTTTTGTAACTTGGTGCGAGAGATGTCGCAAACTGTACAGTTTATTTATATCAGCCATAATAAAATAGCGATGGAAATGGCGAGTCAGTTAACCGGTGTTACTATGTTTGAACCGGGCGTATCAAAAATGGTAGCTGTAGATATTGATGAAGCAATCGCTATGGCTGAATTAGAATAAGTACAAAATTAAGCAAAGCTAAACAAAGCTGAAAATAGAATAATAAAAGGCTATCCGATGGAATATAATTTCAGAACTGCATTGATTGTTATCAGTGCTGTGGTTATCACGGCAATATTTGTTCATGGTTTTTGGACCATAAGAAAAAATAAAAACCCTTATAAGCTTAAAGCAAAAGCTGAAAAAGTTGAGCCTAATAACCGAGGTTTTGATGGCTCAGGCTTTGATCAAGATGGTGTTAGTAAACCAAGAGTTGTTGAAAACTCACTTGGTGCTCAATCATATGATGAAGAGATGCCTATGCCATCGACAGCTGAATATGAAGAACAAGCTACATCATATCGCGAATTTAGTGCCGAAGATGATGAACCAAGTTTGGGGGACATGTCTTCTTTTGATGAGACTTCTGCTAAAAAAGATAACAACAGTGCTGATTTACGTGTTCATGATGCATCATTATTTGGCTCGGTTACCGCCAAAGAAGCCGCTGTTATTGAGAGAATTGAAACACCTGTCTATCAAACACCGATAACATCAGCTAAACAACCATTGAAAACGTCGGCGCGTTTTACTGAAAAAGCGCCTGTTAAGCGAGACCAAATAGAGATAAATTTTGGCAGTGAAAGCAAGGAAAGTAAAAGCGCGGCCAAAAAAGAATCGATAATCCCTCAGCATAAAAAAGTGGAAGTTGAACCCGAAGTACTGGTTATTTCAGTGGTTATGCCTGAAAAACAGCAAATGTCAGGTGCCGCACTTTTACCGACATTATTAACCTTGGGTATGAAATACGGAGAGATGAACATCTTTCACCGCCATCAAGATAATGCTGGAAATGGTAAAGTTACCTTTAGTTTAGCAAACATCATGAAACCAGGAACATTTGACCTCGACAATATGGAAAGCTTTACTACACAAGGTATTAGCCTTTTTATGATGTTACCTAATGCGGGTGATGCTTCCGTTGTCTTTGAGCAAATGCTCAACGCAGCAAAGCAACTCGCTTTAGAATTTAATGGTCAATTATTAGATGACAAACGTAATGTTATGACCAAACAAACAGAACAACATTATGTGGGTAAAATTCGCGAATTTACGCGAAGAAATTTAATCGCCTCATCTTAAAACTAAGCAAACTCTGACAGGTTAATTAATTGA
Source organism: Colwellia sp. BRX8-7 (assembly GCF_014077275.1). Taxonomy (NCBI): domain Bacteria; kingdom Pseudomonadati; phylum Pseudomonadota; class Gammaproteobacteria; order Alteromonadales; family Colwelliaceae; genus Colwellia; species Colwellia sp. BRX8-7. The sequence continues at coordinate 264,103 of NZ_JACGVP010000002.1, read as the reverse complement.
TTAACCTGTAATTTAAACTCTTTCAAAAGTAATTCATTCTTATGTCATCACCTGCTAATGCGACTCGAGTACAAGAGCTTCATCAACTTATCAATCAATTAAATCATCAATATTACGACCTAGATGAACCCAGTGTTCCTGATGCAGAATATGATCGCTTAATGCGAGAACTTATTTCAATTGAAACAGCAGAGCCAGAATTAAAATTACTTGATTCACCGAGTCAAAAAGTCGGTGGGCAAGCGTTAAAATCTTTCAGTCAAGTGACACACCAAGTACCGATGTTATCGCTTGATAACGTGTTTTCTGGCGATGAATGGCAAGCTTTTGCTAAGCGTGTAAAAGACCGTTTGCTTTCTAAAGAAACTATTAAATACTGTGCTGAGCCAAAACTTGATGGTTTAGCGGTGAGTTTACGCTACGAAAATGGTGTTTTAGTACAAGCAGCTACGCGCGGGGATGGCGCTGTTGGTGAAAATATCACGGTAAATGTTCGCACGATCAAATCGATACCTTTAAAATTAACCGGTGATAACTACCCTGACATATTAGAGGTTCGCGGCGAAGTTTTTATGCCCAAAGCCAGCTTTAATGCGTTAAATGCTAGTGCGCTAAAAAAAGGGGAAAAGATTTTCGCAAACCCAAGAAATGCAGCTGCAGGTAGTTTACGCCAATTAGACTCAAAAATAGCCGCTAAACGCAACTTAGCTTTTTATGTCTATGGTATTGGTTATGTTGAACAAGCATCAAGTCAAACATTAGGTGAAGAGTGGTTAGAAAATTCACACTATCAACGTCTTTGTCAGTTAAAAACATTGGGTTTACCTATGTGCCCAGAAGTTAAGTTGCTGAGTGATTCGTCAGAAGTCGCCAGTTTTTATCAATATATCATGCAAGAACGTGACAATTTAAGCTATGAAATAGATGGCACGGTTTTTAAAGTTGATGATATAGCCCTGCAAAAAAAATTAGGCTTTGTTGCTCGAGCGCCGCGCTGGGCAACCGCTTATAAATTTCCGGCACAGGAAGAGACAACACAATTACTTGATGTTGATTTTCAAGTTGGCCGAACAGGGGCGATTACTCCGGTTGCGCGTTTAAATCCTATTTTTGTTGGTGGTGTAACCGTCAGCAATGCGACCTTACATAATCAGGATGAGATTGAGCGTTTAGGTATCAAAATTAATGATTTTGTTACGATAAGAAGAGCGGGTGATGTCATTCCACAAATTGTCAGTGTTCAATTACAAAAGCGCCCTGAAAATTATCGTGACATCGTTTTTCCGACAACTTGCCCAGTATGTGATTCTGCTGTGGTTAAGGCTGAAGGCGAAGCCGTGTTACGTTGCACGGGGGGCTTATATTGTGGCGCACAACGTAAAGAAGCAATTAAACATTTTTCGTCACGAAAAGCCCTCGATATAGATGGTTTAGGCGATAAATTAGTTGAGCAATTAGTCGACGAAAATTTGATTAAAACCCCTGCTGACTTATTTAAGTTAACAGAACTAGACGTGAGTACCATGGCTCGTATGGGTAAAAAATCGGCAGATAATTTAATTTCAGGTCTAGTAAAAGCAAGAAGTACTACATTGCCTAAATTTATTTATGCACTCGGTATTCGCGAAGTAGGTGAAACCACGGCAACCAATTTAGCCAATTATTTTCTTAACTTCCCTGCAATCAAAGTAGCGAATGAAGATACTTTGCAAAAAGTGCCTGATGTTGGGGCGGTTGTTGCTAAGAATATTATACAATTTTTTCAGCAAGACCATAACATTGAAGTGGTCAGTGAGCTTGAAAGCATAATGTCGTGGTCAGATATTGAAGTGAAATCTGCAGAACAACAGCCCTTGAAAGATAAAACATTTGTCTTAACAGGCACCTTGACACAAATGGGGCGCAACGAAGCTAAAGCAGAATTACAAGCACTGGGCGCTAAAGTCTCAGGCAGTATCTCAGTAAAAACTGACTTTTTGGTCGCTGGTGAAAAGGCTGGGTCAAAGCTAACTAAAGCGCAAGACCTAGGGGTAGATATATTGACCGAAGATGAGCTGGTAACCTTACTTGCAAAACATAAATAAGGTTATTACTGATCCCTAGGTGTTAAATAATAAATAGCCGGTTAAACAATAAATAACCGGTTAAATAACGATCAGTGCGTATACAAACAAAAGCATAGGTAAAGGTAATATAACGGTAAAAATAATGGCCTCACACCATTCGATTGTTGAATAAAACTTTCGCCACGGTTTATTTTCTTGTTTATTTGATTGTAAAGTCACAAAGAAGAAAATAAAACTTGCTACCACTAAGGTCTGTAAAGCCGCAAATAAAATAAATATAGCGAACCACACCAAGACAATAGGGGTGCTTTGTTCAATTTGCTTACTTAACATAAAAAATAGTGCAAACGAGAAACCGCTCCACGCTAATAGTTTCCAGCGATATGAAGAACAAGTAATGGCGATATTATTGAATAGTGCTGGTGTTAACCGATATTTCATATAAATTCTAAAAAATGATAATGATTAATAATTTTGTCACGCTTGCTGCGGGACTTGCAAGATTTAATAAATATTATCAATACATAGAACCTCTTTCTCTAAATAAATTTCATTACTTTTATAATTAATTCTTGTGATGAATTCGTGATAACTTCGTGAAACCTTCGTAATATTTGCTGCGCATACTGAATGTGAAATCATTTAGTCATCAAAGGAAAGTTATGAAATTTTTTAAAGTCGCATCAGCTATCGCATTAGCTTGTTCAAGTTCAGCATTAATGGCACAAACCATTGATATTCAAATTACTAACCTCACCCATGCACAACATTTTACGCCACGCTTAGTTATAGCCCATGATAATTCTGTTGATGCTTTTGAACCCGGTGTTGAAGCTACATCAGCATTAGCATGGCTTGCAGAAGCGGGTGTCATTGATGATGCGCAAAATGCCGCATCAGAAGGTCAAAACTTTGAAGCACTTTTAGGGCCTACAGATACCGATAATACAACGAATACATGGCACCGTTTTGGTGGTTTAGTCGCGCCATCAACGTCTTTAAGTTATGCCTTTGATACGATGGATAAGCCTTATCTTTCAATTTTATCTATGTTGATCCCAACGAATGATGCATTTGTTGGCTTAGACAGTATTAAAATTCCAACTACGCCAGGTACTTATACTTATATGTTGCACGCATATGATGCAGGTACAGAATTAAATGATGAATTAAACAGTATGCGTACTGATATTGTTGAACAAGGTGGTGCTGCACTTGGTGGTTACGGTGTTCCAGGTGTTGCAGGTGCAGGTGCTTCTCCAGTGCCATTAGGTGTTGGCGGAACAGGTGTTGCAGTAAAAGTTGGTTTTGCTGAAGATGGTAGTGCAATTGGTGTTAATGAAGTTGTTGATGGTACCGATGGTCCCGTACATATTCATAGAAATATTCTAGGCGATACCAGTCTTACCGATGGAGCAAGTGATTTGCAATCGACAGAGCATCGTTGGTTGAACCCTGTTGCCCGAGTAACCATTACTATCCCAGCATCTTAATTTAGGGAGAATAGAACATGAATATTAATAAAATAAGTTTAGTGTTATTGCCTCTTATTGCTGTATTAGCTACGGGTTGTGGCGGTGATGATGGAAGTAATGGTACAGCTGGTCAAGCCGGTGCTGCCGGTACTGCGGGTGTTGATGGAACTGATGGTACTAACGGTACTAACGGTGCTAACGGTGCTGATGGTACTAATGGTACTAATGGTAATCTAGCTGTTTTCACTGTTCAGTTAACTAATTTAACCTACAGTCAGCCATTTTCACCTGCGGCGATTATTCTACATGAACCTGGCTACCATGCCTTTATCGATGGTGAAGCCGCCAGCCTTGGTTTAGAGCAGCTCGCTGAAGGTGGTGACCCTACTGAACTTCTTGCTGAAGCTTTAGCTGCAACGCAGTATTTAGATGCTACCACTACAGATGGTGCAACGGGACCTCGCTCTGTTGGTACAATGTCGACACTCGTTGTTCCATTACTTGACGTAGATGATTTAAGACTTAGTTTCACAACAATGTTAGTTGACACTAATGATGCGTTTACCGGTCTTAATGCGGCAGACATAAGTAATATGACCGTCGGACAATCAATGAGCTTTATGGCTCCTACATGGGACTCTGGCACTGAAGCTAATACTGAAACGGCAACGACTATGCCTGGTCCAGCAGCAGGTGCTGCAGGTGGCGGTGGAGCAAGTGCTGGTTTTGATGCAGCACGTGATGATCTTTTTGACTTAGTTCATTTCCATCGCGGTGTTGTCACTAATGCCAATGCTAATGATGAGAGTAAGGAAGGTTTAAGCACGTCGGTATTAACAGAAGCGGATCGCTGGGATAATCCAACGTCACGTATCATAGTAACTCGAACTCGATAAATTGGCTGGCGTCCTTACAGGCGTCGCTATTTCTACATTGCTAGTGATAGATAATAAAGTCAAAGAGTTGATAAAAAATAAAATAATAAATGTATCGAAAGTATTTATGCCCGAGCAAGTTCTTATGCTCAGGCATAAAGAAAAATAATGCAGAACATATTGATGTTGTTGGTATTGGCTTAGGTGTATCGATGGAGAGTTAGCTTAATAATAGCTTAACTTGAATCGATGAAGTTTATAACTCCTGCTTGGCTACCTAATAATATTGATGAGCATTAAAATTGTCCCATAAAGTATATTCAATCAATAGTTGATGATATTTTTTTCTTTGTGCTGTAATTCTTAATAATAAATAGAATAAAACGGAGCAAAGCATGGACACTATTTTAGTGGTTGAAGATGATCAAGATATTGCAGATTTAATGATTTTAAATTTACAAGAACTGTCATTAACGGTTGAACACTGCTTAACCGGAGAGCTAGCGTTGCAGAAACTTGTTGATAATAACTATGCTCTCGTTTTACTGGATGTGATGCTACCAGGAATTTCAGGTTTAGATGTTTGCCGACAACTACGTGAACAAAAACCAGAACAAGTGATCTTAATGATAACCTCTCGTGATAGTGAAATTGATCGTGTATTAGGGCTTGAATTGGGCGCAGACGATTATATGAGTAAGCCTTTTAGTGTGCGTGAATTACAAGCTAGGGTAAGAAGTCAGCTGCGACGTTTACACTTAGCGGCTCAGAGAGAGCAACAACACTCACAACAACAGCAACCAGAACAGCATTTAACAATAGGTGAATTGCAAATTAATAATACCACTCATCGAACGCTATTGGCTGGAAAAGAACTAGAGCTAACCTCCACTGAATTTGACTTACTCTTATTTTTGGCTTCTCATCCTGAGCAAGTGTTTTCTCGAGAACAGCTACTTAGTAATGTCTGGGGATACCACCATAGCGGTTATGAGCATACTGTAAATTCTCATATCAATCGCTTACGTAACAAAGTTGAAAGAAATGCCACTAAACCTGAAATTGTGCAAACAGTTTGGGGGGTGGGTTATAAATTTAATAAAAAAGGTGTTGCCGCATGAAACTGTCTTTATATCACCGTTTGTCTCTTTCTTTATTGGTGGTATTTATTGCAATTATTAGTGTTTTTTATATTTGGGCGCAACAGCTTGAGCAAAAAACAAGATATGAATCAGAGCAAAATTTACACTTATCTTTAGCGGCTAATCTAGCCAGAGACAACCCATTATTACAACAAGGTGTTTATGATCACCAAGCGTTGAAAAATTTATTTCATACCTTAATGGTTTTAGGCCCCGCCTTTGAATTTTATTTTGTTGACCCCGCAGGTAAAATTATAACCCATTCGATTACTCCAACATTAATTAAACGTACAAAAATTGATTTACTCCCACTTATTCAACTAACACAAAATCAAGCTGCGTTACCTATTTATGGCGATGATCCGCAACACATTTCTCGTAAAAAAATATTTTCTGCCGCGCCTGTTTTTAATGGCAGTAGTTTGCAAGGTTACTTATATGTCATTGTTACAGGAGAACGTTATGAATCTGCTTTTAAGCGATTGCAGCCAAGCAGGCAAGCCGAACTTTCTATTCTGGCAATGTTTGGTGCTATGCTATTCTTTTTTGTAGTAATGTTAGGAATATTTGCTTATTTTACTCGCCCATTAAGACGCTTGAGTAGAGATATTAAAGCACTAAGAGCTGTTGGTTTTGACAAAAGTAAAGTGAATCTCGCTAAATGGATGCCTAACAGTCGTAATGAAGTACACCAACTGGGCGAAGCGTTTGAGCAAATGGTTAAACAAATTAATCAACAGTTTGGCATGTTACAAAAAAATGATGAGCATCGACGAGAGCTGTTGGCTGATATATCTCATGATTTACGAACACCACTGTCGTCTCTGCAAGGTTATATTGAAACCCTTGAATTAAAAAATGATCAGGTCACTAAAGAACAACGACAAAAATATATCGAAATAGCATTGAAAAACGCTCAACAATTGAAAGGGCTTATTGATCAAATATTTGAGTTAGCCCATCTTGAAAGTGGTCAAGTTTCTTTGAATCTTGAAGCGTTTAATTTAGCTGAACTTTTATATGATGTTGTTGCTAAATTTAGTTTGCAAACCTCAGCAAAGCATATAGAAATTAATATCGTACCTGAGTGTTCTTACACCCAAGTTCATAGTGATATTGGAAAATTAGAGCGGGTATTAAGTAATTTACTAGAAAATGCTATTCGTCATACTGCTGAGTTAGGAAAAATCACCTTATCTATTTCTGAGGTGGATAAAAACCACTGTCAATTAAATATTACGGATACGGGCACAGGTATTAAAGAAGATGAGCTGCCCTATATTTTTGATACGCGTTATCGTGCAAGTAATGCAGTGCAAGACAAGCAGAAGCATACTGGACTTGGGCTTGCTATCACTAAAAAACTATTGGAATTATTAAAATCTGATATAAAAGTAACGAGTACGTTAGGCGAAGGGACAACATTTTCTATTAATTTAAGTAAAGTTTCGTTATAAATTGAATTTTAACAGTCGAATTGTTTGGCAACATTCCTTAGAATACCTATTAGGATTTCATTTAAAAAATTTCACCTAAGGAAATATCGTGAATAACAAAGCTACCCTCTTATTAACACTTGCTGCGCTTATCGTTTTAGCAAGCTGTGCAAAATCTTCGACTGGACGTAATCAAATAACGCTTTTCTCAAGTTCAGATCTCAATAAAATGGGTGCCAGTTCGTTTGAACAAATGAAAGAAAAAGAAAAAATCAGTACCGATATTGCAGTAAATAATTACGTACAATGTGTCGCGAAAGCCATCACTAAAAACGTGCCTAAATCTGCTCATAAAGGAGAGTGGGAAGTTGTTGTTTTTGACTCTGAACAAGTCAATGCATTCGCTTTACCCGGCGGGAAAATTGGCGTTTATACGGGTATTTTAAAAGTTGCCGAAAATCAAAATCAACTTGGGGCAATTATTGGTCATGAAGTAGGGCATGTTATTGAAAGTCACTCTAATGAGAGGATGTCATCTAGTAAAATTTCTCAAACAGGTATGGCTGTTGTCGATACGGCCCTATCAGTTGGAAATGTTGAAAACCGCAACTTGTGGATGTCTGGTTTAGGCTTAGGGTTACAATACGGTATATTAATGCCCTATGGACGTACCCATGAAAGTGAAGCTGATATAGTTGGGCAAGACTTAATGGCAAAATCAGGATTTGAACCATCGGCAGCTATTAGTTTGTGGCAGAACATGGCTAAACTTTCAAATGGTTCACCACCAGAATTTATGTCAACACATCCATCAAATGAAACCCGTATTACTCAGTTAACAGAACATTTGCCGAAATCCCAAGCTTATTATAAGGCCAGTAACGCACCCAGTTGTAAAAAGCCAAAGAATATTTAAAGACTTATATAGAGTCTTTACGCTCAAATACAGCAGTAATTGATTCTTTTACCTCTAATTGAGAAACGTATTATAATTATATTGATGGCTGGCTTTAGTAACACTGCTACAAATGTTATTGATTTTTGTTTAAACAGTTAAATATCAGAACTTAACATGGTAAAATACGCTATGGTCATTGGAATATAGTTTAATGTAATCTTCTGTTTTTCCTATAAACGTAGTTAATGCAACCTAAGGATTTGCGTATTATGATAAGTGCTGAGCTGCACCCCGAAGAATTACAACGTATTGATGAATTACTCAGATACGAAGTATTAGACACTGAAGATGAAAAGATGCTCGATGAACTTACTCAGTTGGCTAGCGCCATTTGTGGTACTTCTATTTCTCTCATCTCTCTTGTCGACAAAGACCGCCAGTGGTTTAAATCTCGAGTAGGTCTTAATGCTCAGGAAACGCCAAGGAATATCGCTTTTTGTTCACATGCTATTTTACAAGATGACGTTTTTGAAGTACCTGATACCTTAGCGGATGAACGCTTTGTCGATAATCCATTGGTAACAGGTGCTCCAGATATTCGTTTTTATGCGGGAGCACCACTGGTCAGTACAAACGGCATGCCTATCGGCACCTTATGTGTTATTGATACAGTTCCCCATAAACTGGATGAAAAACAACAATTAGCATTAAACACTTTAGCAAAACAAGTGGTTAGCCAATTAGAACTAAGACTACGTAACCGTCAGTTAGAGCGGATGCAAGCAGATCAAGAAAAAATATTTGCTATTTTGTCTCATGATTTACGCTCTCCTTTTAATGGTATTTTAGGGTTATCAAAAATTTTGCATGAAAATGCAGACACTCTTGAGCCTGAGCTTATTGCTGAAATGGCCGATGGAATTTTAGAGTCGTCACTGACTTTTTATCAGCTACTAGACGAAATTTTGCAATGGTCGCGTAATCAATTAGGCGCCGTTCATGCGGAATTAAAAACGATAGCGTTAAAGCCACTGTTAATAGAAACGCTCGACTTGATGACAGAAAGTTTCAATTTAAAAAAAATCAGTATTAAACACAACATCAATGAAAATACTACTGTGATGGCGGACGTTAATTTAACAAAAACTATTATTCGTAATTTATTAGCAAACGCCATTAAATATACGCCAGAGCATGGCAGTATCGACATTGAAGCTAAATCTAGTGATGGCCAGGTTAAACTGGTTATAACAGATACTGGTGAAGGTGTTCCTCAAAATATACAAGACCAACTATTTAGTGATTGTGTTGCTAGTCAGTGCGGTACTCAAGGTGAATCAGGTCATGGCTTAGGATTAAGTTTATGTGGTGATTTTGCCCGCAAGCAGCAAGGTTATCTCTCTCTAGATAAAACCTATACTGGTGGTGCTAAATTAACCCTTAATTTTCCAAAAACTGCTGAATAATAATTAACTAAATGAATGACGGCTTTAGCATAGTATAAATATTGAAAAATAAAGACGTTTACCCAGGCCCCATCTAGGGGCTTTATTTTGCTAACTATTTAATAAGTTTAAGCCATTGGTTGTTTAAATAGTTTTTTGCCTTCGGTTAATAAATGTTGAACCGCTGGATGTTTGACTTTACGTTCGGGTGAGATCAAGTAGTAATGTTCGGTTATATCATTGGTTTTTCCGATAATGCTCACGTTAAACTGTTCCATAACGTGATCTTCAATAATTGTTGGGGCACAAAAAACACCATAACCCGCCTGACCAAAATACTTAGTTAATATCGAATCATCAAACTCTCCAATAATTAATGGCGAGATACTCAATTGATTAAACCAAGAAAGTACACTTAAACGTTGATTTGTACCTTCACCAGCAATGAAAAATGATTGTCCATCGAGTGAGTAAGGAAAGTTAGCCTGTAATTTATCAGCCAAATTATGGTGAGCAAAAAAGCTAAAACCGCTTTTTCCGATAGCATGGCTATATGCCTTTAACGGGGAAGTCGTAGGCAGGGGAGTATCAGTTAATATCGCGTCTAATTTATTTATCGCCAACTCTCCAAGTAATACCTCTAAACTCGTTTCCTTACAGATTAATTTTATCGAACTATCCATGGTATAAATTTGCTTTAGGAAATGAAAAGAAAATACTTTTGCTATCACATCTGTAACACCTATTGAAAAGCGGGAAGCAAAATCTGCTGAGTGATTTTTAAGTGAATAAAGTAATTCGTCTCCTAAACTAAAGATTTCTTCGCTATAACTATATGTCAAGCGTCCCATTTCGTTCAGCACTAAACGTTTCCCTTTTCGTTCAAATAACAGGTAGCCTAATTGATCTTCAAAAGTACTGAGTTGGGCACTCAACGTTTGCGGAGTTATATGAATAATTTTTGATGCTTGGGCAATACTGCCATGTTTTACTATCGCATTAAAATACTGTAGGTGGTGATAGTTTAGTTTGGCCATAATGTTCTCTTAATGATTTACCTATAGCTATTAAAAATAATAATCCTTAGATTTTTTGTCAACTTTTTTCTAATAAAGAAGTAACAACAAACAGCTTTTATTGTTTTACTTTCGGATTGTAAAATATCTAGAAAGATAAAACTGCTTAGGTTAGGATGGTTAAGCACTAAAGTTGGCTATTATTGTAGTTTTTGCCATTACTTGCAGAATATTAATACGAGTGGTTATCTGGAAAATTAATTGAATTAAGGGATTTTAACAATGAAGTTCACTAAAAATTTTATAGCTAAATTTATTTTCGTTGGTTTTTTATTAGCAAGTGGCTCAGTATTTGCCGACTTTAAGTCTGATATTATTAAATCGTGTAAAGCATACCAACAGGGTATAGACCGTAGTGAAATTAATCCATGCAAACTTTATATCGATGGGTTTATCGATTCATCTTTACTTTCAGAAAGTGCGGTAGTAAAACCAGAGGCGTTAATTGATAATCCTCGAGCGCCAGTCAGTGATTTTGTCAAAAGAGCCTACAATACTCGTGTTACAGCGAGGTCATCATTGACAGAGAAAGGCGGTGAACATGAGTTTTGCATTCCTCTTGAAGAAGACCGAAGGAAAGTGGTCTCTAAAGTAGCCAAGTCGATGAAAATAGATGACTTACAGACGAAATCTTTGAAAGAGGTATTATTTGAAGCGTTAGTTTCAGAATTTCCATGTTGATCATCAAGGCAGATAAATCGCTGTCTAGCGGCATGTAGAGCACTTCGCTACTTTGGTGTTTCACTTATCGATAATCACGTTATAACGTCTTATTTACTGTTGTTTAGTGCCGATAGCGCTATGTCGTTAACTTGGCATTTTTATTGTTGCCAACAAACTTGAATTATTGCTCAATAACCCGTAATGCTTAAAGGGCTGTTATATTAGCAGTTAGCTAATATTTAGTGAGTTGTGTAATTAAAAGTATGACAACTCTGCTTACCTTTTTCCTTCGCTTGGTACATAGCCGAATCAGCTTGTTGCATCAGTAATTCCGGTGAGCTAGTTTTATCTTTATTCCATGCCATTCCAACACTTGCGTGGCAATATAAAGATAACTTATCAATAATATAGGGTTCGTTCATTTTAGCTAAAATACGCTCGGTTACCTCATTAATTTCACTAATACAAACAACGTCTTTTAATATAATGGTAAATTCATCACCTCCTAAACGAGTCAATCACGCAAGAATCTAGAATAGAGTAACGAAAGCCTAATATTGGTAAGCTACTTAGTGATGCGCCAAAAAGCTATGCTGGCGACAACTAGCAAGATCATCGGATAAAAAGCACTTGATACCACTTCAATAGGTGATATTTTCAAGGTTGCTCCTAGCAGTAAAGCTTGCGCACCATAAGGCAGTAAACCTTGGTTAATACAAGCGTAAATATCTAATAAACTTGCCGAGTGTGCTGGGCTGACTTGTCCATCTTCTGCTAACTCTTTCGCTGTTTCACCAGTAACAATAATTGATACGGTATTATTTGCGGTAAAAAAGTTACAAGTAAATGCTAACGAAGCGATACCTAAACCGGCGGCACGTTTTTTATTGTTGGGGTTGAGCTTTCGCGCAAAGTGCTCAATTGCATGGGTTAGCGCGGCTAAGCCTCCTTGGCGTTTGATCAGTTCGCTTAAACCACCAATAAACAGCGAAAGAATGAAAATGTCTTGCATACTAGCAAAGCCAGCATTGATATCACTGACCCATGCCGATAATTGATAGCCATTGTCGTACATGCCTATTGCAGCCGCGAGGATAATACCAACAATTAATACGACAAACACATTAAGACCCATTAACGCTAACGTTAGTATGACCAAATAGGGTAATAAGCCAAGTACGTTAATATCTTGGGTTTGTTCATGCAGAATACTAATTCCCATTGAAGCATAAATAATGAGACATAAAATTGCCGCAGGTACGGCAAATTTAAAATTGACTTTAAATTTGTCTTTCATGTGCGCACCCTGACTGCGCGTCGATGCTATGGTGGTGTCAGATATTATTGATAAATTATCGCCAAAAATAGCGCCTGAAATAATACAGCCAGCAACAATTGAAGCGTCTAAATCAGCAGACTCTATAAAGCCTAATGCCACCGGCGCAATCGCAGCGATGGTGCCCATTGAAGTACCCATGGCGGTAGCAATAAAAGCCGCAACTAAAAATAAGCCTGGCAGTAATAAGTAATCAGGGAAAAAAGATAAACCTAGCTGAACGCTCGCATCAACACTCCCAGTTGTTTTGGCAACTGTTGCAAAAGCACCGGCGAGTAGATAAATAACACACATAGTAATAATGTTTGCATGGCCAGCTCCAGAAATAAATTGGCTTACTTGATCATTAATACTGTCTTTACCTAAATATATAGCCACTAAGATGGCTGGAATAATAGCGATGCTGGCGGGGAGTTGATAAAAAGCAAACTCAACGCCTTGTAGGGTAAGGACAATACCGGTGCCCAGAAATAAACCAAGAAAAACCCCAAAAGGTAACAGGCTAAGTAAACGCTTCTCTGGAGAAGAAATAACGATATCTTTATTCATAAAATTTATCTTTAACATTAAGTTAACGCTAGTCTATCGTAAACTAAATCGATAGCAAAATAATAACGAAAGCATAGCCATAACCGGAAATTATATAAAATAACCAAATGTCTTAAGTTCAAGCTACAGACCAGTAGCTGTTTATGTTATCCTATCGCGAATTTTTATCTAATTGCCATTTTTACACAATAACTGTGTCGGCGAAAACATAAGGAATATCATGTCAGAGAATACATTTGAAACAATTGAGCAACGTGTAAGTTACGGCGTAGGTCGTCAATTAGGTGATCAATTACGTAATAACCCTTTTAAAGAGTTTGACGTATCTGCTGTACAAGCAGGTTTGGCCGATGCTATTGCTAATTCAGCAAGCCAAGTATCAGACGAAGATTTAAATGCCGCGTTTTCTGTTGTTTCTAAAAAAATGCAAGAGTTAGAGCAAGCCGCAGCTAAAGAAATGTCAGCTGAAGGCGAAAAATTCTTAGCTGAAAATGCTAAGCGTGATGAAGTAACTGTTACTGAATCTGGCCTTCAATATGAAGTTTTAGCAACAGGCGATGGCGAAAAGCCAACAGCAGCAAGCACAGTTCGTACTCATTATCATGGTACTTTCATCAATGGCGACATTTTTGATAGTTCTGTAGATCGCGGTCAACCTGCTGAATTCCCAATTGGTGGTGTTATCCCAGGTTGGACTGAAGCATTACAGTTAATGACCGAAGGTTCTAAGTGGCGTTTATACGTTCCTTACCATTTGGCATACGGTGAGCAAGGCTCACAAGGTGCTATACCACCTTATTCAACGTTAGTATTTGACGTTGAATTATTAGCAATTGTTAGCTAATTAGTTTTTAAAGCCCTCCGTTGAGGGCTTTTTTATGCCTGTATGTCGTGATGTCATAGATGGCAAAGAACGACGAATACGCTAAAATAATAAAATATAAACCCATAGTGATTAACCATAACAAAGCAATCAAGTAGGGATGTATGTTAGAGCAAGCACTGATCAAATTATTTAAAGATTATATTACTGCCTTTGAACATTGTGATTTAGAGGCAGCCCGCGCTTGTTATCATTTACCTTGTACATTACATACCCCAGATAAAATTGCTTATTTAGTGAATAGTGAAAGTTTCAATCAAGAGTTTAAAGATATCTTTACTGTTTTAACGCATGCAAAAACCCGAAAGATAATACCAACTACAGCAAGTTATAATTATGCAGATAATTCGTCTATCGATATATGTGTTGATTGGGCTTTCTTTGATGACAAAGATCAAGTTTTTGCTGATTTTACCGCATTTTTCCATGTAGTTAAGATAGATGAGCAGTTTAAAATAATGAGTGTGGTTTCACACGACTTATCCAATAGTATTGAATTAGCATTGCCATTAGCGTTAGTACGCTAAAGTAATCTAGTAGATAAAATAATTTTATAGAGATTAAAATGAAAGTAAAAGTAGCCATTTTAGGATGCAGCGGCCGTATGGGCCGTAACTTAATTCAAGCAGCCGTTGAGCATAAGTCTATTGAACTTGTTGGTGGTACGGTTCGAGCGTCTTCATCGTTTGTTAATTTTGACTTAGGCGAACTCGCCGGTATTGGTGCTATTGGCCAAAAAACAGCAACTAACTTAAACGACTTACTCGATGCTGATGTTTTTATTGACTTTACGGCTATTCAAACCACTTTAGACAACCTAAAATGGTGTCAACAACATCATAAAGCTCTCGTTATTGGTACCACGGGCTTCAGTGACGAGCAAGTGAGTATTATTGAAAAAGCAGGCGAACTTATGCCGGTGATTTTAGCGCCAAATACTAGTGTCGGTGTTAATTTAATGTTTAAGCTACTAGAAGTTACCGCAAAAGCAATTGGTGACTATACTGATATAGAAATATTTGAAGCACACCACAGATTTAAGAAAGATGCTCCATCAGGTACAGCAGTAAAAATGGGGCAAGTTATAGCAGACACTTTAGGTAGAGACTTAAATAAAGTGGCTGTTTATGGTCGCGAAGGTATCACAGGAGAACGTGATAAAGAAACCATAGGTTTTGCGACAGTAAGAGCTGGAGATATCGTTGGAGAGCACACCGCTTTTTTTGCTGATATTGGTGAACGGTTAGAAATCACCCATCGCGCAAGTTCAAGAATGACTTTCGCATTAGGTGCTATGAGAGCCGCATTCTGGTTAAGTGAAGCAGATAATGGTTTTTATGATATGCAAGATGTTTTAGGCTTGAAGTAATTTATTTTTAGAGAAAACAGTTACTTTTGGCTGTTTTAACTGAATATTCAATTAAACGCTTAGTTTTTACAATTATCGCTAGACGAACATGTGATACAAGCGTAAAATAAGTGGATTTTGTCAAAAATTTAGTAGTTCTGTTAGTAATAACGAAATTTTTGGCATTTTTTATGGGTGTTTCATTAGGAAACAGCCGACACGTAATTTGTACTTAATGATGTTTTTTAGTTGCATCGTTAAGCTTCTTTCTTCTTTACGGAGGTTAAATTGACTAAATCTGCCATTTTAGTGCTTGAAGACGGCACTGTATTTAAAGGCACCGCTATTGGTGCAGACGGAGCGGCTGTTGGTGAAGTAGTATTCAATACTTCAATGACCGGTTACCAAGAAATTCTTACCGACCCATCATATGCAGAGCAAATTATTACCCTAACTTACCCGCATATTGGTAATACAGGTACCAACAGTGAAGATGAAGAATCAAACACTATTTGGGCAAAAGGTTTAGTTATTCGTGACTTACCGCTATTAGCGAGTAATTTTCGAAATGAACAGAATTTAAGCGACTACCTAAAGGCACGTAATGTTTTAGGTATTGCTGATATTGATACGCGTAAACTAACACGTATTCTTCGGGAGAAAGGTGCTCAAAACGGTTGCATCATGACCATAGATACAATGTCTGAGGCTGCAGAAACAGACGCTTTAGCTCAAGCAAAAGCATTTCCAGGTCTTAAAGGCATGGATTTAGCCAAAGTTGTTTCAACCAAAGAACAATATCAATGGACAGAAGGTAGCTGGGAATTAGGAAAAGGTCATATTACCCCTGAAAACTCGAAGTTTCATGTAGTTGCTTACGATTTTGGTGCCAAACGCAATATTTTGCGTATGTTAGTAGACCGTGGTTGTAAGGTAACAGTAGTGCCAGCACAAACACCAGCCGCTGATGTTTTAGCAATGAATCCAGATGGCATATTCTTATCAAATGGCCCAGGCGATCCAGAGCCTTGTGATTATGCGATTTCTGCTATTCAATCATTTTTAGAAACACAAACGCCAATCTTTGGTATTTGTTTAGGTCATCAACTTCTTGGCTTAGCCAGTGGAGCGGGTACCATTAAAATGAAATTTGGTCATCACGGTGGCAATCACCCCGTGAAAGACTTTGAACGTAATGTCGTGATGATAACTGCGCAGAACCATGGTTTTGCGATTGATGAAAATAAAATGCCCGCGAATTTGAAAGTAACGCATGTGTCATTATTTGACCAATCAATTCAAGGTGTACATCGCACCGATAAGCCTGCATTTAGTTTTCAAGGTCATCCTGAAGCAAGTCCTGGTCCTGCAGATGCGGCACCATTATTTGATCATTTTATCGATTTAATGAACGAAGCCAAAGCTTAGCCCTTAAACAAGATATAGAGAGAACTGAAAAATGCCAAAACGTACCGATTTAAAAAGTATCTTGATCTTAGGCGCTGGCCCAATTGTTATTGGTCAAGCATGTGAATTCGATTATTCAGGCGCACAAGCCTGTAAAGCACTTCGTGAAGAAGGCTACCGAGTTATTTTAGTTAACTCAAACCCTGCAACTATCATGACAGACCCTGAAATGGCCGATGCAACTTACATTGAGCCTATTCACTGGGAAGTTGTGCGCAAGATCATTGAAAAAGAACGTCCTTGTGCGGTTTTACCGACTATGGGTGGGCAAACCGCTTTAAACTGTGCTTTAGAACTTGAAGCAAAAGGCGTATTAAAAGAATTTAATGTTGAAATGATCGGCGCAACAGCTGATGCGATTGATAAAGCTGAAGATCGTTCTCGTTTCGATAAAGCTATGAAAGCAATCGGCTTAGATACGCCAAATGCTGAAATTGTTCATACGATTGAAGAAGCGCACGCCGCTAGTAAAATCTTAGGCTTTCCTTGTATCATTCGACCTTCATTTACTATGGGGGGTACCGGTGGTGGTATCGCTTATAACCGCGAAGAGTTCCATGAAATTTGTACTCGTGGATTAGATCTCTCGCCAACCTCTGAATTATTGATTGATGAATCATTAATTGGTTGGAAAGAGTATGAGATGGAAGTGGTTCGCGACAAAAATGATAACTGTATTATTATTTGTTCGATTGAAAACTTTGACCCTATGGGTATTCATACCGGTGATTCTATTACGGTTGCTCCAGCACAGACGTTAACTGATAAAGAATACCAAATCATGCGTAATGCATCGATTGCGGTTTTACGTGAAATTGGCGTAGAAACAGGCGGATCTAACGTACAGTTTGGTATTTGTCCTAACACTGGCCGCATGGTTATTATCGAGATGAACCCACGTGTTTCACGTTCATCAGCACTTGCTTCAAAAGCAACAGGTTTCCCAATAGCTAAGATTGCTGCAAAATTAGCGGTCGGTTATACGCTTGACGAATTAACTAACGATATTACCGGCGGCGCAACTCCAGCGTCATTTGAACCGACTATTGATTATGTTGTTACTAAGATTCCACGTTTTAATTTTGAAAAATTTGCTGGCTGTGAAGACCGTCTAACCACGCAAATGAAATCTGTTGGCGAAGTAATGGCCATTGGCCGTAACCAACAAGAATCATTACAAAAAGCGTTACGTGGCTTAGAAGTTGGCGTAAATGGTTTTGACTCTATGGTTGATGTTACTCAGCCGGGCGCTAAAACTAAAATTATGCACGAACTTCAAGAAGCTGGCGCTGACCGTATTTGGTATATCGCTGATGCGTTTCGCTTAGGTTTATCAGTTGATGATATTTATCGCTTAACTATGGTCGACCGTTGGTTCCTTATTCAAATCGAAGATATCGTTTTAGAAGAAGCTAAAGTTGCTGCCGGCGGTTTAAAAATATTAACCGCCGACTATTTACGTAAACTTAAACGTAAAGGTTTTGCTGATTCTCGCCTTGCCGATTTAATTGGTATAGCCGAAGCTGAAGTGCGTAAAAAACGTCATAAAGCTAATATTTTCCCGGTATACAAACGTGTTGATACCTGTGCGGCTGAATTTAGTTCAGATACAGCTTACATGTATTCAACCTACGATGAAGAGTGTGAAGCAAACCCAACCGATAAAGAATCAATTATGATCTTAGGTGGCGGCCCAAACCGTATCGGTCAAGGTATTGAATTTGATTACTGTTGTGTACATGCGGCATTAGCATTACGCGAAGACGGTTATGAAACTATCATGGTCAATTGTAACCCTGAAACTGTTTCAACCGATTACGACACATCAGACCGTTTATATTTTGAATCTATCACTTTTGAAGATGTGCTTGAAATTGTTCGTATCGAAAAACCTAAAGGCGTTATTGTGCAATACGGTGGTCAAACACCGCTTAAATTAGCGCGTGCTTTAGAAGCAGCCGGAGTGCCTATTATTGGTACCTCTCCTGATGCAATCGATAGAGCAGAAGATAGAGAACGTTTTCAACAAGCCGTTGAACGCTTAGGTTTATTACAACCAGAAAATGCGACGGTGACTTCATTAGAAGAAGCAATGGCTAAAGCTGAAGGTATTGGCTTTCCGTTAGTTGTTCGTCCATCTTATGTTTTAGGTGGTCGTGCGATGGAAATTGTTTATGACCTAGATGATTTACGTCGATACATGACAGAAGCTGTTAGTGTTTCAAATGATTCACCAGTCTTGCTTGACCATTTTCTTGATGATGCGATTGAAGTCGATATCGACGTTGTTTGTGATGGTACTGACGTTGTTGTTGGCGGTATTATGCAACACATTGAACAAGCGGGTGTTCACTCAGGTGACTCAGCATGTTCATTGCCAGCTTATAGCTTAAGCCAAGAAGTCCAAGATGTTATGCGCAAGCAGGTTACCGACTTAGCATTTGAGTTAGGCGTTATTGGCTTAATGAACACACAAATGGCGGTTAAAGATAACGAAGTTTACATTATTGAAGTAAACCCTCGTGCTGCACGTACCATACCGTTTGTTTCTAAAGCGACATCTGTGCCACTAGCTAAAATTGGCGCACGTGTCATGGCTGGCAAGTCACTAAGAGAACAAGGGATAACGAAAGAAATTATTCCTCCATACTTTTCAGTGAAAGAAGTGGTTATTCCGTTTAACAAGTTTCATGGTAGTGATCCTTTGGTTGGTCCTGAAATGCGCTCTACGGGTGAAGTGATGGGCGTTGGCAAGACATTTGAAGAAGCATACGCAAAAGCTTGTTTAGGTGCCGGTGTATCTGTGCCTAAATCAGGTCGTGCGTTAATCTCTGTTCGTAACAGTGATAAAGTACGTGTGGTTGATTTAGCGAAACAGTTGGTCGCTTTAGGTTATGACGTCGATGCTACTCATGGCACAGCGATTATCCTAGGTGAAGCTAATATTCCATGTCGCTTAGTTAATAAGGTACAAGAAGGTCGTCCGCATATTCTTGATAGAATCAAAAATGGTGAATATAGCTATATTATTAACACCACAGAAGGTCGTAAAGCGATTGAAGATTCTAAAGTCTTGCGTGGAGGAGCATTGCGCTATAAAGTGGCATACACGACTACTTTGAACGCAGCATTTGCAACATGCCAATCTCATGCAGCTGATGATAGAAATACGGTAACATCAATACAAGAATTGCATAAGCAATGTAATTAATATTGAAGTATGTAAGGCATTTATTTATTATGAGATAAATGCTTTATAAAAAATTGTTATATAAGGGTGGTTATACTTTTTAAGTAAGCCACCTTTATCATTTAAAAAGAAGAGAGAAATGACAAAATATCCAATGACACTTCTTGGTGCTGAACAGCTGAAAGAAGAGCTTAGAGTTTTAAAAACAGAAAAACGCCCACGTATTGTTAAAGATATCGCTGTTGCCCGTGAACATGGTGATTTAAAAGAAAATGCAGAATACCATGCGGCTAAAGAAGAGCAGGGCTTTTGTGAAGGCCGAATTCAAGATATTGAAGGTCGACTGTGTAATGCTCAAGTTATCGATATCACTAAGATACCCAATCATGGCAAAGTGCTTTTTGGTACAACAGTTACCTTATTAAACATTGAAACCGAAGTTGAAGTCACTTATAAAATTGTTGGCGATGATGAAGCAGACTTTAAAACCGGTCGTATTTCATTAAACTCACCGATTGCCCGTGGTTTAATTGGTAAAGAAGTTGATTCTGAAGTTGAAATCACCATACCTGGTGGCGTTGTTGAATATGAGATTGTTTCAGTCGAATATATTTAATATACAGCTAGAGTAAACCCAGTTACAAGAGACCAAGCCCATTATGAAAATAATGGGCTTTTTTATGTTAAGCCCTGTTATTTTAGTACCTAAATCACGAAATATTAAGGTTGTTATTTCGTCATGCTGAATTTATGTCAGAATCTAAGTGACGATATCTTAAGGCTTGTTATTTCGTCATGCTGAATTTATTTCAGTATCTAAGTGACTAGATCCTAAGGTCGTCATGCTAAATCTATTTCAGTATCTAAGTAACTCCGTAACCAGATCCTGAAACGAGTTCAGGATGACGGAGCTTTTGTTATCTACAAAAAAGCACTACCACACTATTAAGTTCGTCATGCTGAACTTGTTTCAGTATCTAAGTATCTAAGTACCTCAGTAACCAGATCCTGAGACGAGTTCAGGATGACGGAGTTTTTGTTATCTACAAAAAAGTAGTACTAGACTATTAAGGTTGTCATACTGAATTTATTTCAGCATCTAAGTGACCAGACACTAAGGTCGTCATGCTGAACTTGTTTCAGTATCTCAGTATCTCAGTACATCAGTAACTAGATCCTGAAACGAGTTCAGGATGACGGAGTTTTTGTTATCTACAAAAAAGCACTATTAGACTATTAAGGTCGTCATGCTGAAATTGTTTCAGTATCTAAGTGACGAGATCCTAAGATCGTCATGCTGAATTTATTTCAGTATCTAAGTGACTAGATCCTGAAACAAGTTCAGGATGACGGAGTTTTTGTTGTCTACAAAAAAGCAGTACTTCAGTATTAATTTGAGAGAGCTCAGGTTTAGAATAATATTTATGTCAGTATCTAAGTAACGAGATCTTAATGTCGTCATACTGAATTTATTTCAGTATCTAAATGACCAGATCCTGAAACCAGTTCAGGATGACGGAGTTTTTGTTATCTACAACAAAGTATGAATAATTCCAATCGTGTCAATAACAAAGAAAAATGATGTTTATAAAACGATTACTATTAATTGTTATCAACTTTTCGTAGTATTTAATGAATGAGAATATAGGTTTTATGAGCTGATTTATCGTGGAGATAATATGAAAAAAGTAGCATTTGTTGGTTTAGGCGTTATGGGCTATCCAATGGCCGGACATTTACAAAAGGCAGGCTTTGATGTTTGCGTTTATAACCGTACGACTGCGAAGGCAGAACAATGGGTGCAAGAGTTTGGTGGCTGTTTAGCTCAAAGTCCAAGAGAAGCCGCCCAAGGTTGCGAGATCGTCTTTTCCTGTGTTGGTAATGACAATGATGTTAGGCAAGTTGTTTTGGGGGATGACGGTATATTCGCTGGCTTAGCTGTTGGCGCTATTTTGGTCGATCACACTACCGCTTCAGCAGAGCTGGCAAGAGATCTTGATGCACTAGCAAAATTGCAAAAAAAGCACTTTATTGATGCACCCGTATCCGGTGGCCAAGCAGGCGCAGAGAATGGTGTATTAACGGTTATGGCCGGTGGTGACTTGACTATTTTTGAACAGGTAAAGCCAGTCATGGATGCTTATGCCCGCTTTAGTCAATTAATGGGGCAGGTAGGCTCGGGTCAGTTAGCTAAGATGGTTAATCAAATATGTTTTGTAAACACCGTACAAGGCTTAGCAGAGGGCCTTAACTTTGCCCAGAAGGCAGGTCTTGATACTGATAAGCTAATAGAGACCATTTCTAAAGGTGCAGCAGGTTCATGGCAAATGGATAATCGTGGTAAAACGATGTGTGCCCGAGAATTTGATTTTGGCTTTGCCGTCGATTGGGTGAGAAAAGATTTAGCTATGGCGTTCAGTGAAGCAGAAAAAATCGGCGCTGACTTAACCATTACTAAACAATTAGACGGTTATTATGAAGAGGTACAGAACAAAGGCGGTAGCCGTTGGGATACATCTAGCTTGATCGCTCGTCTAGATGATTAACAAGTTAACTTGTTAATCATCTGACAATTAAGATAGCCAAAATAACTATTAGTATAATTAACGTCTTAAATTTAGAGTAAAAAAAGCCTGCATACAATTGCAGGCTTATCTTATGTGGCTCCTTAGCTCTTTCTTTGACTCTTTCTTTAGCTATGGACTTGAACCAGGGAGAAACGCTGACTTTATATAAGCACAGTCCGTTGCTCTACCAACTGAGCTATTGAGCTTTCTCAGATAATTAAATTTAGTGTAAAAAAAAGCCTGCAAATAATTGCAGGCTTATCTTATGTGGCTCCTCAACCTGGACTTGAACCAGGGACAAACGGATTAACAGTCCGTTGCTCTACCAACTGAGCTATTGAGGAATTGTTCTTTTCTAAAGCCGCTTTAAAATTCAAAGCCACTTATCTTAATTTGGCTCCTCAACCTGGACTTGAACCAGGGACAAACGGATTAACAGTCCGTTGCTCTACCAACTGAGCTATTGAGGAATTGTTTTGTTTGCCAAGGGTCTTGGCTAACGGGGCGAGATATTAAATGTCCGTGGCGGAACTGTCAACACAAAATGTATAAATAAATCATTATTTTGTTTGTTTGCTTGTTTTGTCGACACTCAGTCTGCTTTATCTTCAAGTTCAGTGCTTTTTTTACACTTGGGCTATATAAGTTACTATTACACAAAGTTATCCACTGAATCTGTGGATAACTTTGTGAGTTAAAGTGTAAAAAAGCGTAACTTGGGTGAAGAATGCACGTTACAGCTAAATGGCTATATAAAGATGATTTATCTTTTTATATTTATAACAGTGACTTAGCTAGTTTTGTTGTCTACTTTACTATCTTAGTGTGATTTTTGTTCAACGTCAGTTTTTATACCCATTTGCAGTGAGTTATACAAAAGTAAAGATATTTCAACGTTATTATTTATTTCTTTTTAACATTAAATTTATATAAAAAATTAAAATGAAGTTGAAATAAAATATATACATAGCGAGTCTTATCACTATCTTTTACAATACTTTGCTATTCTCCTGCAAAGACAAGCAAAAGCTACCTTTAAATGACCGAAATAAATAAAAAGAAAAAAATCAATTTACTCGAAGACCCTGTTGCAGAAACCATTAAACGTATGACTATACCTATGATATACGGTATGGTTTTGTTAATGACTTTTAACTTGGTCGATACTTTTTTCGTTGGTTTACTCGGTACACAACCTCTCGCAGCAATCAGCTTTACCTTTCCTATTACCTTTACCGTGATCAGTTTAACCATAGGTTTGGGTATTGGCACATCAGCTGTTATTGCCAAAGCCTTAGGTAAAGGTAATGATGATTCTGCAAAAAACTCAGGCACAGCAGCGATATATTTAGCGGCAATAATTGTCGGTATTATATCTTGTGTTGGTTATTATTTTATTGATGAAACCTTTTTATTACTGGGAGCGAGTGAAAGTTTATTACCGCTTATTCATCAATACATGGATATCTGGTTTATTGGCAGTATTTGTTTAATTGGACCTATGATAGGTAACGCTATTTTAAGAGCATCTGGTGATACCAAAACGCCAAGCATAATTATGGGCAGTGCCGGTTTAATTAATGCGATATTAGATCCTATTTTTATTTTTGGATTAGGTCCTATACCGGCCATGGGAATACAAGGTGCGGCTATTGCGACGCTAATCTCTTGGGTTTTTGGACTCTTATTGGTTTTATATATTGTTGGTATCAAGCGACAATTAATTCACACTACGCTGTTACCTTTGAAAACATTTATTGCGTCGAGTCGAGGTATTTTACATATCGGTTTACCAGCAGCGGGGGCTAATATGCTTACGCCAATAGCCGCAGCTATTTTAACCGCTATTGTAGCAAATTATGGTGAGTCGGCTGTTGCAGCCTTTGGTGTTGGCTCTCGTATTGAATCTATAGCTTGTTTAGTTGTGCTGGCTATGTCGATGACTTTACCTCCTTTTATTAGCCAAAATTTTGGTGCTGGTAATATGCATAGGGTTGAGACAAGCTATAAAGCATCAACAAAGTTTATCATGGTATTACAATTACTTATTTATTTGCTACTGGTGTTAATTGCGCCATTTATCGCCGATGTTTTCTCTAAAGAACAAGCGGTAGCAGATATTATTGTACTTTTTATTTGGATACTTCCCTTAGGTTATGGTTTTCAAGGCGTCATTATTTTAACTAATTCTTCTTTTAATGCACTTCATAAGCCGTTAGTCGCATTAGTGCTTAGCGCTATTCGACTTTTTGTCTGTTATGTTCCTTTAGCCTATTTAGGCAGTGTTTATTATGGTCTTGAAGGGTTTTTCATTGGTGGAGTCTTTGGCAATTTTATTATGGCGATGATCTCATACCGTTTATTTGATAAACAATTTCCGCATGAACTTACCCAAGCAAAGGATGTTTCTTAATGAAATCAATGGATTTAAAGTCAGATTACACCCCTAATGGTGACCAACCAGCAGCGATTAAACAGTTAGTTGATGGTATTGAAGATGGCTTAGCGCATCAAACGCTATTAGGCGTTACTGGCTCAGGAAAAACCTTTACTATTGCCAATGTAGTTGCGACCTTAAATCGTCCGACAATGATGATTGCCCCTAATAAAACCCTTGCTGCACAACTTTATAGTGAGATGAAAGAGTTCTTTCCAAATAATGCGGTCGAATACTTTGTTTCTTATTATGATTATTATCAACCAGAAGCTTACGTGCCAACAACAGATACTTTTATAGAGAAGGACGCCTCTGTAAACGAACATATCGAACAAATGCGCTTGTCGGCTACTAAGGCCTTGCTAGAGCGTAGAGATGTTATCATTATCGCTTCAGTGTCTGCTATTTATGGTTTGGGTGACCCCGACTCGTATTTAAAGATGATGCTACACATTAGTGTTGGCGATATTATCAACCAGCGCGATATTTTACGACGCTTAGCTGAATTACAGTACAAGCGTAACGATGTCGCTTTTCAACGAGCAACTTATCGGGTGCGCGGTGATGTTATTGACATATTTCCTGCTGAATCAGATCGTTTGGCGTTACGTGTTGAATTGTTCGACGAAGAAATAGAACGTTTGTCGATGTTCGATCCGCTGACTGGACAAGTTGACCGCACGCTAGATCGAGTAACCGTATACCCTAAAACACATTACGCGAC
This sequence comes from Colwellia sp. BRX8-7, assembly GCF_014077275.1. NCBI lineage: Bacteria > Pseudomonadati > Pseudomonadota > Gammaproteobacteria > Alteromonadales > Colwelliaceae > Colwellia > Colwellia sp. BRX8-7. Next base: position 238,526 of record NZ_JACGVP010000002.1, on the reverse strand, counting down.
CCCAAGAGATAAAATTTTATCAGCAATAGATAAAATTAAAATCGAGTTAAAAGAGCGAGCAACTTTTTTAAAGGATAATAACCGCTTAATTGAAGAGCAACGCATCGTGCAACGTACTCAATTCGATATTGAAATGATGACAGAGCTGGGTTATTGCTCGGGTATTGAAAATTATTCTCGTTACTTATCAGGGCGTGGGGAAGGGGAAGCACCACCGACTTTATTTGATTATTTACCTGACGATGGTTTATTAATTATTGATGAATCGCATGTAACCGTGCCGCAAATAGGTGCTATGTATAAAGGCGATCGTTCTCGTAAAGAAAACCTAGTGAACTATGGCTTTCGTTTGCCATCTGCATTGGATAACCGTCCAATGAAGTTTGATGAGTTTGAAGCGTTAGCGCCACAAACTATTTATGTTTCAGCGACACCGAGTAATTACGAGATTGAAAAGTCAGGTAATGAAATTGCTCAGCAATTAGTTCGTCCAACAGGATTACTTGATCCTATCATCGAAGTTCGTCCAGTCGAAACACAAGTTGATGACTTATTATCAGAAATTCGAAAACGTGTCGTGATACAAGAGCGTGTTTTAGCGACCACGCTAACCAAGCGAATGGCAGAAGATCTTACTGATTACTTAGATGAACATAATGTAAAAGCCCGTTATTTACATTCTGACATTGATACCGTCGAGCGTGTTGAAATTATTCGTGACTTTCGTTTAGGTAAGTTTGATGTGCTCGTTGGTATTAACTTATTACGTGAAGGTTTAGATATGCCAGAAGTCTCCTTAGTGGCGATTTTAGATGCAGATAAAGAGGGATTTTTACGCTCAGAGCGTTCACTTATTCAAACGATTGGACGTGCTGCCCGTAATATTAATGGTCGGGCTATTTTATATGCGGCGAAGATCACTGGCTCTATGAAAAAAGCGATTGATGAAACTGAACGAAGACGTGAGATGCAACATCAATACAACCTTGATAATAACATTACGCCTCGGGGAGTCATTAGCAAAATTAGTGATGCACTTCATAATGGTACGGTATCTTCAAGTAACACCTTATTAAATGTAGCTGAGCAAGCTTCAGATTATAAAATATTATCAATTAAAGATATTGATAAAAAAATTAAGCAGCTTGAAAGTGAAATGCTTAACCATGCTCAAAATCTAGAGTTTGAACAAGCTGCTAATTTACGTGATGAAGTGGCAAAATTAAGAGAACAGCAGCTATCTCGTTAAATAGATTTGTCATCACTTAAGCTCAAACATCATATATTGGCTGATGATGTTTGAGACGGACTCACAATTGCAATATGGCAAGTGGCTAATGTCATTGATTATTTTATCTTGAATATCTAAAGGAAACAGCATTAGCTGTTCAAGATAAAGATGTGCTTGAACTTCGTTATTATTATTAACGAAGTCCACCAGTCGACTTGCATGATTCTTCCAAATAACACTCATATACATTACCTCTGAAACTTAAATAACTTTATGCTCCTTTATTCATAAGCCAATCTAACGGTGATTAATGGTATGAGACGATGATCTTACCCCATTAAGCTCAGTTTAAGTTTAGAGTATCTCAGCGGAAGGGTTATATGTTTTAGGAATTAAAACCCTTTGTTTGCAATCTTGTTTTATAAGTAAGAGGGACTTTAGCGCTAACTATGTGATGTTTGATGATATTTAAAATTTTATGATCGCTGTAGACATCTCCATTAAGGTCAATTTAAATTTCCCTTAGGCGTTTTTTATCTCAACAAACGACCCTTTACCGCTTTGTAAAGGGTGTTTTACTCTATCGTAGACAATAAAAAACCAGTCTAGTGACTGGTTTTTTTAATTTTACCTAGTGGTAAATATATACGCTATATAGGCCTATGGTTTAGTTGGACCTGCACCACTACGACTTACTGCGTTAGATACTCTTGCCATTTTACCCGATGAAGCATGCTTGACACGATCTTCACTAGCAATGAAGTCCGTAGGAACTTCATTCATGGTGGTAATTGATTCTGTTTTAGTCATTGGCGCAGATGATTTACCTGGCTTACTACCTTTACTAGAAACTTTCCCTGCCTTTGAGCTCACTTTAGGGCTTGGTTTTCTTGAAATAACGCGCTTTGGCTTTTCAACTGCAGTTTCAACTTCTTGCTCTGCAACTTGAGGTTCATCAAAAGGTAAATCTTGTTGAACTTCTGCTTTGCTTGTTTCAACTACGGTTGTCTCAACCACGGTTGTCTCAACCGTAGTTGTTGCTACAACAGTAGTTTCAACTGCTGGCTTTTCAGCTACCGGTGTATCAACCGTGGTCGTTTCAACGATCGTTGTTTCAACTAACGGTGTAGTAACAACAGTGGTTTCAACAACAGGTGCTTCAACAACAGGCGCTTCAACTACAGGCGTTTCAGGATATCTTGCTTCAACAGGGTCTTCACTAACTTCAGTTGTTACTACTGCTGCGTTAACATCAACTGCCTGATTTTCGGCAGGTTGACGACGACGTTGTCCATTAGAGCGTAAGTGCCTAGGTGAACGACGGTTTCTAGGACGCTGTTCATCACTAGTTTTAGTCTCACTAAGCTCTGGCTGGGTAGCATCGGCTTGTGTAGCTACTGTTTCAACGGTTACCGCTTCGTCGATAGTCGCGACTACTTGAGCCTTTTCTTCTGCGGCTATTTTGCTTAACGCAGCGTTATTAACAACCGTTGAGTTTTCATCAACAATACGTACTTTTTTACTGTTGTTACGACGTTGACGACGTACTGTAGTTTTTTCTTCTTTAGGCTTAGTATTACGCTCTACTGGCGCTTTACGAGGCTGTTTATTCGGCTTGTTATCTTTATTTTCATTAATGTTGTCTTTATTGTCATTAATGACTGGCTTGATATCAGCACGATCTTCATTTTGAGTATCATTACGTTTGTCGTTACGATTAACATTTCTGTTATCGTTGCGGTTTTCGTTACGATTATTATTGTTACGACGTTGACCTTGACGACCACGTTGCGGACGACGTTCACTGTTGTTGCTTTCAGGTTTCTTTGCAGGTTCAACAACTTTAGGTGCAACTTCCTCTTCAGCAGCGAAGAGTGATTTACCCCACTTAATTAAACCATCAAATAAGCCCGCAGATGCTTTTACTGGAGCTACAGGCGCTAAAGGTTTTACGGCGGTTAACGGTGCTGATTGCTTAGGTGAAGACATGCCTTGTAAGGCTGGTTCGTCACGTTTAGCGGCTTGCTTATCGAATTTAGGCATTACAGCTTCTTCAACTGAAGCTTCAGTAATGGTTCTTTCGTAGCTTGCTTCTTCAACACTTTCGTCGGTTCTTACTCTAATGACTTCATATTGTGGTGTGTCCATATGAGGATTAGGAATAATAAGAATATTAACGCCGTGATGTTTTTCGATATGAAATACTGAACGACGCTTTTCATTCAAAAGATAAGTCGCTACAGGTACAGGTACTTGAGCTTGTACATGTTGCGTATTTTCTTTAATGGCTTCTTCTTCCATTAAACGCAAAATAGACAAGGCTAATGATTCAACACTACGTACGTGTCCAGTACCATTACAACGAGGACAAACGCCTTGGCTAGTTTCACCGATAGAAGGGCGTAAACGTTGACGCGACATTTCTAATAAACCAAAACGAGAAATTCGACCTAATTGAATACGAGCTCTATCTTGTTTTACAGCATCACGCATGCGATTTTCAACTTCACGTTGATGACGCACAGGTGTCATGTCAATAAAATCAATAACCACTAAACCACCCAAATCACGTAAACGTAATTGACGAGCAACTTCTTCAGCAGCTTCTAAGTTAGTGTTAAATGCGGTCTCTTCTATATCACTACCTTTAGTTGCGCGGGCAGAGTTAACATCGATTGATGTCATTGCTTCAGTTGGGTCAATAACAATTGAACCACCAGAAGGAAGTCTTACTTCACGCTGAAACGCAGATTCGATTTGTGTTTCAATTTGGTAATGGGTAAATAGGGGAACATCGTTCGTGTAGAGTTTTATTTTACTTAAGAAATCAGGACGAACCACTTCTATATGTTTTTTAACACTTTCGAATGTTTTCGGGCGATCAATTAATACTTCACCGATATCGCGGCGTAAATAGTCACGAATAGCACGAAGGATAACGTTCGTTTCTTGGTGAATTAGGAAGGGAGCAGGTTTAGTTTCTGCTGCTTCTGAAATGGCTTTCCAATGGTGTAAAAGAACGTTTAAATCCCAGTCTAATTCTTCATAGTCTTTACCAACACCAGCAGTGCGAACAATTAAGCCCATGCCTTTAGGTAATTCTAATTTGTTTAAAGAGGTTTTTAAATCTGTGCGTTCATCGCCTTCAATGCGACGAGAAATACCACCAGCACGAGGATTATTTGGCATTAATACCAAGTAACTACCGGCTAAACTGATGAAAGTCGTTAACGCTGCGCCTTTCTGGCCGCGTTCTTCTTTATCAATTTGAACGATAACTTCTTGGCCTTCGCGCAAGACTTCTTTGATATTTGGACGACCCTGAAAGGTATAACCTTTAGGGAAATATTCGCGTGCGATTTCTTTCATCGGTAGGAAACCATGACGTTCGGCGCCATAGTCAACAAATGCAGCTTCTAGAGACGGCTCTATACGCGTAATTTTTGCTTTATAAATATTTGATTTCTTTTGTTGATGACCAGGACTTTCGATATCTAAATCATAAAGTTGTTGACCATCGACAAGTGCTACACGTAACTCTTCCGATTGTGTAGCGTTAATTAACATACGTTTCATAGTTTTAGTGACTCATTTTAGTCACAACACTATAAGCTTCGAACACAAAGCAATTTATCGCTATGGTAACAGCAATTTGTCAGCCTCTCGGGTGTCATATTACAGCGCCATAGTGCGCTGTAAGCTGTTATTTAATCTGATTGTACTCTCAGGTGATATTCACCCAAGAAAAATTGTTTCTTCATGCGCGCAGCAAATTGTGCTGTGCTCGATATTATCAAATTGATATTTGTTGAGCAGTTTGAAATTCGGCGTTTTGGCTTACTATTCGGTTTGTTGCTCGATGGAAATTTATCTAATTTGGTTTATATCATTACAAAATAGCTTTCGTTGCGCGGGACTAAAATGTTTATGCCGTTTTTTGACTTGTTATTCAGGTCAATTCTTGCAATAGGCCGTTCGGTTAATGTGTCGTCGATAATAATTTATCGTGATAACGCACATTAATGTGGCCGCATTTTGCCTCTTACGTTTCGCTAAAAGCTTCTATTTTTTACCTTATTGTCTTAAATAAACAATAACACCAAGATTATCCCACTTAATTGAGGCAAAAGGCAATTAAATCGCTGAGTTAATTACGCTAAAATGAAAATATATATGTTAAACTCGCTTTTATGAATGAAAATACAAAACCCCAAGTTCGATTTTATACAATCGATAGCGAAGACGCTGGTCAAAGAATAGATAACTTTTTATTAAAAACCTTAAAAGGTGTGCCGAAAAGCATGATTTATCGCCTATTAAGAAAAGGCGAGATAAGGGCTAATAAAAAACGGACTAAACCAGAATACAAAATACAAGATGAGGATCTGATTCGTGTTGCGCCCATTCGTATTTCTGAAAATACTAATGAAGTGTCTACTAAGTTAAATATTGTCGCTAATTTAGAAAAACAAATATTGTTCGAAGATGACCGTTTAATTGTTATTAACAAACCCTCCGGCATGGCAGTTCATGGTGGTAGTGGTTTAAGTTTTGGTTTAATTGAAGCCATGCGAGCTTTACGCCCCGACGCAAGAATGCTTGAACTTGTTCATCGACTGGATAGAGATACTTCAGGCTGTTTAGTTATTGCTAAAAAACGTTCAGCTTTACGTCACTTACATGAACAGTTGCGTAATAAAACGGTGCAGAAATTTTATCATGCCTTAGTTAAGGGGCAATGGTCGACGAAATTAACCCGTGTAACGGAAGGCTTGAAAAAGAATGATTTAAAATCGGGTGAACGTGTCGTTGTTGTCGATAACATTAATGGTAAAGAATCAGAAACGCGTTTTAAAGTGTTAAAAAACTTTGAAAATGCCACACTCATTCGCGCCTTTCCGGTTACGGGTCGTACTCATCAAATTCGTGTGCATTGTCAAATTAAAGGTCACCCTATCGCTTGTGATTCAAAATATGGCTATGAAAACTTTGACGAAGATATGAGAAAACTAGGACTTAAGCGCTTATTTTTACATGCGGCTAGTATCGAATTTACTCATCCAAGTACCGATGAAAGAATTAAAATAGAAGCACCGTTAGAGCATTCTTTACAAAATTTACTAACAAAACTAAAGTAATTCCTCTGGCGTGATACTAAAGTAAATTTAGCTTCACGCCATATCTTCCTTATAAACCTAAACACTTCTTAGCAAATAGACCTTAATTATTAAATGACTAAAAGAGAAAATATGCACAACTATAAATTAGTGATTTTTGACTGGGACGGCACATTAATGGACTCTGTCGATCGTATTGTTTTCTCAATGCAAGCCACGGCTGTTGCATTATCACTTGCACCACCGGGTTATCATCAAGCGAAACAAATTATCGGCTTAAGTTTACCTAAAGCAATTGCAACGTTATTTCCTGAGGCTAATGAAGAGCAGGTACAATTATTAACGGCACAATATAAGCACCAATATGTTGAAGTAAATACCACACCAACCCCATTATTTGATCATGCGCTTGAATTATTAGTTAATTTAAAAAATGAAGATAAGTTTTTAGCGGTTGCGACAGGAAAAGCGCGAGCAGGTTTACAACGTGTTTGGTTAACGAGTGATACCGAACACTTTTTCCATGCCTCTCGATGTGCCGATGAAAGTATTTCTAAACCTGATCCAGATATGATCAATAGTTTGTTAAAAGAATTAAAGATTGAAAAGCATCAAGCGGTGATGATAGGTGATACTTCTTTTGACCTTGAAATGGCGCAAAGAGCAGGGGTTGATAGTATTGGGGTAACTTATGGTGTCCACGATGAAGACGTGCTGTCAAAGTATCAACCAAAAGCGATTGTTGGCTCATTGGCTGAACTACATCAATTATTGTTAAATATGGCGGTTAAGGGGTAACACCTGTCGCTATTGTCATTAACGGTTTGCTATTTGATTGCTTAGTCAAATAGCAAACGTTGCTCCCAGCAACTAAGCTCAGTTAACTCGGCTATTATAGACACCGATTAAACGACGGGTACTATTGCTGTTTTCGTTGCTCTTGTAACACATCTAACCCCTGCGCTTTAAGTAAACTAATCAGTCTAATTAACGGTAAACCTATTAGGGTATTAGGATCATCCCCCTCAAGCTTTTCAAATAAGCAAATACCTAGTCCTTCACTTTTAAAACTCCCTGCGCAGTTATAAGGCTCTTCGGCATGCAAATAGGCAGTAATTTCTTGTGCAGAAAGTTCTTTAAAGTGTACGGTGAATAAATCAACCAACGAGAGGCTTTTTCCTGTTGAACTGTCGAACACACATAAACCCGTATGAAACTCTACCGCTTTGCCGCTAAAACTGCTCAGTTGTTTAAAGCCATTTTCAAAAGTATGCGGTTTACCTAATATCTTTCCTGCAGACAAAGCTACTTGATCTGAACCAATAATCAGCGCATTCGGAAATTGACTGGCAACAGCCTTTGCTTTTTCTACGGCTAAACGTTCGACAAGTTCAATGGCTGTTTCGTTAATTAATGGTGTTTCATCGACATTAGGTTTTGCACAATCAAAAGCTAAATTTAACTTTTCTAAAATAATTTTTCGAAAAGGCGATGTAGAAGCTAAAACTAAAGTTTTCACAGGAATTACTCAAAATATAAACAGTTATACAATAATATGTGGGCTTTCTTTAATTTTTAAACAAAAATTGTTATTTTTCTTTTGACAGCAGGGGGCAAGCACATTAATATGCGCGCCTTATGCAAAATCTTAAACTCCCGATAATGATAAACCCCCGAAAGAGCGCCCAACGCAGGTTGGTGTGTGACGGCTTCTTTGAAGTGTCGGGGATGAATAGATTGCTTGAAGTGTGTACTCCATGCAATGAGCAGATGCAGGTTAATGTTAATTTTGATGTGGACGATCTCGGCTTGAATGTCATATCAGGAACAGGATCCGTATCAGTAGCATTAACTTGTCAGCGTTGTACTGAACCATTGATAATAGATTTGGATGTAGAGTTTACTCTAAGTCCTGCTAAAGATGATGAAGCCGCTGAAGCATTGCCGTCATATTATGACGCAATAGAATTAGATGAAAATGGTGAAGTTAACCTGCTAGAATTAGTGGAAGAAGAGTTATTACTCGCAATTCCGTTAATTGCAATGCATGAGCCCAGTCAATGTCAGGCATCAGTTGACAGTGTATGGGGCGAATTGCCTGAAGAGCTTGAAAAACCAAACCCATTTGATATATTACAGAAATTTAAATAAACAACTTATTTAATTAATAACGATTAACCGATTTTTAGGAGTAGCTAATGGCAGTTCAAAAGAGCAAAAAGTCTCGTTCAAGACGTGGCATGCGCCGTTCACATGACGCAGTAACAACAGAAAACTTATCAGTAGATCCAGTATCTGGTGAAACACACCGTCGTCATCATGTAACAGCTGATGGCTTTTACAAAGGTGTTCAAGTAATCAACAAGTAAGCTGATTGCTTTGAAAAGTCTAACCATAGCGTTAGATGTTATGGGGGGCGATAAAGGCCCCCTTATAACAATTCCTGCTGCCATCTTAGCAGTGAAAAACATTCCAGAACTTCATCTCATTCTTTGCGGTGATGTCGATATTATTAACGCTGAATTATCTAGACGTCAGTGTGCTAAACATCCCCAACTAACCATCTTTCCAACCACTCAAATAGTGGCTATGGACGATAAACCTATTGTTGCCTTGCGTAACAAAAAAAATTCTTCAATGCGAAAGTCACTTGACCTTGTTCATGAAAAAAAAGCACAAGCCTGTGTAAGTGCTGGCAATACCGGTGCACTTTTTTCAATGGCCCATTTCGTTTTGAAAACACTTGTTGGTGTTGAACGTCCAGCATTAATTTCTTCTCTTCCTACTCATGATGAAAACAAACATGTTTTTATGCTCGACTTAGGTGCAAATGTTTTTTGTGACTCTAATGTTTTGTATCAGTTTGCTGTTATGGGCTCTGTTATGGCTGAGCAGGTCGATGGCATTAAATCGCCACGTATAGCTTTGTTGAATATGGGTGAAGAAGAAATGAAGGGCAGTGACCATATAAAACAAACCGCAGTAAAATTAGCGCAAAACAGTGACATTAATTATATCGGCTTTGTCGAAGGTAATGATATTTTCACCAACAAAGCAGATGTGATTGTTTGTGATGGCTTTGTCGGTAATGTTGCACTGAAAACCTGTGAAGGTGTTGCTCGTTTAGTCTACCAAAAAATGAATACTGTGCTGTCTCGCAACCTTTTTACCCGAATTGTTGGACGTTTATTGTCCTCAACGTTAAAAAAACTCTTTAAACCCCTGAACCCCGACCAGTATAACGGCGCAAGTCTGATAGGATTACGCGGTATTGTGGTCAAGAGTCACGGTGATGCCAGTTCAAAAGCTTTTTATATGGCGATATTAGAGGCGATAAAAGAAATTGAACGTCAAGTGCCAGAAAAAATAAAAGACAAACTTGAAAATGGTTTTGCTTGTGGTCGCAAATAAATTATTAGTATTGAGTTAACGTAAAGCGTATTTAAAGCATTATCTTTTTATCAAGAAAATAATCCATTAAGTATCATCAATACACCTTTAATTAAAACACAAATAAACATTAGGTAATAAAATGCAAAATAATTTAGCGTTTGTTTTTCCCGGCCAAGGTTCACAAACTGTTGGTATGTTAGCTGATTTTGCTGACAATGAAGTCGTACAAAATACTTTTTCAGAAGCGTCTGCTGCTTTAGGTTATAACCTTTGGCAATTAGTTGCGCAGGGTCCTGTTGAAAAGCTCAATCAAACAAACTTTACTCAACCGGCACTATTAACGGCCAGTGTTGCATTATGGCGTTTATGGTCATCACAGTCTGATTGTAAACCGGCAATGTTAGCGGGTCACAGTTTAGGGGAATATTCGGCATTAGTTTGTGCGGGTGTTATCTCTTTAACAGAAGGTGTTAAGTTAGTAGAGAAACGTGGCGAATTTATGCAAGCCTCTGTACCTGAGGGCGTCGGCGCTATGGCTGCTATTATTGGTCTTGATGACCAAGCGATTATTGATGCCTGTAAAAAAGCACAAGATAACGAAGTAGTTGCGGCTGTTAATTTTAACTCGCCAGGACAAGTCGTTATTGCCGGTCATAAAGCTGCGGTAGAACGTGCCGGTGTCTTATGTAAAGAAGCGGGCGCAAAACGCGTGCTACCTTTACCTGTAAGCGTGCCATCGCATTGCGCATTGATGAAAGATGCCGCTGACAAGCTCGCGGAAGCATTTAATAATATCACTTTTAATACACCAGAAATTCCCGTGGTAAATAATGTTGATGTTGTTGCAGAAACAGATGTTGAAGCAATAAAATTAGCCTTGATAAAGCAATTGTACAGTCCAGTACGTTGGACAGAAACGATAGAGCTACTCGCAAAAAACGGTGTTTCACTCGTCGTAGAAGCTGGCCCAGGTAAAGTGTTACTAGGGTTAATTAAACGTATCGACAAAACAATCACCAGTGTTTCAGTTAATGATCAAGCATCATTAACTAAAGCATTAGAAACAATTAAATAGGGTAAATTATGTTTTCTTTTGAAGGAAAAGTCGTCTTAGTTACTGGCGCAAGTCGCGGTATCGGCAAAGCCATTGCAAGCCAATTTAAAGCTTTAGGTGCAACGGTATTAGGTACAGCAACATCTGCTCATGGCGCTGATAACATTAGTGAATATCTAGGCGAAGGTCATGGTTTAGTGCTTAACGTTACTGACAATGATTCTATTGCCGCTATGTTTGTAGCGATCAAAGAGAATCATGGTGGCATTGATATCTTAGTCAATAATGCGGGTATTACGCGTGACAATTTATTTATGCGAATGAAAGATGATGAATGGCAAGATATTATTGATACTAATCTTTCATCTGTGTTTAAAATCAGTAAAGCGGTTATTCGCGCTATGATGAAAAAACGCAATGGTCGCATTATTAATATTGGCTCAGTAGTTGGCACTATGGGCAATGCAGGGCAAGTAAACTATGCAACCGCAAAAGCTGGATTGATTGGCTTTACAAAATCATTAGCGCGTGAGGTTGCATCTCGTGGCATAACTGTTAATACTGTGTCGCCGGGATTTATCGATACCGATATGACACAAACCTTAACAGATGAGCAAAAAGAAGGTATTTTTTCTCAAGTACCGGCAAATCGCTTAGGTAAGCCAGAAGAAATTGCTAACGCAGTTGTTTTTCTAGCTTCCGATGGTGCAGCATATATTACTGGCGAAACATTGCATGTAAACGGCGGTATGTATATGGTTTAATTAGTTGGCTTAATATTATTGAACCAACAAATTGAACAAATTTAGAGCAGTCAACAGGTTAGACCAGACGAAAATTAAAATTAGAAGCTTGCAAGCTAGGCTGTTGACGAATAAACTACACACAATTACGAAAAATTATATTTTCTAGAAAGGAAAAAAAATGAGTACTATTGAAGAACGCGTAAGAAAAATTACAGTTGAACAATTAGGTGTAAGTGAAGAAGAAGTTAAAATTAGCTCTTCTTTTGTTGACGACCTAGGTGCTGACTCTTTAGACACTGTTGAATTAGTCATGGCGTTAGAAGAAGAATTTGATACTGAAATTCCAGATGAAGAAGCTGAAAAAATCACAACTGTACAAGCAGCTGTTGATTACGTTACTGCTAACCAATAATTACAACGTTAATTATTAGTTTTTAGTTAATGGTTTTCAAGCCAGGCTTTTAAATGAGAATTTAAAGTACACATTCAGGCGGTTTTTACCGCCTGTTTTTTTATCTACGATTCATACTCGTACCACTTCAAGATGCAGGTTTCAGCAGTCGATAAAGAGTAAGCGACACAGGTTATCGTTCCACACATAACTTAAGTACTTATATCCGTATGGCCAAAACATTGATTGAAGAGAATAGTTATTCTATTGTTGAAATCAATAACGTTGCAGATAAGCTATAAAGCGAGCTCAGCGTTACAATACTTGGTAAGGGAATAACTACTGTCCTCGTTCGCGCCTTGTCTGACTTCCTAGCTTAATTCTGAAACTGCATCTTGAAGTGGATCGGGTATATATTGTTATTTTCTCAACATGAGAATATAACGATTTCTTTTCCTTATAAACTCTTAGCGGAGGCACATAGTCATGAGACGCGTTGTTGTTACCGGTCTTGGTATGTTAAGCCCTTTGGGCAACTGTCCTGAATCTACTTGGCAAAATTTACTGCTGGGTAAAAGTGGCATTAGTAATATTGAACATTTTGATACCTCTGTATACACCACTAAGTTTGCAGGTTTAATTAAAAACTTTAATGCAGAAGATTATATTGCACGAAAAGAAGCCAAGAAAATGGATCTTTTTATTCAATATGGTGTTGCCGCAGGTATACAGGCTTTTAAAGACTCAGGTCTTGAAATTGATGATGTAAACACCCACAGAGTTGGTGTTGCTGTTGGTGCTGGTATTGGCGGCCTAGGATTAATTGAAGAAAACGTTGAGAAAATGCTTAATGCAGGTCCTCGCAAGTTATCACCATTTTTTGTGCCTTCCACCATTATAAATATGATTTCTGGTCACTTGTCGATGATGCACGGCTTAAGAGGTCCTAATATTTCTATTGCAACGGCTTGTACAAGTGGTGTGCATAATATTGGTCATGCGGCTCGTATGATATCTTATGGCGATGCTGACGCTATGTTAGCCGGTGGAGCTGAGAAAGCTTCAACACGGACGGGTATTGGCGGTTTTGGTGCTGCACGAGCGTTATCAACGCGTAATGATGCACCAGAGCAAGCTTCACGTCCTTGGGACAAAGACCGTGACGGTTTTGTACTGGGCGATGGCGCAGGTGTTCTAGTGCTTGAAGAATTTGAACATGCAAAAGCGCGTGGTGCAAAAATTTATGCTGAGCTGGTTGGCTTTGGTATGAGTGCAGATGCTTACCATATGACCTCGCCACCTGCCAATGGCGAAGGTGGCGCGCGCGCGATGATTAATGCAATTAATGATGCAAAAGTTGACCAAAGTAAAATTGGTTATATTAATGCTCATGGTACATCAACACCCGCAGGTGATATTGCCGAAACCAACGCAGTAAAATCGGTATTTGGCGACAATGCTTATAAACTTATGATGGGTTCTACAAAGTCAATGACGGGTCATTTGTTGGGCGCAGCAGGTGCGGTTGAAACTATTTTTACTGTGCAAGCCTTAATGAATAATGTGGTACCACCGACAATAAATTTAGATAATCCCAGCGAAGGTTGTGATTTAGATTATATTGCTCATACGGCACGTGATGCCAATTTAGAATATGCTTTATGTAATTCTTTTGGCTTTGGTGGTACGAACGGTTCATTAATCTTTAAAAAAGTTTAAGCGCAATAACCGAGAAATATCATCAACTAAACCTTGCAGTTAATTGTTTAAGCCTGAATACTAGTCATCAGTATTCAGGCTTTTCTATTTCTAATGAAACCCAATATGTATTATCAAAGTGTTAATGGTCAAGTAGAGCAACACCTTTCAATCAATAATCGCGGCTTAGCTTATGGTGACGGCGTTTTTACTACTGCGAAAGTGCTCGATGGTAAAGTTGAACAATTAGCGGCTCACATTGAACGATTAACCATGAGCTGTAAAACGCTCAATATTCCCTTGCCAGATATGAATAAAGTCATTATTGAATTAATGGCTGTAGCAGAGCGTTATACTTTGTCTGTAGCAAAAGTGATTATAACGGCAGGTGATGGCGGGCGAGGATATTCTCGACAAGGCTGCCAAACAAGTAACGTTATTATTACTTTTCACCCTTTTCCTGAACATTATGCAAACATGCAACAACAAGGTCTTCATTTGGGCGTATCTTCATTGAAGTTAGGTATTAGCCCTTTACTCTCAGGGATAAAACACCTTAATCGTCTTGAGCAGGTGCTTGTTCGCCAGGAAGTCGATAACCGAGCAGAAGATGATTTATTAGTACTAAATTATTTTGATAATATTGTTGAAGCAAGTGCGGCGAATGTCTTTTGGCTGAAAAATAATGTTTGGTACACACCAGAACTAAAAGAGTCAGGTGTCGAAGGGTTAATGCGTAATCATATCTTACAGACTACGGGTAATTATTGTAAAATTGAGATCGTTAACGTAAAACTTGCTGCGCTTGTTAATATCCAAGCGATGTTTATTTGCAACAGTGTTATGGGTATTATGCCGGTTAGACAATTTCAACATCAAAAATTAGCATTAATGCCTTGTCGTGATATGGCTAAGTTTATTGAGGATATTTGCTAAAAATGAAAAAAATTAAGATAATATTTGCTGTGTCGTTTTTCACCGTGGTGATGTTAAGCGCCTCTTTAGTTGCCTATACCTTTTATCAAATGAAACAGCCGCTCAATATTTCATCCACCCAACTATTAACCATTAAAGACGGTACCTCGTTTAGTCGATTTTCAGAACAACTGATCAAAAATGGCTGGCTCAATACGCGCTTTTGGATGCGTAATTATGTTCGACTTAAGCCCGAGTATGCGAATATAAAAGCGGGCACTTATCAAATTAATAAAGACGTTTCTGTCGAGGTTTTGTTGGCGCAATTAGTTGCCGGTAAAGAGCATCAATTTAGCGTGACTTTTATTGAAGGAACAACCTTTAAGGAATGGTTAGTGCAGTTGAATGAAACGGATAACCTAGTGCATACGCTTCAGCAAACTTCGGTGGCTGATATCGCGAGTAAACTCAATATTGAACACGTTAATCCCGAAGGGCTGTTCTACCCAGAAACTTACGCGTTTACTGCCGGTACTACCGATATAGAATTGTTAAAACGTGCTCAACAACAAATGTCCGTTGAATTAAATCTAGCGTGGCAAAATCGCGCCGAACCTTTACCTTATAAAAATAAGTATCAAGCGTTGATCATGGCATCGATAATTGAGAAAGAAAGTGGCAAAAATGCCGAGCATGGCATTATTTCATCGGTATTTTTTAACCGTTTAAACAAAAAGATGCGCCTGCAAACTGACCCAACCGTTATTTACGGTTTAGGTGAACGTTACCAAGGAGACATCAAATATCGTCACTTGCGCGAGAAAACACCGTATAATACTTACCGAATTAATGGTTTGCCACCTACACCTATCGCTATGCCTGGTAAAAGTGCCATACATGCCGCGTTAAACCCATTAACAACAGATTATTTATATTTTGTCAGTAATGGCAAAGGTCAGCATATCTTTTCAACTAATTTAAAAGATCATAATGCGGCAGTAAAAAAATATCAGTTGAACTAAAAATTGCATAAGAAGTAAAAAATGAATAAAGGTCAATTTATCGTCATTGAAGGTATTGAAGGGGCAGGAAAATCTTCAGCTATTTCAGTGGTTAAAAAAATACTCACCGAGCATGGTATTGATTTTATTAATACTCGAGAGCCGGGAGGCACTCCTTTAGCGGAGTCATTGCGCGATATCGTGAAATCTGCCGATCACCAAGAAATATTGACACAAGAAACTGAATTATTATTGATGTATGCTAGCCGCAGTCAGCTAATGGCGAATCGAATTCTTCCGGCATTAGAAAAAGGTCAATGGGTCATCGGTGACCGCCATGATTTAAGCTCAAGGGCTTATCAAGGGGGTGGCAGACAATTTAACGATGAACTTATGGACACGATTGCCCAAGTGACCTTAAAAGGCTTTAAGCCGCAGTTAACACTCTATTTAGATATATCTCCTGAGCTAGGTTTAGCAAGAGCGCAAGCTCGAGGGGCATTGGATCGTATCGAATTAGAAAAAATAGAATTCTTTCATCGTGTCCGTAATAAGTATCTTGAAATTGCGTTAGCCGATGAAACGATTAAAATTATTGATGCCAGTGCGCCTATGCCTGTTGTACATAATAATATTCGCTTAGCGGTAAACGAATTTTTAAAAAGTCATTAATGACTATCACCGTTAGCAGGAAACACTAATGCACAGTTGGTTAGAGCAACAGCAACTTTTGTTATCAAAGCAAATAACGCAAATAAAATTACCGCATGCCATCTTGATCAATGGTGTCGAAGGCGCGGGTAAAAGTGATCTTTCGCTATGGCTTATTCAGGTTTTATCTTGTACTAAACCCCAAAACTCGCAGGGTATTATCTTACCGTGCAACGTCTGTAAGGCGTGCTTACTGCATAAAAGTCATACTTACCCAGACCATTTGCTTATTGAAAGTGGCGGAAAAAGTATTGGTGTTGATCAAGTGAGACAAGCGAGTCGTTTTTTCGAAAAAACAGCGCAAATAGGTCATTGTAAAACGACATTAATAACCGCAGCACATCATATGACTATCTCTGCGGCCAATGCCTTATTAAAAACCCTCGAAGAACCTAATGCTAATAACTATATTGTTTTATTAACCTCTGAAGTTGAAACGTTATTGCCGACCATTATTAGTCGTTGTTATGTGATTGATATTCGGCCGCCGGTTGGTGAAAAATTATTAGCTGAGCTTAAGCAATCTGGTAGCGACCCTTTTGTTAACTTGAGTCACTTAAAAGAACTCTCTGACAGTTTTGTTAATGACCAATACCTACATTTTGAGAGCTGTTTCTTTACTTTTTTGCAAAATAAAACCATTAAACGTAGTGAAATATTAAGCTTACTGGTTGATAACACCAATAGCGTTCGCTGGTTAGAAAAAGTCATGGTTAAGTTGATGCGCCAACAATATAATTGGCTAAAAGGCGACATTATCTTGAATGAGCAGGTAATATGGTCAATATATCAATTAGTTTTGTCTGCTATTAAACAACTTAAATTGTTAATGCAAGCAAACAAACAATTCATCTTTGAAAAGCTACTGGTTGACATAACAGCAGTTATAGAAGAAAAATAGAAAAATAAGTGCATGCGAATAGCAAGCAATATTAGCTCAATTCATCTTTGAAAAGCTACTCGTTGACATAACAGCAGTTATCGAAGAAAAATAAGATTATAATAACTAGCTCATAAGATAAATTTTGAGGAATAATGATGAAACAATTTAGCTTAGAATTTTTATCTGACAGAGAATTATATCAATACTATATGCCCTTTGTTAAAAATGGTGGGTTATTTGTTCGCAGTACAGAGCAATTTAATTTGGGCGATGAAGTAACACTTGAAGTCACCTTGCCTGACGCCCTAGAGCCATCAAGTGTTGTAGGCAAAGTATGCTGGTTAACGCCAACAGGTGCTCAAAATGGTACACCAGCGGGTATTGGTGTTAGTTTTGAAGAAGATAATGACAATGTACGTAATCAAATTGAAAAGTTGATAGGGCGCTTACTGAGCTCTTCAGATCCAACATTATCAATGTAGGGTTTTGTTTTAATTAAAAAATTATTGGAGAAAGTTGTTTGTTTATAGATTCACATTGCCACTTAGATAGACTGGATTTAACCGAGTTTGATGGCGAGTTAGACAATGTTTTAAAAGCCGCCGCCGCCGCTCAAGTAGACGAGATTTTGTGTGTTAGCGTAACCTTAGCGGAATTTCCTAGCATGGTAGAAAAAACGGCTAAATATGATAATGTCTGGCTGTCGTGTGGCGCTCACCCACTAAATCAAGATGATTTAATTGACCAAGAAGAGCTTGCCCGTTTATCACAAACCGACAAAGTGATTGCGATTGGTGAAACTGGCTTAGACTATTTTTATGCCCCTGAAACTAAAGCGGTGCAACTCGATTCTTTTCGCAAGCATGTCCGTGTTGCGAATCAATTAAATAAACCGCTAATTATTCATACTCGTGATGCTCAGCAAGATACCTTAGATATTCTTCGTGAAGAAAATGCCGCAAATGTTGGTGGTATTTTACATTGCTTTACCGAAACTTGGGATATGGCAGAGCAAGCGATTGACCTTGGTTTTTATATTTCATTTTCTGGTATCGTTACCTTTAAAAATGCCAGTGAATTACGTGAAGTTGCTAAACTTGTCCCCGATGATCGATTTTTAATTGAAACAGATGCACCTTACTTAGCGCCAGTTCCTCATCGAGGAAAGCAAAATCAACCCGCTTATGTAGTCGATGTCGCTAAATTTTTAGCAAGCGTTCGTGGACAGTCAGTTGAAACGATAGCCGAGCTTTCAACGGCAAATTTCAAACGACTTTTTAAGCTAAAATAAAGGCAAAAAAGTGCCCGAAACTATTGCTAGCTCGGGCCCAAGGGAATGGCTCGTAAAGCATGAGCCGTGCGCTAATAAACACTATTTACATCGATAAAATTCAGTAAAATAAAAATGAAAAATCGCGAGCAATTGATTAATATTTACACTGTGTGATTAATTGTAGTGTAAACTTTTTTAAAAGCTAATTTAAATTTCATTTATTATAAGTTACTGATAAATAGTATTTGTTTTGTTATCTTGTATTTTACGGCTAACACCCACACCGCTAGTGTGCCGTTATTTCTCTCCACTTGTCTACAAGCGTATTTGACTGTAATTACTGCCGCTAATATGTCATGATAATTTCATTATCTATGACTAATAAGATTATCTTTGTGTTAAATCGTTTGTGGATCAGTTTCTTTTTTATTGCTTTTGGCTCGGCGCTTTATCAATGGTTTTTTCTTGATAATCTTTTAATCTTTGAAGAACTCGTGCAAGCGCTTTTTTCAATGTCAAAAGTGACCGTTGACATTGCTATTGGCTTAATTGGTATTTTAAGCTTTTGGTTAGGTATGATGAAAATTGCTGAAAACGCCGGTTTAATGGATAAGCTTGCGCGCGCTATTTCGCCGTTATTCACCCGTTTAATGCCAGGCGTCCCTAAAGGTCATCCGGCTATTGCTTCTATGACGATGAATTTATCGGCTAACTTTTTAGGTTTAGATAATGCAGCAACGCCGCTTGGCTTAAAAGCCATGCAAGATCTTCAGCAATTAAATCCCCAAAAAGATACCGCAACCAATGCACAAATATTATTCCTGGTTTTAAATACCTCAAGCGTTACACTTTTTCCTGTTGCTGTGTTTGTTTATCGCGCTCAGCAGGGAGCTGCTAGCCCTACCGATGTTTTTGTCCCTATTATATTGGCAACGTTTGCTTCAACTTTCGCTGGCTTATTAGCGGTGGCCACAGTGCAAAAAATTAAGCTATATAACTCCATTATATTACTCTATTTATCTGCAGCAATTGCTTTAGTAGGAGGTTTAGTGGTCTATTTTTCGATGCTGACCTCACAAGCACTTGCCGAACAGTCGTCATTTTTAGGTAATTTTTTAATTTTTTCGACCTTAATTATTTTTATTTTGGCAGCGGTTCGAAAAAAGGTCGATGTCTACGACAGCTTTATAGAGGGGGCTAAAGAAGGTTTCGACACCAGTATTAAACTTATTCCTTATTTACTGGCGATGTTGGTCGCTATTGGCGTCTTTCGTGCCAGTGGCGCATTAACACTAATTGTCGACAGTTTTAGAGAGTTAGTGATGTTTTTAGGATTTGACACCCGCTTTGTTGATGCGATGCCTACGGCGTTAATGCAACCGTTAAGTGGCTCTGGTGCCAGAGCTATGATGATTGAAACGATGAAAACCCATGGTGCCGATTCTTTTGCCGGTCGATTAGCATCAATTTTTCAAGGATCAACAGAAACAACTTTTTATGTACTAGCCGTTTATTTTGGCTCTGTGGGTATTCGATATAGTCGACATGCCATTGCCTGTGGCTTACTTGCTGATTTAGCTGGGATTACTGCTGCAATAGCGGTTTGCTATTGGTTTTTTGGTTAACCCCCTCAGCGCCTACACCTAATTTAATGAGTGAATTGTCGACAATTATACTTTGGTCTACTTGACTTTTAAGCTGTGTGCTTTAGTATGATTTTTAAAATCGGTAAATGTCGACAATTACCTCATTAAGACAATTATGGCGCTAGCATACTTATGGCATTAGACAATCCAACCTTACAAGAACCAGTGACCACTGCAGACAAAGTTTTTTATGCCATACTTCATGCGATTGTTGATGGAAAAATAGCGGCAGGCAGTAAAATTAGTGAGCCCGGGTTAGCTAAGCAATATGAAATCAGTCGTTCTACTCTGCGAGAAGCCCTCAATCGTTTAGAAAAATGTCATTTAATTGAGCGTAAAGCCAATGTTGGCTCAAGAGTTGTTGATTGCACCATCGAAGGCTTATTAGAAATATACGTGGTTCGTGAAGCGCTTGAAGGCATGGCTTGTCGAGAAGCGGCAATTAACATGAGCGATGATGAAATAGCCGAAATGCAAGATATGCTCGCTCAACACGCCAACTCACAAGACCTTATTGATGGTGTTGCTTATTATCAAGAAGAGGGCGACTTAGACTTTCACTATAAAGTGATATTAGGTAGCCATAATCAACAATTAATCAATATTCTTTGCGGGCAGCTCTACCACTTAGTGCGTATGTACCGTATTCAATTTGGCATGCATAGCCCACGCGCAACCCGTGCCTTTGAAGAACATTCACATATTATCCAAGCGATTTGTGACCGAGATGGCGAACTTGCTGAAATTTTGATGAGACGTCATATTGCCGCATCAAGAAAAAATATCGAAAAGAAAATAGCGCTACAAAATAGCGCGACACAATAAATAAAAGTAAAGCTGACCAGTGGCTTTAACAAATAGCACAACAATTATTTAACAAAAACTAAGAGGAAACCCTATGTCTACGCAACTTTCACCTGGCGCTAAATTCCGTCAAGCATTAGTAAACAATAAACCTTTACAAGTAGTGGGTACTATCAACGCTTATTGCGCGATGATGGCTGAGCAATTAGGTCACCAAGCGATTTACCTTTCAGGTGGTGGTGTTGCCAATGCTTCATATGGTTTACCAGATTTAGGTATGACGTCATTAAATGATGTTATTGCTGACGTACAACGTATTACTGCTGCTTCAAGTTTGCCTTTGCTGGTTGATATAGATACCGGTTGGGGTGGCGCGTTTAATATCGCTAAAACTATTCGCGATATGGAAAAAGCAGGGGCAGCCGCGGTTCACCTTGAAGACCAGGTGGCACAGAAACGTTGTGGACATCGTCCAAATAAAGAAATTGTTTCAACCCAAGAAATGGTTGACCGTATTAAAGCCGCTGTAGATGCACGTATTGATAAAGACTTCTTTATCATGGCTCGTACTGATGCCTTTGCTCAAGAAGGCTTAGAAGCGGCACTTGAAAGAGCTAAAGCTTATGTGGCAGCGGGGGCCGATGGTATTTTCGCCGAAGCAGTTAAAACAGAAGAACATTATCGCGCTTTTACCGAAGCGTTAGATGTACCAGTGCTCGCTAATATTACCGAATTTGGTCAAACCGAATTGTGGAACAAAGCGCAACTAGGTGAGTGGGGTTGTGCGATGGTACTTTACCCATTATCAGCATTTCGTGCGATGAATAAAGCGGCTGAGTCGGTTTACAAAACCTTACTTGATGATGGTGACCAAAAAGCTGAAATCGACAATATGCAAACGCGTATGGATTTATACGATTACTTGGGTTACCACGACTACGAGCAAAAGCTTGATGCTTTGTTCACCGAAGGCAAAAATAAGTAACAGATATTATAATAAAATAAAATTAAGTTAGCAGCGATACAAGCGACTAACCCAACAAAAGAATATGAGGAAAATAGTATGTCAGATGTAAAAGTAGCAGATAAAAAAATTGGTGGCGCAGGCTTACGTGGTCAAAGTGCGGGTGAAACTTCGCTTTGTACCGTTGGTGAGTCAGGCTCAGGTTTAACCTATTGTGGTTATGATATTGCTGACTTAGCTGAAAACAGTACCTTTGAAGAAGTCGCTTATTTACTCTTTCATGGTGAACTCCCTAATGAAAAAGAACTCGCCACTTATAAAACTGAGTTGTTTGCCATGCGCGACTTACCGCAAGCATTAAAAGCGGTATTAAAACTGATCCCAAAAGAAACTCATCCAATGGATGTTATGCGCACCGGTTGTTCATTTTTAGGTAATTTAGAGCCAGAAAATGATTTTAGCGAGCAAAATCAAGCAGCCAATCGCTTATTAGCCGCATTTCCTGCCATCATGTGTTACTGGTATAAATTCTCCCATGACGGTGTAGAAATTGACTGTACTTCAACCGAAGACTCTTTAGGCGGACATTTCTTGCGCTTATTAAATGGTGAAAGCCCATCAGCACAGCATCAACGTGTTATGGACGTATCATTAATCTTATATGCAGAACATGAGTTTAATGCTTCAACCTTCACGGCGCGTGTATGTGCTTCAACCTTGTCTGATATGTTTTCATGTGTCACCGGCGCTATTGGCACATTACGTGGTCCACTTCATGGTGGTGCTAACGAAGCCGCAATGGATATGATTGAATCATTCTCATCGCCAAGCGACGCTAAAGAAAAAATGGCGGGTATGCTTGAACGTAAAGAAAAAATTATGGGCTTTGGTCACGCAATTTACCGTACTTCAGACCCACGTAATGTCATTATTAAAGCATGGTCTGAAAAGTTAGCGGCTGAAAATGGTGATACGTCACTTTACGATATTTCAGTGGCCTGTGAAGAATTCATGTGGGATACCAAAAAATTATTCTGTAACGCTGATTTTTTCCATGCTTCAACGTACAGCTACATGGGTATTCCAACTAAATTGTTTACCCCTATTTTTGTCTGTTCACGCGTAACAGGTTGGTCTGCTCACATTATGGAGCAACGTTCAAATAACCGTATTATTCGTCCAAGTGCTGACTACAAAGGCGCTAAGCCGAGAACGGTTCCACCTATCAGCGAAAGGTAATGACTATGAATTATGAACATCGCAAACCGCTGCCCGGTTATAAAATTGGTGGCATCAATATAGATTATTTTGATACTCGAGGGGCAGTTGAAGCAATAAGCGCCGGTAGTTACGCAAAACTACCTTATACCTCACGCGTATTAGCTGAACAATTGGTACGCCGTTGTTCACCTGAAATCTTAACAGATTCACTTAAGCAATTAATTGAGCGTAAGCAAGATCTTGATTTTCCATGGTATCCGGCACGTGTTGTTTGTCATGATATTTTAGGTCAAACGGCTTTGGTTGATTTAGCGGGTCTGCGTGATGCCATTGCCGAGCAAGGTGGTGATCCTTCAAAAGTAAACCCGGTTGTGCCGACGCAATTAATTGTTGATCATTCTGTTGCTGTTGAACATGCTGGTTTTGAAAGTGATGCATTTGAAAAAAATCGTGCCATTGAAGACCGCCGCAACGAAGACCGTTTCCATTTTATTGAATGGACCAAAACAGCGTTTAAAAATGTTGATGTTATTCCTGCGGGTAATGGCATTATGCATCAAATCAATTTGGAAAAAATGTCACCGGTTATTCAACTCCGTGACGGTGTTGCTTTTCCTGATACTTGTGTTGGCACCGACAGCCATACCCCGCATATCGATTGCTTGGGTGTTATAGCTATTGGTGTCGGTGGTTTAGAAGCTGAAACCGTCATGTTAGGTCGCCCGTCGATGATGCGCTTACCTGATATTATTGGCGTAAAACTGGTAGGTAAACGCCAACCGGGTATTACAGCTACTGATTTGGTTTTAGCTATTACTGAATTTTTGCGTAATCAAAAAGTGGTATCAAGTTACTTAGAATTCTTTGGTGAAGGTACCAAAGGTTTAACTATAGGTGACCGCGCTACTATTTCGAACATGACACCTGAGTATGGCGCTTCAGCAGGAATGTTTTATATTGATCAACAAACTATTGATTATTTAAAACTGACCGGCCGTGAGCCAGAGCAAGTTGAACTGGTAGAAACCTATGCTAAACATACCGGTTTATGGGCTGATGACTTAGCTGATGTTGAATATGACCGCGTTATCGAGTTTGATTTATCATCAGTTGGTCGTAATATGGCTGGCCCGTCTAATCCGCACAGTCGTTTACCGACCAGCGAATTGTCGTCAAAAGGCATAGCGAAAGACCTTGATGCCTGTAAAGCACAAGAAAAAGCCGGAGAGATGCCAGATGGCGCGGTTATTATTGCCGCTATAACCAGTTGTACTAATACCTCGAACCCTCGCAACGTTGTGGCGGCAGGCTTAGTGGCTAAACGCGCTAACGAGCTTGGCTTATTGCGCAAACCTTGGGTTAAATCATCTTTTGCACCAGGATCAAAAGTCGCGAAACTTTATTTAGAAGAAGCCGGTTTATTATCTGAAATGGAAAAAATGGGTTTTGGTATTGTCGGTTACGCTTGTACAACTTGTAACGGCATGTCGGGCGCGTTAGATCCAAAAATTCAACAAGAAATTATCGACCGTGATCTTTATTCAACGGCGGTTTTATCGGGTAATCGTAACTTTGACGGACGTATTCATCCGTATGCTAAACAAGCCTTTTTAGCTTCACCACCGTTAGTAGTTGCTTATGCTATTGCCGGTACAATGCGTTTCGATATTGAAAAAGATGTACTCGGACAAGATCAACAAGGTAATGATATTACCTTAAAAGATATTTGGCCAACTGACGAAGCCATAGATGCGATAGTTGCAAGCTGTGTTAAGCCAGAGCAGTTCAAGAAAATTTATACGCCGATGTTTGATTTAGGCGCTTTTGAACCGGCTGAATCTCCGCTTTACGATTGGCGAGAAATGAGCACTTACATTCGTCGTCCACCTTATTGGGAAGGCGCCTTAGCGGGTGAACGTACCATGAAAGGTATGCGTCCGTTAGCAGTTTTAGGTGACAACATCACCACAGATCATTTATCACCCTCAAATGCTATTCAACTCGATAGTGCTGCAGGAGCTTATTTAGATAAAATGGGTTTACCCGAAGTAGACTTTAACTCTTATGCAACGCATCGCGGCGATCATTTAACCGCGCAACGAGCAACTTTTGCTAACCCTAAATTGTTAAATGAAATGTGTCGTGATGACAAGGGTGACATTAAACAAGGTTCACTGGCGCGTATAGAGCCAGAGGGCACTGAGTCACGTATGTGGGAAGCGATTGAAACCTACATGGAGCGTAAGCAACCGTTAATTATCGTTGCTGGCGCTGACTATGGTCAAGGTTCATCACGTGATTGGGCGGCTAAAGGTGTTCGTTTAGCCGGCGTTGAAGTGATCGTTGCCGAAGGTTTTGAGCGTATTCATCGTACTAACTTAGTGGGCATGGGCGTTTTACCTTTGCAGTTTGTTAATAACGAAACACGCCATACCTACAATATTGATGGTACCGAAACGTTTGATGTTGCAGGTAACGGGGAAATGTCACCGGGCGCTGAAATGAACGTGTTAATGACCCGTACCAACGGCGAATTATTAACGATACCAGTTAAGTGTCGTTTAGATACCGCCGAAGAAGTGTCAGTTTACAATGCGGGTGGCGTATTGCAAAAGTTTGCGAATGACTTCTTGGAGTCTAATAGATAATTGATTTTTAATGTTTTATCTAGGTTTAAAGTGCTCATTGACCTTAGTCAACGGCGCGTTGGCCTTGATAAAACACTTCTTATAAAAATCAACTCGGTGTAATTTTAATTAAAGCAGCAATTTAGGTAACTAATTTGCTGCTTTTTATTAGTGACAAAATCGTAAAGCAAAAAGCTTTTTAGTCAGGATAATGACAGCAGCATAGACCGCTATGTGACATCATTCAACCTAGCTAAAGCGTCTTTTGAGAAGCGAAAAATATTGAAGGAAAACTTATGATTCATACTCCCCAAGTACACATACCTCAAGTAAAAATTCCTGCTACTTATATGCGTGGCGGCACTTCAAAAGGCGTGTTTTTTAATTTAACTGATTTACCTGAACGTTGTCAGGTTGCCGGCGAAGCACGCGATAATATGCTGCTACGCGTTATTGGTAGTCCAGATCCTTACGGCAAACAAACCGATGGTATGGGCGGCGCAACCTCAAGCACCAGCAAAACCGTTATCTTAGCAAAATCAAACCAAGCCGATCACGATGTTGATTATTTATTTGGTCAAGTAGCAATCGATAAAGCATTTGTTGATTGGAGTGGTAACTGCGGTAACTTAACCGCTGCAGTTGGCTCATTTGCGATTAATTCTGGCCTTGTTGATGCAACGCGTATTCCTGAAAACGGAATTTGTACCGTACGAATTTGGCAAAAAAACATCTCGAAAACGATTATTGCCCAAGTACCTATCACCAACGGTGAAGTACAAGAAACCGGTGATTTCGAGCTCGACGGGGTTACTTTCCCTGCGGCAGAAGTACCGGTTGAATTTATCGCGCCCGTTGATCCATCAGAGGCGATGTTTCCAACGGGAAATATTATTGATGACCTAGAGGTACCCGGTGTTGGTGTTTTTAAAGCAACGATGATCACTGCAGGTATTCCAACCATCTTTTTAAATGCAGATGAAATTGGTTATACCGGCACCGAGTTACAAGAAGCCATTAATGGCGACCCTGCAGCACTAGAACGCTTTGAAACGATTCGTGCTTATGGCGCGATTAAAATGGGCTTAATTACTGAACTTTCAGAAGCAGAGGCTCGCCAACATACCCCCAAAGTTGCTTTTGTTGCACCAGCAAAAGATTATGTTACCTCAAGTGGTAAAGCTGTTTTAGCAAGCGATATTGACTTACACGTTCGCGCATTGTCTATGGGTAAATTACACCATGCGATGATGGGCACAGCTGCAGTGGCTATTGGCGCAGCAGCCGCTATTCCTGGCACTTTAGTTGCTCTTGCTACGGGTAATGCCCCAGGTGAAGGCTCAGAATCTGTGACTTTTGGTCATCCATCAGGCACGCTTAAAGTGGGCGCACAAGCCAGTGAAATTAATGGCGTCTGGATTGTTGATAAAGCCGTAATGAGTCGAAGTGCTCGGGTATTAATGGAAGGTTGGGTACGTATTCCTGGCGATTCATTTTAGCTAAGCGTCTTTCATGCTATCAATAAAATGGAGCGATTAGGCTCCATTTTTATTAAATAATTACCTTATATGAGATACAACATAAATAACAAGGTAATCTTAAGACTGTAAGTATTGATAAAGCGCTTTAAGCACCTTCATTTTTCCTGCATCGCTCTCATGTTCATGCGCTAAATTCTCTAACGTGATCATAAACTCATCAGCACTTAATAAGCCTTTGCCACCAAACTGAATTTTGTCTTGGCAACGCTGCTGCCACTTTTGTTGTTCAGCACTGCTTAAAGTTAATGGATAATTTCTGGCTCGATATAAAAATAATAAAGGCATTAATCGTTCATCTTGAAAAATAAACGGGTGAGTCGCTAATTGTTCAGGTGAAAGCTCACGTAGAATATCCATTTGTGCTTTGTCACCGTGCGAAAAGAAATTACCACCATACAGAGAGTGCTCAGCGTCTGGCTTTGCTTGGTCGCTATAGTCTTCGGCAGCAAATACTTCCGCTAATTTATCTCTTACTTCTAAATGCTGTTTTAACTTAGCCAAATTTGATAAACAAAGTTCGCGAGGGATCTTCAAACGTTCGGCATTTTCAGGCAATAATGTTTTTGCTGGCGCAACAATAGGGCACTTGTTGAGATGAATAAGTTTTATGGGAATGGGTAATTCGTCATCGGCTAATTCATCGTGTCGAGTATACAATCGCGCTTTGATTTCATCGCTACTTAAATCAAATAATGGCTGTGGATCTAACGCTAAGTCTACAGCGATAATGGCATTTTTATTAACAGGATGATAAGCAAAAGGGGCGAACCAGCTGGTACAGCCGTGCTCCGATGAAATTTTACTTGAGGTATGCACAATCGGCGTCATATTATAAACGTCAATTAATTCAGCAACCTGCTTTTTATTTCTCAGATTAAAAATAAAGTCATAAAGCTTAGGCTGTTTTTCTTTAATCAACTTTGCCATCGCAATAGTGGCATAAACATCACTCATCGCATCATGCGCGGCTTCATGAGTAATATCATTGGCTTTAGTTAGTAACTCAAGACGAAAACTAACCACTTGTTCGCCATCTCGCTCAACGGTTGGCCAGTTTATGCCTTCAGGGCGAAGGGCATAACAAGCACGCACCATATCAATAATATCCCAACGAGAATTACCATTTTGCCATTCCCGTGCATAAGGGTCGTAAAAATTACGATAAAGCAGGTAACGGGTAAATTCATCATCAAAACGAATACTGTTATAGCCAGCAACGCAGGTATCAGGTTGGGTAAATAACGTATGAATACGTTCAGCGAACTCAACCTCAGATAAACCCTCTTGCTGAGCTTTCTGCGGAGTAATACCCGTAACTAAACAAGCTTCTGGCTGCGGAAGATAATCTTGTGGCGGCCGACAATAAAACATTTCTGGTTTGCCAATAATGTTTAAATCATGATCGGTTCGTATACCGGCGAACTGAGACGGTTTATCAAACTTCGGCGATATACCAAAAGTTTCATAATCGTGCCAAAGAATAGTAGCTTGGTTACTGATATCGTTCTTTACTGGAGAATATTGTTTAGTCATCCGTATTTACTGGCCTTTAATCAATCCACTGTTATTTGTTTTTTTATTGTCATTAAATGATGTTTTAAATTTTTATTTACTCAGCTGTGCTCATAAAGTTTTTATGTGACTGCAGAAAATATGAAGCTTACAGAAAAAGAATTAAAGAAGCTACTGGACAAACATAAGATAACCCACTGATGTCACCGACCGAGACTCTATAAGCCTTAGGGTATCTAAATAGGTAAAGTTGTTTAGCAATATCGAGATAAATTTAATAATAAGCCTATTCGCTTAATATTAGGATATTACCCTAGCATGTCATTGAGTGAGATACGAAGTAAAGTACATCACTTAAAGGTTTGTTACTCGGCCACACCAGTCTCGCCTCGAAGTTTTAATTAAGTTATATAACTTTAACTCTGTCGGTTACTAATCAAGAAGCATATTTTATCGTTCTTGATAGGTAACCGATATATCTAGCTAAGACCTATTGTTGGTTATCCATTTTTTCAATAGATATTGGTATCGATTTATATGTTGGGGTACCGCATTCATCAGCGATACTTTCTAACGGCACTAAGGGATTTGTTTCTGGATAATAGGCAGCTACACAGCCTGGGGGGATAAGGTATTCAACAATTTTAAAATTAAAGAGCGAACGTTCTATGCCATCGTTTGATACCGTTGTTATTTTGACATAATCTCCATTTTTTAATGCCTGTTTATCTATATCTTTTGCACTCATAAAGATGATGTTACGTTCACCATATACACCACGGTAACGATCATCCATTCCATAAATAGTGGTGTTGTATTGATCGTGTGAACGCAGTGTTTGCAGCGTTAGTACCAGCTTTTTAGTCATTAACTGTGCACGCTCATGTACTAATTGGTCTGGTAATCTAGCATCACTAAAAATGGCTTTTTTTATTGGAGTACGCCAATGACGTTGTGCTGCTGAATTTTCTAGGTGGAAACCTCTACCTGCTTTTATTCGGGTGTTATAGTCATCAAAACCGGGTATAACAGCACTTATTTCTTTACGAATTAACCCGTAATTACCGGCCAACGTATTCCAATCGACTATTTTATCGCCTACTGATGCCATGGCTATTGCAGCAACAATAGCTGTTTCTGAACGAAGAGTGATAGCTGCTGGTTCATTTTGACCCGTTGAACTGTGTACCATACTCATCGAGTCTTCTACCGTAATACATTGTTCGCCGCTAGATTGGCGATCTATTTCTGTACGGCCCAAACACGGGAGAATGAGCGCACGTTTACCTGTTATCACATGGCTTCGATTTAATTTAGTACTGATTTGTACGGTTAAGTCACACTTTTTTAAGGCCTTGTGAGTACGCGTGGTATCAGGTGTTGCCGCTGAAAAATTGCCGCCCAAGGCAATAAATACCTTAGCTTTACCCTCAAGCATGGCATGAATAGACTCAACGGTATTAAAACCATTATCACGAGGAACATTAAAAGAGTAACGATTCTGTAGTGCATCAAGAAAGTCCATTGACGGATTTTCATTGATACCCATAGTACGATTACCTTGCACATTTGAATGACCGCGTACCGGACATGCACCAGCCCCTGCTTTGCCAATATTACCCCTGAGCATTAGTACGTTCAATAACTCTCGTACTGTAGCGACAGAGTGGCGGTGTTGGGTAATCCCCATCGCCCAAGTGAAAATAACCTTATTACTGCTGGCATATATTGTTGCTATTTGTTCAATATTTTCTCGAGTCAAACTACATTGGTCAAGAATTTTGTCCCATTCGCTTGCCGCAACACTTTGTTGATATGCTTCAAAACCATGGCAATGTTTATTGATAAAGTCGATATCGAGTACTGATTTATCATGCTCAAATCTTTCAAATAAACATTTAGCGACGCCACGTAATAACGCCATGTCTCCGCCTAAGCGAGGGGTGAAATAATATTGACTGATGGTAGTGCCAGTTAAGAAGATCATTTCTTTTGGGCTTTGTGGGTCTGAAAACTTTTGCAATCCACGTTCTTTTAAATTGTTAACGGAGACAATTTTAGCTCCGCGTTTACTTGCCTCACGCAAGGTTCCCAACATACGAGGATGATTAGTGCCTGGGTTTTGGCCGAAGACAAAAATGGCGTCAGCTTTAGAAAAGTCGTCCATAGTCACCGTACCTTTACCTGTACCTAGACTATTTTTCATGCCTACGCCAGAGGCTTCATGACACATATTAGAGCAGTCAGGAAAGTTATTTGTGCCTAATACTCGACCAAATAATTGATATAAGTAGGCCACTTCATTACTCGCTCGACCAGAGGTATACAATAATGCTTCATTAGGGGAGGAAAGTTGCTGCAGGCTAGTGCCAATGACTTTAAAAGCTTCTTGCCAATCAATTGGCTGGTAGTGATCACTTATTCCATCGTAATACATAGGTTGGGTTAAACGGCCACTTTTCTCTAGTGAATGATCATCCCATTGTTGTAATTCTGTTATTGAATACTGTTTGAAAAAATTGCTATCAACACGTTTACTGGTGGCTTCCCATGCAATGGCTTTAACGCCATTTTCACAGAAGTCTACTTTCCCGGCAGTGGTAGAATCACCCCATGCACAACCAGGACAATCAAAACCACCTGGCTGATTTGCTCTGAGTAATGCTTTAACGCTTTTCGCGGCATTTTCACTTTGAATTAAGTGTTTAGCTGAGCTTCTTAGTGCTCCCCAACCACCAGCAGGTGAAGAATAGGCAGGATTGTTTTTTGATGACTTAGACATATAAATCCTTTATTAGGCGTAACGTTTTAGTTGCCCATGTTGGAAGCAAAATAAGGCTATTTGAGATTTGCGAGCTGAATTAACAGCTAAGTCAGTCGGCTGTGCTAGCGTGACTAACGTTGTCAGAGATAAGCGAGCTGCCTTGGCAATTAAATCATGACTGCAGCGGCTTGTTATCAAAGCAAAACCATCATAAGTCAGTAATTTTTTATGTGACAAACAACCTAGCAATTTATCTAACGCTGAATGACGACCCACATCCTCTCGAAAGGCGATCATTTTAGCAGATAAATCAAAAAATGCGGCGCAATGATTTCCTCGGACACTCCCCGATTTTTTTAAAATACTAGGTAAGGCATCTCTTGCTTGAATAATAATTTTATCAGAGGGTAATTGAAACGATTTTACCTCTTTTTGATGAGGCTGATGTAATGACATAGCAGCTTCAATAGAGTCAAGCCCACAAAGGCCACAGCCACTTGGCCCAGCCATCGTTCTGCGTCGTTGCTTTAATCGATGCTGAACTCGTGCTAAAACCAGAATATCAACTTGCCATCCAGAGACATGTGAATGAACAATGATATCTAAAACTTCGTTAACCGAATGAATTAAGCCTTCGCTTAAACTAAAGCCAAGTGCAAAGTCTTTCAAATGCTCAGGAGATGCCATCATTACCGCTTGGCTAATGCCATTAATACTAATTGCAATAGCTGCCTCTTTAAGCTGCGCTTGGTGCAACTCTTTCTGAGGAAGTTCAGCAATTTGTTTAGTGCAGCT
This sequence comes from Colwellia sp. BRX8-7, assembly GCF_014077275.1. NCBI lineage: Bacteria > Pseudomonadati > Pseudomonadota > Gammaproteobacteria > Alteromonadales > Colwelliaceae > Colwellia > Colwellia sp. BRX8-7. The sequence continues at coordinate 206,239 of NZ_JACGVP010000002.1, read as the reverse complement.
AAGATGCTCTATAATAAAATTCTCCAAAGTGTTTTTATCTTAAAAGAGTGGCGCTTTGCCATACTATCGACAAAGCCATTCTATTATACAATAGGACCAGTAAGGTTTTTAATTACCTCCCGCATATTTTCTCGAACGCTCAGTGTTTTAAACCATTACACTTAAATCTATAGTATTAATTTCTCTCCAGACATCATCATCAATTTCAATACCATATTCAACAGTAAATTCTTTGTTTTTTTAATTTCTTCAGAACCAATAAAATAACTTTTACTTTTTTGTAAAGAAGAGGTTAAATCTAGCTGTGAGCTAATAATCATCAGAAGAATTAATAAGAGAATTAATAAGACACTCATGTTAAAAAGCTAAACATATGACAAATATACTTCAACATTTATGGAATCCTCACCTATAAGATATATTGTGACAATATACTCATGTATTAAAGAAAGATGTGGTCAATTTGCTCCCAAAATAACAATTTTTTGGCAAGGCTATTTATCCAAAATCATGGTTTTATAATTCACACCTGTTTTTAATGTCTTCAAGCAAAGAGTTTATTGCAATGGCTTAAGTTATGTCGTCGCTTTAATTGCTGATGCTCGCAGTAATCACTCAGCACATCTTCGTGGCCGATAGCACCATGAAATTGTGTTCTAAATTCGGTGGTGATGATTAACCAGTTGTCCGCTGAAATATTCAATCGCTTGAGTATCTCTGGTTGTTTTTGTTCGATGAAACCCCGTTTATCTCCGCTAATACAGCGGCCAGTTAACGTAATTAATTGAAGATAGTCGGCGAGTTCAAAAGGTAGGCCCTTTGGCATGTTTTTCCTGGGGTTACCAATAAAGGGAAATAGGGTATTGGGCTGTTGGCCCTTTTTTGCCCCTTTACAACGACGTTTTATGCTTGTATAGGCTGAGCTCTCTGGTGTCTTTGCGATATTGGCTCGAATAGGGTTTAAATCAACATAGGCCATACAAGACGCTAGCGCAGCTTCATCCAATAACGCTTGGGATTTAAAGCGTCCTTCCCAAAATCTACCTGTGCAGTTATCTTCTTGGTTAGCCGCTCTTGCAATACTTTCATTGATATACCCCATAAACCAACTGATTTTCATCAGGCGTTTTCGATAGACCTTCGCGGTTGCATTAACCTCATCAAGTAAGGGTTGAGCTAAGCGCTCACCGTTGCAATATTGTTTGGTCAGTAACGTGCCTTTGTGTATGCGGTGCCAACGCAAAAGTACGTCAGTCATTGTCCACTGCTTCGCTTTTTCTTCATCAATAAATAACACCACATGATAGTGATTACTCATCACCGCATAAGCACAAACCTCAATCGCAAATACTTGCGTTAGAAAATGCAGTTTGTCTTCCACCCAACCTCGCCGGTGTTCAAAGCTTTGACCTGAAAAGGTATCTTCACCACATAAGAAAGCGCGTCGAACACAACGTGCCACACAATGGTAATAAGGCGTGTCGACTAAACTGATTTGTTGCTTCCTTGGCGTGGCCATAACTCACCTAAGATAAAATAACTTGGTTACTTTAGCTTAGTACAAAGGTAAAACTTGTTCAATTTAGGATGAGTGTCTTGTTAATTTATTTGTTAATTTGTTGTTTGAAGAAACAGCGATTGATGAGGTGATTTATATTTGTTCTAAGTTGTTTCGTTTGTGTATCAAATAAATTAAAAAAAGCAAAATGTGATCACTTTGCTTTCTTGATTGTAATAATTTACTTATACCTAAATTATTTGAAACCAGTATATGTATATGGTTTAAGTATACAACTAGAAACGGTATTCAGCACCGGCGTAGAAATAAGCACCATTAAAACCAAAAGGTGCTGAACGGCGTGAATAAGTAAACACACCAGGACTACTGACAACAACATTACTATTGGCGTCAACAATAGTACCAGAGCGAGAATTTCCTATTTCATTTTTATCAGGGTACACATCAAAAATGTTATTTCCACCAAAGTTAAATGAAAGCTCATCGTTAAATTGATAATTCACGCGTAAATCTGTTAATACTTCTGCGCCATACGTTTGTCTTTCACCATCAAGAACCGTGTATTCACCGTAACGATTAAAGGCTAAGTTAACTGTGAAATCGCCAATTTTATATAAGCCACTTAAACTTATGCGGTCTTGAGGTTGCCATTCTTCAATAATAGAAATCGCCTGCTCTGAAAAAACATCCTCAGGTGAAATTCCACCTAATGCACTACCTGCTGGAGTATAAGTATCGGTAACTTCTGTTTCTGAAAAATTTGCGGCAAATGTTAAGTCTAATGTGCCAGACATTACTTCTGTATTCCATGTTGCTATAATATCAACACCTGTTGTTTTAGTGTCAGCACCATTTAAAAAGAATTGCCCTGCACCTGCTCCAGAAGAAGCTAATGCCGCATCAAGCGCTGACGATAAACCGTTACCTAATGAATTACTCAACACAATGCGGTCTTCAATTTTGATAGAATAAAAGTCAACAGTTAAATTAATATCATCGGTAACTCTTACAACAGAGCCAATACTAAAGTTGGTTGATACTTCTTCTTTTAGCTCAGGAATACCAATAGCTTGCGCTAGAATACTGTCATTTCGGAAAGTACCAATTTGTACTGCAATTTGGTCCCCACCATTAGGATTTGTCTGGAATTGAGTACTAATATTATCAGTATAAAGTTGTTGCATTGACGGAGCTCTAAAGCCAGTACTTGTGGCGCCACGCAATGATACATCATCAGTAATTGACCAATTAGCAGCAAGTTTAAAATTAGTGCTATCACCAAAGCCGTCGTAATCATCATAGCGAACCGCTGTGCTAATAATTAGGTTATCAGTGACTTCTGCTTCTGTGTCAATGTAAAAAGAAATTACATCACGAGATTCATCAACAGATTGTAGTGGGGCTGTACCACCAAATCCTTGTGTTCCTGCACTGCGGTCTGTCTCATATATGCTATTACCGAGTTCATCGGTATCATAGTCTCGGTATGAATATTCATCACCTGCTTTTACTCTGAATTCATCCGTGCGAAACTCGGTACCCATAGCTAAAGAAAACCAATCAAAATTTTGAGTGTAATCCATATTAATTGTTTGTAAGGTGAGTTCTAAGCCGTAAGCAAACGCTTCGCGAGGAATTGAACTACGAATCTCATTAGCGGATAGTGCAGAGGTGTAGATGAGTGAATTAGCATAAGATGAATTTATTGTATCCCGAGTCGTGTAATCAATATTATTTTCACCATAGGTATATGATAAATCTAATGATGAATCATTACTAAATTCAGTTTTATAACCAAAGTTGTATGAAATATCTTTTATTTCAGTATTGATTTTAGGTAAAAATCCAGCAGGAATAGTTGCATCACCATCTTGAAGCTGTGCGTTACCTCCGCCGTTCGCATTATGGCGAAAGAAAGCTGCAGATTCGTTATCACGGCTTGAATAAGTAACAAAGCCATATAAATGACCATCAGCTAAATCGTAGCCAGTATTTATCGTTAGTCCTATTTGCTCGGAGTCTGCGTCGCCAATACGAAATGTTTCACGAGTAGCGGTAGCTTCACGCGGATCGCCTAATAAAAAATCGCCATTATCAAGCTGGGTACAACCTGAAAATTGACATGAACCATGTAAGCCTGCTCTGTCAGAGTAGCCTCTGTCACGTATATTTAACGTGGTATTAAGGAAGCCATTATCGCCAAGTGCAAAACCCTTAGAAATATCGATATTCGTAGTTTCACCATCGCCAGCTGAGTTCTCGCCATAAGAAACACCGACACTTCCACCTTCACTTTGATCTTTAAGAATAATATTAATGACACCGGCAATTGCATCTGAACCATATTGTGCAGCGGCGCCGTCACGTAATACTTCAATACGCTTAATAGATGTGGCAGGAATAGCATTCATATCTGTACCAGCAGTACCACGTCCAACTGAGGTGTTAATGTGAATTAAACTCGCTTGATGGCGGCGTTTGCCGTTGATTAACACTAATGTTTGATCAGGACCTAAGCCACGCAAGGTTGCAGGGCGCAATGCATCAGTTCCATCACTAATCGATGAGCTTGAAAAGTTAAATGATGGGGCTATGGCTTGTAACATTCTACCGACTTCTGTTTGCCCAGTGTTAAGCAAAGCTTCAGCAGACAAAATGTCTACGGGAACAGGTAAGTCTTCTGCAGAACGACCAGCAACACGGCTTCCTATAACCGAAATTTTTTCTACTTCTTGCTCACTGACTTGAGCAGGCTCTTGGGCAAGTGCTGTTTGACTTGCTGCGCTTAGCATTAGTGGAACTAAAGCTGCTTTGAGCATTGTGCTTTTATTCATTGTTATATTACTCCTGAGATGTTTATGTAGTTTTATGCTCAGTTGACCAGCGTTATCTATAACAGCGGTTAAGTTGGTGTTTTTTAAAAGTTGTTGTAAACCGTCTTTAACCGAATATTTGCCCTTTAACTCATTTGCATAATGTTCTTTTGTTAAGTCATAGGAAAATAAAATCGTTTTATTTGCCTGTAATGCAAATGAAATGAGCGCTTTATCAGCACGCTGTTCCTTCACTGTAAAGTTGATCAAGCTTTCGGCAAATGCTCCAGACGTGAATATAAGACAGGTACATATAAAAAATGTAGCGCTTGTTAACGGCCGAAATACAGAAAGTTGAAAACGACAAAATAACTTTTGCCAACCTTGCAGTGTTAATAAACAGTTCAGAAGGAAAATTCCTCTATAATATTTTATAAAAAATATATTGAGTTAAAAGATAGGGAGTATTTAAAGTTATTTCGTAGTATTTAAGCTCAAATGAATTGAGTTTTCATTTACTTTTTCAAATTGAATATTGAAGTTACTACTTAACGATTTAAGGAGTCCATCAATATCATTCGCCTTAAAGTAACCGGCCACTTTTATTTTATTGAGTTCAACATCCTTAATTTCAAAGGTTGTGGTGGTATAACGACTGATTTCGGCTAACGCTTCATCGAGTGGTTTGCCATTAAAAACTAACATACCTTGTTGCCAAGCAAGTTCTCGTTGAATTTGCTCAAATGAAGTTTTTTTATTTGATGTTTGAATATTATTTTCGATGGTGGCAATTTCACCAGATGTTATCAATAAACCAGGTAATTTTTCTTTAGGTAAAGTAGATAACATCTTTGCTATTTTATTTAATGGTTGGTTCGACTTGGTCATTAATACTTGACCTTCAGTGACAACAAGCTCCATGTTTTCATTAGATTTTCTTTTTACATTAAAGATTGTGCCTAACGCGGTAAATGATTTTTCGCCAACTGTTACGGTAAAGGGTCTACTTTTATCTTTGGCAACATCAAAGTTTGCTTCGCCTTTAATCAATGTTAATAAGCGATTGTTTTTTGAATAACTGACTTCAACTAAACTATTGGTATTAAGTTTAATTCTGGAGCCATCGGACAGTGAAAACCGGGTTTGCTGTCCTATCTCTGTTTGCAACGTTCTTACTTCAACAAATCTTTTTTCGATATTGTCATCAATAAAAGGTGTGATGTTCACAAAGAAGTTACCCGCAAATAACAGAATAAAGGCAATGCCTGCTGCAACGGCATATTTAGCGATAACATTATGCTTTTTTTGAATCGGTTTTTCTAATGTAAATAGTGCACTTAACTCATTGAGTACACTTAAATCATCCCAAAGTGCAGCTAAAGAAAATAAGGTTTTACGATGAAAATCACTTTGATTCACCCATAGTTGAAAATCGAGTTTATCCTTGTTGGAAAGACCCCGATCAATTTTGCTTACCCAAAGACTTGCTTGTGCTTTGATGTCGGCTTTACTGGTGAATGGTTTAACTGTTGTCATACAATATTCTTTTTTAATTTATACTTTATTTTATAATTGAACGTGCGTTGTTTTTTAAGGTTGAAGCTTTTGGTGTACTATTTTGCTCAATCCTTTCCATATATTCAGCGCACTTTAATAAGCCCTTAGCGACATGTTTCTCAACCGTACTTTCACTAAGGTTTAAATAGTTAGCTATTTCCTTTTGGCTGAAACCGTAAACTTTTTTTAATATAAATGTTTTGCGGACTACGATAGATAATTGCTCTGTCGCTCGGCAAAATAATAAGAAACGCTCCTTACTCTCAAATTGTTCTTCAAATTTCAGTGAGGTTAATCCAGTCAAAGCGTCAGCAGAATCATCTAATGAATCACTGTATTTATTATCCCACTTATTTACGTGATTTAGCGCAAGATTTTTAGCTGTTTTAAGAATAAAACTACGAGCGTATTTTATTTCTTCTTTGAGATCGGCTTCATAAGTTCGAATAAACGTCTCTTGTATAATATCATCAATGTCATCAGGACTGGCGATTTTATTGATATAGCGTTTAATATTAGCCGTGTAATTAACAAACAGCGTAGTGAATTTATTATTCTGAGCCATTGTTGTTCTTGTTATTCTTATTTTATTGTGAAACCGAGTGTAGGGCGGGAAGCAAAGAATTACAATGACATTAAATAAGATTTAGTTTGTAGATTAAGTGATGACAAATTTGTAACTCTTATTGAACACCTTGATCTATTTACAGAAAAAACTGGGGCAAATTTGAATACCTTAAATGGACGGCAGAGGCTGAGTACTATGATATTAAACATGTCTTACCTAGAAAGTTAAGCTAATTAAGGTTTAAGCTTAAAAGTAAGTGTGTCGTTTTTTGTTTTTGATAATGAAAATAAGCTTCAAGCTACTTCAGTTTAGGATGAGTGTCTTGTTAATTGTTTTATCTATTATACGCAGGCCCTAGTAGATAAAATAATTATATGGTTAATGGAGAAGGGTAAATAATAAACAGATCAGCGGTAGATTATTATTTTATAAAATTTAGACGCGATTATTTGTTGTGCGTAAATGAAATTTGGTCTGCTTAACACAGAATTACCTTTAGACTAGTGGTAGAATTGCAGCTTAGGGTAAGTCGAATTTTTCTATATCTAGGTTTGTGCTGTAAATGAAATGTATATCTTCAAGTGTTTTTGGGCGCTTTATTGGTAAAACTACGAAAATTAATATTACTGAAATCGGCTTATCTATTGATGTTGAAAACACCTTAAGCCAAATTAAATGGCAAGAACTTATAAAACCGCCAATGTTTCATATCAGCTTTTTTGGGCACATAATGACATTGCAAACAGCAGATAAAAGTTATGCTTATAGTATGCTTGCCTTCAATGCTAAACGCGAACATAAGAGCCAGTGTGAGAAACTTTGGGCGTTAGCCAACATTAAGCCAGTTAATGCCTTATTAACGACCATCAAAAAAATTATCACCACTCGCTATTTACGTCAGTCAAATATTGATGTTATTCAGTCATTAGTCAATCAAGAACTCAAACGTTGGTTTCCTTGGATTAACACCAGCAAAATACTGCCGATGGTTGCTAAGCAGCTGCAGCAGCTGTCGAATTACCATCACTGGCAAGAGCAAGCTATAGAGGATTGTCGTGAACGTTATATTAAGCAACAGCTTCAAGCCCACCAAGCTTTCTTTGATCGTATCGAGTCTAATCCTTTAACGTTATGTCAACAGCGCGCCTGTATTATCGACAATGATAATAACTTGTTGTTAGCTGGCGCAGGAACAGGTAAAACCAGTGTGATGGTTGGCCGAGCCGGTTATTTAATTAACAGCCAACAAGCGCAGCATAGTGACATTTTATTATTAGCTTATGGCCGAAAAGCGGCTGATGAAATGGATATAAGAATAAAAGAAAAATTATCGACTAATAAAATTAGTGCAACGACCTTTCATCGTTTAGGCCTTAATATTATTGCTCAAGTTGAGGGAAAAAAGCCTAGTTTATCGGTATTCGCCGAAGATGAAAAAGCAAAAGCTAAGTGGATTCAAAGGTGTTTTGAAACCTTGATTAATGAGCAAGCCCAATATCGTCAACTTATCATAGAGTATTTCAGTAAATACTATTACGTTGAACGTAATGATTCTGACTTTGAAAGCCTAGGTGAGTATTACCAATATTTAAACGATAATGATATTCGTAGTTTAAAAGGAGAGAAGGTTAAACGTTTTGGTGAGCTTTATATTGCCAATTGGTTATTTAACCACGGAATAGAATACCAGTATGAAGCTAGCTACGTTCATGATGTAAAAACAATAGAGCGCAGACAATACCAACCAGACTTTTTTCTACCTGAACTTAATGTTTATATTGAATATTACGGGGTAGATGAGAACGGGAATACAGCGTCTTACATCAATAAAAGTGAATATCACACATCTATTCAGTGGAAACGAGACACCCATAAGAAATTTAACACTCATTGTCTTGAATTTACCTATGCTCAGCATAAAAAAGGGCAATTAATTAGCGCTTTAGAATCATTTTTTAATGCTCATCAAGTTAAATTTGAATTACTCCCTGATGAAGTGATACTCGAAAATTTAAAAGAAAGTGGGCGGATAACAATACTTGCCCAAATGTTTTGTCAGCTAGTAGGACTTTATAAAGCCGCGTGTTTAGACCATTCGTTAGAAAATAATGTGATCATCAATTCTTCTGATCCAAAACAGACCACGAAAGCATTAACGTTACTTAAACCGATTTTAATCGCTTATGATGAACACTTAACATCTCGCGCTGAAATTGATTTTGAAGATATGATTAATAAAGCATTAGGGTATGTGCAAGAGGGGAAATTTAATTCGCCATGGCGTTACATCATGGTCGATGAATTTCAAGATATATCAGAGCCAAGAGCACGGTTAGTTAAAGCCTTACGTGACAATAATAAAGCCTGTTCAGTTTTTGCTGTTGGTGATGATTGGCAGGCGATATATCGCTTTAGTGGCGCTGACATTACCTTAACCACAGGGTTTGCCCATTACTTTGGCGTTACCACTCAATCAGCTTTAGACCAAACCTTTCGATTTAATAATCAAATAGGCAAGGTGGCAACAGATTTTATTAGCCAAAATCCAGCTCAAATTAAGAAAAAAATAAAATCGTTAAAACAAGTTAAAGCACCTGCAGTTTCATTACTTAAACGAGAGAATGGCGCATTAAACTCTTCAAAAAAAGGTATTGTTGATGAAATGGCCAATGGTGCAATCGATGATGTTTTAGCGGCTATTTCAGCTAAAGCGTGTAAGCCGGTAAGTGTTTATTTATTAGCGCGTTTTTGGTTTCAATTACCAGACAAAGTCGATCTAAATCGGTTAAATAATCAATATCCGCTATTAACTATTGAATCTCAATCTTTTCATGCCTCTAAAGGAAAGGAAGCCGATTATGTCATTATTCTTGGACTCAAAAAAGGTGCTCATGGTTTCCCTTCAGAAAAAGTAACGCCAGCATTACTCGACGCCTTACTCGCGAAAAAAGAAGCCTTTGCTTATGCCGAGGAACGACGATTATTTTATGTTGCACTAACGAGGGCTAAAGATAGGGTTTATGTTATTGCCGATATGACTGAAGCAAGCTGTTTTGTTAAAGAGCTTGTTAGCGATCATAACATCGAACTTGATGAATTTGACAGCACAGCCAGTCAATTATTTATAGATGAGATCAACTGCTTGGTTTGTGAAACAGGCACCTTAAAGAAACGAACAGGGCGTTTTGGCGATTTTTATTCATGTTCACACTTTCCTCGCTGCGAGCATAAAGAGAAATCCTGTACTAGCTGCCAAAGTCCGATGACACGAAAACGTCACCCAGGTTTTAAGTTTTGTTTGAATGACGCCTGTAAAAGCGTCATACCGACGTGTGAAAAATGTCATGCTGAAATGGTGTTACGCTCAAGTAAAAGTGGTGAGTTTTGGGGATGTAGAAACTATAAAGGTAATGAACCAATGAGCTGTAAAAATGGCCTTGATACCGACAAAATAAAATGGCCATAATTGGTAAGTTAACTAACGCGAAATAGTTATTAAATGGGATACAGATAAAGCCAATGAATTCTCTATTTAGTCAGCCATCATATTTTTAATAATGATAAAAGCTGTTGATAGAGTCCAGTTTGATTCATTAAAATCCTTTTAAATTTAACACTTTATTAGTTCCAGGATATCTGAAAAGTTATACACCATTATAATTAGCGTGATGAAATATTGAAAAAATTTCATACTTCAGCCATTGTCATCATCTTTGTTTGTATAAGATGTAGCATTTACTATTCATCACAAAAATAGAGGTCAACAAACTTAATTATTAGTTAACTAGGTTGCTGACCTGTATTTACACGTACAAAGACTAGTGTCAGAAAATTTCTAGCACGTCTTTAACATGAGATACGGGTATCAAGGTAACCCCTTTAGTTTCTAAACGTTTATTGTAATTACGTTTGGGTAATATGATGACTTTAAAGTCGTTACGAATTGCTTCTTTGACGCGTTCTTCACCTGAAGGCACGGGTCTTACACTACCGTCTAACCCTATTTCTCCAAAGGCAATAGTATTGACCGAAAACTTATGCTCTCTTGATGACGATATCATTGCGAGGATCAAAGGCAGATCTGAGCCAACATCTTTGGTTAAGTTAACACCTGATACCACGTTTACGTAAATATCATTACCGCCAATATTCACTCCCATGCGACTTCTCAATATGGCTAACAGCATTTGCATGCGTTTATAATCAAAGCCAACACCACCTCTAATAGGATTTTCAGCTTGAGATTCGGTGACCAGCGATTGAATATTGATTAATAAAGTTCTTCCGGTATCGTTTGATGCATAGGCCATATTCCCACTCGATTCAGCACCATCTTTATCTAAAAAGATGGCCGATGGGTTTACAACATCTTGCATACCTTTGGCTGTCATGGCAAAAGTGGCTATTTCTGTGGTGTCACCAAAGCGGTTTTTAGAGGTTCTAAGTGTTCGGTATTTGCTGTCAGCTTCTGGCTCTATTTTACACATACAATCGCCGATGTGCTCAAGTACTCTAGGCCCAGCCATATCTCCGGATTTAGAAACATGACAAACTAATATTACGGTAACGCCATGCTCTTTCGCTAGTCGGTTTAGCATAGCAGCGGATTCTTTGACTTGAGTAACACCGCCAGGAGAATTGGGCAGTGAACTAATAAATGCCGTCTGGATAGAATCAACAACAAGGAATTTATAACCATCGGTGACCATGACATTACAGATAAGCTCAACGTCACCGGAGTTCATTATGTCAATTTTAGAAATGTCGGCTTGTAGCCTTAAACCGCGGTCTCTTACTTGCCCTTTAGATTCTTCGCCTGAGGTATATAAAGATTTACCTATTTGACTTAAATGAGCACATGTTTTTAACAATAATGTACTTTTACCCGCACCAGGGTCACCCGCTACAAGAATAACAGAACCTTCAACAATACCGCCGCCCAACACTCGATTGAATTCAGAGCTACCGGTGTCAAATCGAGTTAAGTCCATATCAGAGACTTCACTCAACTTATCTATCTTTGCATCTTCTTTAGAGTAACCTCGGTGAGCGTTTTTACTTGGTGTGCGCTGGGTTATTACCTTGGACTCTTTAAATTCTGTGATGCTGTTCCAAGCTGAACAACTTGAACATTGACCTAACCATCGAGGATGATTTTCACCACACTCGGTGCAAACATAAGTTGTTTTATCTTTTGCCATAATATTCTTAATAATTTATTTGTGGGGTTATTATATCGCGCTTGTCATACTAGTTTAACTAGCCAGTTACTTGAATCAATACAATTAATCGACTGACAAGTTTTGAGTATATTCATATCGCTCTCGCACATTTAACCATAAGCTCAGGTGAAGAAGCAAAAATATAGTCTATGTCCCATTGGGAGTCTTTTCAGACTAAGCTATAGCTATTTCATTAATGCTATTATATGGAGTATGTCTTGGCGTTAATAGATGATGAAACAACTTTAATTTAGCATGATTTATTTTATTTATTGATGAAAAACCTGTTTATTGATTTCAGGTGAAAAATATTATTAAAGTTATTTTTTATTATTTGCAATTAATATATCACGCACAGACAAACACTAATAAAGAGTGTTTTAGCCTTGCTTTAGATCATGTTATACCTATAAAGCGTTTGATTTTATTAATTTTATAGGTATTATCACAATCATATAACAATGGAAGTACGAGTTCAAAAAATGGAATTACTTGCTAGTCATTTAACATCAAAACTCCCCTTTATTATTGGTATTACTGGCCATAGAGACATACTGACTAATAATGCAGACGCAGTAAATGACAATAGCGCGGAACTTAAATCTACCATTCGAGCAACGCTACTTCACTGGCATCACCAGCTAAACTCAGTAGCTAAACCCAATACAACTTCTGTTAACGAAAGGCAAATAGTCACGCCAATTTGGCTCATGTCTGGTCTAGCAGAAGGAGCAGATTTATTATCTATTGAAGTGGCATTAGATTTACAAGCTGAATTAGGTTGTGAGGCGATAAAAATTATTGGCTGTTTACCTATGCCACTGATAAATTTTGAACAAGACTTTCGACCCAATAGTAATAGTTACTTCCAGCTTAAAAAAATGGTTTTAGCCCTCCAGAAAAATGGTAATGAATTACTCGAAATTAAACACTCGTTGGTTGATAGTGACTATCAGATTGCGATTGATGATCTAGATTATGGCGATCTCAGGAATAGCCTGTACCTTAATCAGGGATTATTTATTGCAAAATATGCCAATGTGTTAGTTGCTTTATGGGATGGATGTGATGCAAATGGATGTGGCGGTACCGCTGATATTGTAAAATATAAACTGGGTATGGAAGTTCATTGGCCTGATAATACTGAAAATCTATCATTAAAAGCCGTTTCCGAATTTGATGGTCAAATTGCAGGCCTTGTTCATCATCTTTTTGTCAAAAGAGTTAGCGTAACTAATAATATATCTCCGTTATTATTAACGGATCTCCCCCAGAGTGACGCATTAGCGCATTTAACACCCGAAGTGGGCGAGCTCTATGCATATAGCTATGCTGGAAATGAAAACGCATTGACTGACTTTATCTCTACAGAGTTTATTCAGTTATTATCTGAGCTACGATTTTATAATAGTTATAGCGCATCAGAGTCGATTGATGTTGCTAATACCTTTACTGCTCCAGACGTCGATAATGGCCTTTCAATTTCAAACCCTATTTTTACGTTAGCCGATGATCTTGCCTTAATTGGACAGCAAAAGTATCGAAAACTTATTAAATTGTTTTTTTGGTTTGCCATTGTTGGATTTGCTTGTTATGAATTAGCGGGTAATTTAGTTAATTCAGAAGAGGGAAGTTGGGTCATTCTAGTGACCTTATTGTCTATTATCGCTTGTTGGCGAGTTATTCGTTACGCCGGTAAAAAAGAATTGAAATGGAAGTATCAGCTTAGTCGAGGTGTCGCAGAAGCCATGCGTATTAGGGGGTTTTTAAACTTGTCTAATATCCCGCCATCGGGAGAGCCTATTATTCCAAGACGTTATCGGAGCCACTTACCATTATTTAATCATGCTATTGCTATAACCGAAATCGATTGGTGGCGCTCATCCGCTGATAAAAACCTCGATGAGATTCGAGATACTTGGATAGGCGATCAGCGAAGCTTTCTTCAAAGCCGATTACAACTAGGAGCTAAAAATTTAGTTGAGCTTCTTTATAAACGACCACTTTATGCGGCATTGCTATGCTCATCGTTCTCAAAGAAGTGCTTTATTCTAGCGATTGGTCTTGGCGCGATTCTTTTATGCTCTATGTTAGCTCAGCAGATATTCAATTTTTCTACCTTAAATGATGCTAATAACATACTGATGATGATTGTGCAGTATAGCCTTATGGTAGGTGGTGTTGTTGCATTGTGGAGTGAATTATTTGGTTATGAAAGCACTGCCAGTGGCTACAGCAGTATGGAAGAACTTTACGCTCGAGCTCAATCTTTATTAAAAGGAGATATGACATCAGCAAAAGAATTAATGCTATTAGCCCTAGCGAGAGAGGCTATGTTTGAACATGTTAACTGGTCAAGTTCAGAATCGAATAACGATATTAAAAATCGTAACTAACTAACTAACTAATAAAGAATACAATAGGATATTAATTCAATGGCCAATAGTTACCAGCGCTATAAAACCCTTACGGATAAAGAGCTAGAAACAGAAGAAGTTAGACGATTAGACTTGGGTATCTATGAGATAGAGTGGGGCTTAGACAATAGCTTTAATTGGGTTTGTAAAGAACAAGATGAAAAGCAAACCATTGCTCGCCACAATGAACGTATCATATGTACCATGGCGCTAATAAATATAGAGTATAAAGATCATTTTTTGACTGTTGATTTAGAGCATGCGATTCAAATTTCTAACAACAAAGATGGTCGATTAGTTAAAAGGCTTAATGGTCATACGGGTAAAGTTATTGGTTTAATTGAACTTCCTAATGGTAACTTACTGTCTGTCAGCTTAGATGGAACGATTAAGCATTGGGACATGAGAAGTTATAAATGTATTGCAACCATTGAGGCTGATGTTAGCTGCTTAGATGATGTTGATTTTGCTAATGCGAAAACACTTATTATTAAGAATAAGTTGGACACAAAAATCTGGCGATTAACGGGTGAATTACTCGCTGAATTAACGGGGTTTACTAAAACTGTAGAGTACATCAAGTGGTTTAAATCAGACACTTGGATTGTCAAACCTAAAAATGAAAATCCAAGTCAATGGTCTGCTAAGGGTGAATTGATTCATCAGTATAAATTCTCTTTTTCTCCTCGTACCGATGTACTTGAATTAGATAATCTTCAACTGTTAATTAAAGATACTCATAATATACTTCAGTTGTGGTCTAAAGATGGGGAATTGTTAGAGAAACATGTTAAAGATGTTGGTATTACTGATTACTTCGATAAGTTAGTGACCGCAAGTAAGGAAAGCGAGAATTGGATTGAATCACATGCCAGTACTGATGATTATCCACTAACATGTAATAGTTTTGAATTTGGAGACTTCCACTTAAAAAGTGGTAAAAAAGAGATTGAAAACCAAGAATTGTTGTTCAAAAAAAGTAGCGGTAATCGCATCATTTGGGATTTCTTTTACCGGCCAATAGAAAGAAATATAAAAACGGCATTAAAAGAAAATATTGATTTGGCGCGTCAAGCTGAAGAAGAGTTAACACTACAAAAATCTAAAACCGAAAAAAGCATAGAAAAACATCGTAGTAAGCGAAAATTTGCTAAATTTACAGCTTTATTTTTCTTTTTTCTCGCGATTACTCTTGGCGGAATTGGTGTGGTAGCACTGTTTTTAACTGATAACTTTGACATGCTTGTCAAATCAATCAGTCCAATAGTAGATAAAATGCTTGAGTCCAAAAACACACTTAAACATATCAAGCTACTAGATTTACAAATTATATTTGCTACAGGTACAGTGGCGTTACTGTTCATTTCCTTGCTCTGGTTTATTCGCAATCGACGTCAGAAAAGTAAGCAGTTTAAAAACGTGGGTAACCTTTCGCTTATTGAAGTGATGTTAACAACCTACGGTAACTTGATTGAAACAATTAAGACACACCGCTCTGAGATACTCAATAATTTACCTAGTCACCAAGATAATGAGTTATTTAGCGGTGTTAAAATAAATAAACTTATTGAACAAAAAATCGAAAATGAAATTCAGCAAGCGGCCATGCAAGAGTGTAATATCGATCAGTCAGATATTACTTATCAACGAAGTGATGGTCAAAAAAGTGAGTCGATTGTTCTGCAAGATTGGTCGTATATCCAAGAAAATAGTCATCCTCGACTTAATAAGCAAAATGAACAAGCGGTTCGTTTTGATAGCAATGGGCAATTAGTTTGTGCGGTAAGATCAATACAATATATTTTCTTAACTAAAGAAAAAGTTGATGTTTTCTCCACCTACTATGATTTTATTGCTGATAAATACATTGGCCGCGAGTCAAACTCTTTTTACTACAAAGATGTCAGCAACGTCACACGTAAAGACGTTCATCGTAATCGCTTTGGCCAAGAATTAACGGGAAGTGAAATTACACTTTCAGTCACTAGTGGGGCAAAAATTAGTCTAACACTGATGAATGATGAGAGTATTAGAGAGTTTTCTGAAACCTTAGCTGAGAATGACGCACATAGTATCGAGCAAGACACCGCCGGTGGAATTGCTGCTGTTAAAGAACGACTTGAAGTTGAATCAGAAGAGTTAACCGTATACTACCAAGCAGAAATCGCTCGTGCTAAAGAAGCAAACAAGAGCGAGTTAGTGAAAATGTTAGATATCACTCAGCAAAAATTAATGAGTTATATCGAAGAACAATGTGATATTTCCAAGAACTATGATCCAGGTGACTCAATAGCAAAGTCTCAATCTAAAGATAGTTTAGTTGATTTAGCTTATAAGAATATCCGTACACAAATAGAAAGTCATAAAAGGTCTGAAGCCGTCTTAAGTTAATTTATTACAACACATGAAGTTAACCGCATCGGAACATTTTAAAAATTTAAATACGGAAAATTAAAGATGAGAAACATATTTTTAAGTTACAGCACCAAAGATTCAGACGCAGCAACCAAGATTGTAGAAGGCTTAAAAGCAGCAGGTCATAAAGTTTGGTTTGCACCCAATAAAATTTTAGGTGGCGAGAATTATGCTGAAAATATTGAAGAGGGTATCGAGCAGTGCGAGCTTTTTGTACTATTAGCTTCAAAGCATTCTATTGGAAATAAATTATTAAAGGTCGCAGCTTCAGAAGAAGTTAGTAACGAAATACAACTCGCTAAAAAACATGGCTTAAAACAAATTCCTTTAAAGTTAGATGACAGTATAGTTTCAGGGGCTGCAGGTGGAAACAATTATCACTTTATTCGTAAGCAATGGATCGATGTTGTTGTCTCATTAGAATCTGGTGACTTTGCTCCAATTGTAGAGCAAATCATAGCAACAGCGGATAACATTGAAACTAAAAGTTTGGATATGCAGTACATAGAAAAAGCGGAAATCGATTTGATTATCGGTGACTTTGAGCAATCTGTTCGAGCACTGGGTGAATACAGCTTTTTAGATAAATATGTTCCGCGAGTAGAATTTATAAGGTTAATTTCAAACTTATTACGTAAAGGTATAAAAAACCTTAATATTAGTGAAGCAGACGAGTTCACTTCTGAATTCCAACGATTACGTAATACCCATATGGCATCTTCTGCAGCATATATGCTGGCGATATTGAAACTATATTGTTATCAGCCAAAGGGGTTTAAAAATGATATTGAAGACTTCGCTACTTTAAAAAATTCAGTGAAGTCATGTAAACCAATAAATGTTAAATATCGATTTGTCGCAGATAAATTATTACCAGCAGATAGTCAGTTTGCCGTTGAATGGTTAATATAGTTACTTTCATATCAAAAGATTAGCAACATGAGCCTAATTGTTCTTAAATAACAAATAGGCTAGGTTAATAATATCATTAACTTTACATCTAAGTTGATGATATTATTAACTATACATTTTTTAGTTACCTATTTGTTAGCCCATACTATTTAAAGAGTGAACTTATGTTGCCTCGTGCATTTCGATTGTTTGTATCTTCAACTTTTTCTGATATGGCTGAGGAACGAACTATACTACAAAATGATGTTTTTCCTGAGCTTGAAGTTTATTGTGCTAATCGGGGCTTTAGTTTCCAGGCTATAGATTTACGTTGGGGAATAACGGAAGAAGCTCAGCTTAATCAAAAAACATTGGATCTTTGCATACGAGAGGTATCTGAATCAAGAGCACATCCACGGCCTAACTTTCTTATTCTCTCTGGCGAACGATACGGCTGGGTGCCATTACCTAGAATAATAACAGAAAAGGATTTTGTTAAAATAAAATCACACCTATATAAGTCTGAACAAATAGTTAATTCATATGTTATTAGTAAATGGTATCAGTTAGATGAAAACTGTGTTCCTGCAGCCTTTGTTTTACAAGGTCGCTACGGCATTGGTAGACAAAGTTTTCAACCTTATGAAAAGTGGTTAGAAGAAGAGAGTAAGTTACGTGCAATTCTGCAGGAAGTTGTAACAGCTATTCGACTTGATTCACGCGAGGTCTATTTTTTATCAGCAACAGAGCAAGAAGTAATAGCAGGTATTCCTGGTTTTAGCACAACAGCAGAAAATATATACTCTAATGCCCCGTGTAGTGAAAATCACCAAATCTTAATGGAAGATATTTATGCTGTTTTACGCTCCGTAAAGCCTTGTGAAGATAAAAAATCGAGTGATTTTTTCGAATTAGGGGGGGTAGCAGCTGAAAGGGTAGAAAAGTTTAGAAATCGACTATTTACTTTTTTGCCTAATGAACAATTAATCCCATTAACAGCATCGTTAGCAACGTTTAATAATGGAGGATTTGATAGCGAATACAAAAAACAATTCAAGTTTATGGTAATTACAAAGCTTAAAAACGCTATAACCAAACAGATTGATACTCTAGCAGAAAAGTACTCAAGCCCAGTGAGTATTGAAAATGAAGAACATTTATCATTTCGTGATAATAGAGCTCGAATTTTTTTTGGACGGGATGATTTATTTAAAGCGATTAACACTTATATTGTTAGCCCCAACGATGCCCCTTTTATAATTTCTGGTCTATCAGGTGCTGGAAAATCTGCATTTATAGCCAAGCTTTCAACTCAACTGGAAGACCAGGGCTACTCTTGTGTTGTTCGCTTCGTAGGAGCAAGTGCAAGAAGTGTTAGTATGCGAGGACTGCTCAGTTCTATTTGTGAAGGTATATCTCTTACAGCAGAACCTATGCAGGCACCAAGATCCTATGAAGGTATCGATTTACAAAGTTTGAGTAAGATTTTTAACCAGAAATTAGCAGAGCTAGCTGAAAAGGGTAAGACACTTATTTTGCTTATTGATGCATTAGATCAGCTCGTCGATAATGAAAATTTGTTATGGATTCCTGAATATTTACCCAGTCACTTGAAATTAGTGATTACTTCATTAGAGGGGCATTATATTGATAACCTGAAAAGTATCTATAAAAAGAAACCATATTATATGCCCGCTCTATCATCTCACGAAGGTGAAATTGTTCTTAATAAATGGTTGGAGTATGAGCAAAGAACACTAAGTACTTTGCAGCGTTCTTATGTTATGGCGCTATTTCAAAATGTAGGGACACCCTTATACCTTCGTTTGGCATTTGACGAAGCAAGTCGCTGGAGTTCGACCTGTATTCCAAAGCTAGCCTCTGATGTGAGTGGCATCATCTGTGAGTTTATTGATAACCTATATCAGATTAGTCACCATAACGTTCTTGTTGTAGAAAGAAGTTTGGCATACCTATGTGCTGGTAGATATGGGATGACAGAAAAAGAACTTTTGGATGTGCTTTCGGATGACCCTGAAGTTATGAAGGCGATTAAAAATGAGTTTCATCAGTTAAATTTACAGAATAAGTTACCGATTGTTATTTGGGCGCGTCTTCGCGCGGAATTAAAACCTTACTTAATGATTCGAAATCTTCAAGATGTTGAGGTGCTTTGCTTTTTTCATCGACAAATAGAGCAAGTAGCTGAAAAAAAGTTAAAAGACAATAGTCATCATTTTCATCTTGCTAAGTATTTTGATAGTCAACCACTTACCTTAGGTGGGCAGATAAAGATTTATAATCAACGTAAATTAGTTGAATTACCCTATCAGTTATTTCAAGCAGGTAACTTAGAACGATTAATTCAAGTTATGGATCAATCATTTATTACTGCAAAAATAAATTCAGGTATGGGATTTGAATGTCTTGATGAAATATCACATCTTTATCAACATATTATTAATCAGAAGCTTCTCAACTTAAAGGTTGAATCTCTTATATTTTCTTTAATTGATGCTTTAGTATCATTAGGCAATGTAGATAGTGATATTCTTAGTGTCGAAGATGTACATGCAAATTTCATTTACCGAGAGAACCTTTGCTTTTATAAAGCATTTTTGAAAACAGGTTCAGAGAATAGGTGGTTAAAATTAAATCAGACCGAGCACAGTAAAAATATTCAGCTTTGTTATCAACAAGCCTTCATGGCTCGTCATGGTAATATGCTACGAAGAGATAATGATCTAAAAGGTGCCACCAAGGTTATTCAAAAGGTTCTTTCTCAGCTCATTGCTACGGCTCAACCAGATCAAGCTGAATGCTCGAGAATCGAGTATGATCTTGGATACATTAATTATCTGAGAGGTGAATTCTGTGAGGCTGCAAATTGGTTAGAAAAAAGTGCTAATCGTGCAGATAATAACGGGAACAAAATAGGTGGCTCTATAAGCCGATGTGTTGAATTTCGTATTCGGTGGTTCGATGATAGCATTTCAACAAATGATTACGTTACACAACTAGATATAGCCTTACAAATATTTCAGGATGAAAGTGATAGAAGCCCAACAGCTAAACGTTGGATCATGAATATTTGGGCTCATAAATTTGAAATAGCTTACCGCTACAAAATTTTGTCAGATGCAGAAGCCGCTTTTAAAAATATTGAGCAAAATCGTTGGTTAAAATCTGAGAGAGGTCCCAAAGAACTATTACCTTATCAGGCTAGATTAGCGTGTTTGAAAAAAAATTCACAAGCAGCTGTTGCATATTGGCAAGATTACTTTTTTGAACGTGATATAGATATAGAGTCTAATCGTGAAGCTGCTGCACGAGATTACTACGATTTTGGCATTGCACTTCGACAAGCTGGAGATGAAACTAAGGCCAAAAATATTTGGCAGCATGCATTAGGGTTTCCATCAGATCCAGGGAATCATTACTGGCATGCAGCGATCAATAAATCACTTGTTTGAAGTTTATAAACTCATTAATGACTGAAAACTATTAATGTAAAGCACACTTGTATCTATTTTTAATATGTTAATTTACAACCTAGCTGGCCAAATAGTCGTCGATTTTCCCTATAATATCTCACTACTAAAGTGAAAAAAACGTACGTTAACCAAGCTCACATTAATGCATTATATTTTACTTTAAAACTTTATGTATAGCTTCACATAAATTTACTGCGACATAGGCTTCAAAATTTTCCGCTGGATCAAATGAACGCTCATGGGTGATATTAATAGAGGCTAAATGCTTGATTAATATTTTGAGTTTTTCTTCTTTTGATTCTGCAGATTCATTTAAGGTATCGCTGATAGAAAATAGTTGTTCCCAAAGGTTATTATTCATCGAAAGGTCTCTCACACACTTATGCCGTAAATAAAGTTATCGGCAGAAAAAATTAGCTTTTAAGCTACAAATTGTGGAGGCGACTTTAAATGAAATAGATAAAAACGTCTACTCTTGTATTAATGATATTTATATTAATAATTAAAGGCTTAAGGTTAACTATTATTGCTAGTTTATTGTGCTGATAAGATAGCGATTAATTTTTTTAATCCTTTACCTTTGTTGGTTATTTTCCATGCCATAAATAAGTCTTGCAGTGGGCGCTCTTCTGCTAATTTAATAACTACCAGCTGGCCTGATTCAATATGATGTTGGATGAGGTTTTTGGGTAAGTATCCGATGCCAATCCCTGCAATAATCGCTTCAATTTTTATCGCAATCGAGCTAACAAAGAAATGTTGACTGCCTTGGATAATATTAACTGACCAGGGGATCTCATGTTGGGCTGAGTCATGAACGACGACATTCCTATATTTTGATAAGTGTGCTGATTCAAGCGGCCCTTTAATAAAGGCTAATTGATGTGCTTTGTTAACCACTAAAACATTTTCAGACACTGTAATTTTTATTGCCCTAATACCTTTTTGATTGGGCACAGGTGAAGGAGCGCCAATAACTAAGTCGACTTTGTCTTCAATTAATGCCTCCCACGTGCCGTTCATTACTTCTTCTCGCACATCAATTTCAATATTTTGATGGGCGAGTAAAAAAGCTTCTATGCCTTTAAAAATAGTTTTTATATCAATAATGGAATCGCAAGCAATACGGATCTTGGGTTCCCAGCCATTAGCAATTGTTTGAGTTTGTTCTGAAAGGGTATTAATGGCCGTTAGTACTTTACGGCCCTCTGATAATAAATGCTTGCCTGCTGGCGTTAATACGGCGCGACGGCCTTGTCGTTGAAAGAGTGTCACGTTTAACTGTTCTTCTAACTTTTGAACGATATAAGAAAGCGCTGAAGGAACTTTATTCAATTGTTCTGCTGCGGCCGCATAAGTGCCACGCGTTTCAATAGCATCTAATACAAGTAATGCTTCAATACTAATAGGTGGCGTTTTCATGGCTATTATCCAGATATTTAATTGTTCAAATTATTTGAACATAACAAACAAATAATAGGGGTTATTCGATATCAACTCAACCTTTACAATAGCTACATATTAAATCATTAGTCATTAAAGAGTATTAAAATGTTATTTATAAATACCATCAATAGTATCACTAAAACTGAACAATCTTTATCAAGCTTACCGCTACGATTAATTGCCGGGTTAATTTTTACCGCTCATGGTGCGCAAAAGTTATTTGCTTGGTTTGGCGGTTATGGATTAGAGGGTACCGGACAGTGGATGCAATCTATAGGGCTTGAGCCGGGTTTCTTTATGGCATTAATGGCTGGTAGTGCTGAGTTTTTTGGTGGCATATTATTATTGATTGGTTTTCTCACTAGACCTGTCAGTTTTGTCTTGGCTATTACTATGATAGTGGCCATCTTTAGTGTTCACATCAGTAATGGCCTGTTTATGAGTAATAACGGTTATGAGTTTGCTTTATCGTTATTAGCGATAACGCTTGCGCTATTTGTGCAAGGTGGCGGAAAATACTCTATTGATCGTCACGTATACCGAAAGCTAATTAAAAATACGTAAAATGTAAAATAGCTAAATCACCTGCCAGTAAGAGTAATAATGGCTAAATAAATAAATTTAAGGAGTTTGTTATGGGATTAATCGTTAACGGTAAATGGGTCGACCAATGGTATGACACGAATAAAAGTAAAGGGCAGTTTGTTCGTCAAGATAGCCGCTTTAGAAGTCAAATTTCATCAGATGTTAATAGTCAATTTAAACCAGAAGCGGGCCGCTACCATTTATATGTTTCGTTGGCGTGCCCTTGGGCACACAGAACACTAATATTTAGAAAGTTAAAACAACTTGAAACAATTATTTCGGTGAGTGTTGTTGAAGCTAAAATGATGGAAAATGGTTGGACGTTTGGTGATAAGGGAGATCCACTTTATAAGTTAGATTATGCCTACCAATTATATTTAAAAGCAGATCCTAGCTATGAAGGACGCGTGACTGTCCCTATTTTATGGGATAAAAAAACTCAGACGATTGTTAATAATGAATCCATTGAAATCAGTAGAATGTTTAATTCAGCATTCAACGAGTTAACAGGTAATGTTGATGATTACTATCCCGTTGAGCAACGAGAAGCCATAGAAACGGTAAATACGCGTATTTATGACACTATTAATAATGGTGTTTATAAAGCAGGTTTTGCGACGACACAAGCGGCTTATAATGACGCATACCACAGCTTATTTGACAGCTTAGATTGGCTAGACGTACTCTTATCAAAACAGCGGTATTTAGTGGCTGACAAAATAACCGAAGCTGATTGGCGCTTGTTCACCACACTGATCCGTTTTGATGCGGTATATCATGGGCACTTTAAGTGTAATCGCCAAAAAATCAGCGAATTTCATCATATTAAGAACTATGTTAATGAACTTTATCAAGTACCTGGCATTAAAGAGACGGTTGACTTGGAATACACTAAGACTCATTACTACGCGAGTCATTTAACGATTAATCCAACAGGTATTGTTCCTTTGGGCGCAGCGGAACACTTTGATGCGCCACATGACCGTAAGCGTCAATACTAAGGGTTAATAGGTTTAAGGTTTGACTGGTAAATGAAGCTAGATAAATAAATACTGAGGAAATTTGATGATAAAACATTATCTTTATAAAAGCTTAGGTAGCGCTAACCATGGCTGGCTTAAATCTAAACATCATTTTAGCTTTGCTAATTATTACAATCCAAGCCGGATGGGGTTTGGAAAGTTACGTGTTGTTAATGATGATTGGGTTGAACAGGGCATGGGCTTTCCTTCGCACCCACACCGTAATATGGAAATTATCAGTTTTATTCGTTCAGGTGCGCTCACTCATCAAGACAGTACCGGCAATAAAGGCACAACGAAAGCGGGCGAAGTTCAAGTGATGAGTGCAGGTACAGGTCTTGTGCATTCAGAATATAATCGCACTAAAAACCCATTAACTTTTTATCAAATTTGGATTGAAACTAATAAAATCGATGTGGCACCTCGCTGGGAAAGTAAGAGATTTCCTACTGAGCAGCTATCAGCACTGACATTGTTAGTATCAGGCTACCCAGCAGATAAAAATAAGGCGCTGTTTATTAACCAAGAAACGCGCATATATGGAGGGAAATTAGCGAAAGGAACCGTTATTGAGCATAACATTGACCATCAAGCTTATATATTAGCTTCAGCAGGTATGTTTAAAGTAGAGGATAGCTCAAAAATTATCACCATGAACGCAGGAGATGGCGCTGAAGTCACTCAGTCAACGACAATTTTACTCAGGGCGTTAATTGACTGTGAAGTGATTATTATCGACACGATTAATTAGCTAAATCAAGTAATGTAAACCACGAACGTTCTCTTAAAATCGTATGTTCTGAACATTTTAAGCGCTGGCGTTCGTGTCTAGCATTCGCTCTTTTATTATCTAGCAATATTTTATTACTACAGTAGACCTAATGTATAACGCGTTGCTGCTTGTCCCAACGACTTCCTTGCCAATGAGTAATCGTTCCACAAGCTTGGCAAGTGTCGCAATGCCATTCAATTAGCCCTAAGGTTATTGATTTAGCTTCAATTTCTCCAGAACACGAGAGTTGCTTAGCACGAGTATTACATTTTAAGTTAACGTGAACGAGCGGTTGCTCAATATTTTCAGAAAGGGCTAATACAATTTTACTCAGAAAAACAAAAACTACTTTTGCTTGGTCAGTAAGTTCGAGTACGTTGCCCTCGTCGTCAATAAAATGTCTAAAATCTGCTGCTAACGTCATCGGTTTTTCCATAGAATACTCATGCCGCTAAGATATAGTAGTTAACGCTCTTGGTACAACACTTCTCAGTAAATATAACATCAGTAATTAATTTAGGTAGCTTGAATGTTATAAATATTAAGTATAAAATTAGTGTTGTTTTAGATATGTGTATTTTCGTTATATATTCAGGCCCGAGTCTCCATCGGGTTTTTTTGTGCCTTAAAATACATAGACGAAAAGCAATAATGGCAAGACTGCCCCTGCAGTAATTTATTAATAGCCCAAGCTTTGTACAATAAGCAATAAGGCCAATAAAGGAAATTCACCATGAAAAAAATAATCACCACCGCATCTGCGATATTATTGCTACAAGCCTGTACAACATTTGATCCCTACACAGGTGAAAGTAAAACCAGTAAAACGGCTATAGGCGCAACTGCAGGCGCAAGCTTAGCAGCAGTCATTGCCTTTATAGACAATAAAGACAAAGACAGCAGAACACGTAACAAACGTATTTTAGCAGCAGCATCAGGTGGCGCCGCAATCGGCGGTGGTATTGGCTACTATATGGACACTCAAGAAGCTAAATTGCGTAAGCAATTACGCGACAGTGGCGTGAGTATTGTGCGTGACGGCGACAAAATTAACCTTGTTATGCCAGGCAACATTACTTTTGCTTCGAACAGCTCAAACATTAACAGCAACTTTACTAGCGTATTAGATTCTGTTTCTTTGGTGCTTGAAGAATATAACCAAACCATTATTGTTGTTTCTGGTCACACTGACTCTAGCGGCTCTGCCCAGCATAACCAGAAATTGTCTGAAGACCGAGCTGGCTCAGTTGCTAATTATCTTCGTGGACAAAAAATCCTTAGTGATCGTTTAGAAACTGTTGGCTTTGGCGAAACACAACCGGCAGTAACGAACAAAACAGCTGCAGGTCGCGAGCTTAACCGCCGTGTTGAAATAACTTTGTTACCGATAGAACAGTCATAAAGCGTCAATAAAATAAAGCCATTATCACCGCGTTATATGCATTGATAATGGCTTATTGCTTAAGACGCTTGGCGTTAAAAGGGCGATACCATTAACATGACTTTATTAGTGTTAACCATCAACATTTCAAATCAATATCTACAATCAACATTTCAAATTAATATCTACAATTAATATCTACAATTAATATCTACAATTAATATTTCAAATCAATAAGTTTTCTAACGCTATCTAAAGTCTCGATAAGCTGGCGACTAAAATTAAAGGTCATGATATGGCTTTCCTTTTTCCCTTGACGTAACAGTTCATTAAAATGGTTGATTTGATGATCGTAGCCATATGTTTTGCCATTAAAAGAGATAACTTCTTCTTTTGTATCGGTTATTAAAGTGACGGTTGAAGGGCTGTTAAAGCCACTGTTAATTTTAATATTGCCTTGTTCACAATAAAACACCGCTTCACTTGGCGTCGACTCCAAGAGTGTCGATTTTAATAAGGCTACCACGTTATTTTTATAGTTAAAGACCATGGAACAGGAAGAGTCTGCGCCATTAGCAAAAAATGTTGCATCAGCGGTCATGGTCTCGGGCACGCCAAGGGTAGTTAGTGCTGCAAAAATAGGATAAATGCCAATATCTAAAAGACTGCCTCCGCCTAATGATTTATTAAACAGCCTAGCTTCTTGGTTAAATTCTCTTGCGAAACCGAAATCTGCTTCAACTTTACGTAGATTGCCGTAAGTTTTATCAGTCAGTTTATTTAAAACAAAATTATAATGGGGAAGAAAATAGGTCCAGAGCCCCTCCATTAGCAGAGTATTATTTGCCGTTGCAGCATCAATCATGCATTGCACTTCATCTGTATTCATGGCAAAAGGTTTTTCACATAGCACCGCGATACCCTGCTCTAAGCACAGCAGCGCATTTTCTTTATGCATTGAATGTGGTGTTGCTATGTAAATAGCGTCAACATTTTCATCATTTACGAGCGCCTTATAACTGCTGTAAGCTTTAGTCGCGTGATATTTATCGGCAAAATCATTGGCTTTTTTCTGTGTTCTTGAAGCGACGGCATATAGCTCAGCATCTTTTACCGTTAATAAGTCTGTTGCAAATTTATTGGCTATGTTACCTAAACCGATAATTCCCCAACGTATGTTTCTATTTTTTAGTGATTTCATTAACTATTACCAAGATAAAAGTACAAAAAAAATTATTTTTTCATCGAGCTGATGCTCTTTGTTCCACAGACTAGCTATCTTTAATAAAGCGTCATTAGCCCATCGATGCTTAAGCTCGATAGTTAAGCCTGATACTAAGCATAATGTTAACCAACATAATCTTGGGCGCAAAATAAAATACCACTCCCTTGCTCTTTTTCCAATAGTATGGGAATAAGTGCGCCGGGCATTACTGAATCGACATCGTTAGGGGCAAATGTGCCGCCAAGGTCTGTTTTTAACCAACCAGGGTCGAGCAAGTTCATTAAGACGTTAGTGCCTAATAGCGTTGGCATCATGTCGCGCACATACCTTTCAAGAGCGGCTTTTGAACAACTATATGCCATCAATTCAGGTTGGTTACTAATACCTGAAGAAACATTAACAATACGTCCCCAATTACGCGTTAGCATGCCTGGAAGAAAAGCATCACATAATTTAGCCGGAGTAATACTATTAACCATAAAACTGTCTAGGTATTCCTCTGCCGTCGGGGCAAAGAGCGGCTGATACTTGGTCATGATTGCTGCATTATTATACAGTATATCTAGGTGATTATTACTCAAGGCTTTCACCTCGGTAATTAAATGCTCTACTTGAGAGATTGAATTAAGTTCAGCCGCTACAGCATAAACTTCATGACCCGCTGTGGTTAATTCATTAAGCAAATCTCTAGTACCAGCTAATTGTCGAGAATGAATGATGAGTTTACAGCCTTGTTTAGCAAGCTCTTTCGCAACACGAAGACCGATCCCTCGACTAGCTCCCGTTACTAGCGCCCATTTATTTTCTATATTTAACATTCTTATGCCTATTTTTATTCAAATTGGTTAATCAAGTTATTGATTTGTCGTTTTTTGTTTTACTATTTTATGCCGTAATACTTTAGTGACTGCATTAGCGTCTGCTGGTGAAATTAATTACAGCCATGCATAAAGCAGGTAATAACAAGACTAGGTATTTTTCACTAAAAATTTGCAAATGAATATATAACAAAATAAAATTCATTGTTTTATATAACACACAATAAGCGCAAAAGATGATGAATAAAGAGCATAAAAAACTTGAGCGATTAATGTTATTTAGTGAAGTTGCCCGCCATTTAAGCTTTACGGTCGCGGCACAACATTTACAAATATCTAGAGGGCATCTATCTGCTCAAATTCGTCGATTAGAAAAGGAGATGGGTTTTGCTTTGTTGATCCGCTCGACACGGAGTGTTCGCTTAACCGCAGAAGGTGAAAGTGTTTTAACGGGTGTAAATAAAATTCGTCATTCTGTTTTAGAACTAGAGCGAAATGCTGGTCATAAAGGCAATGCTATTGAAGGTGTTATAAAAATTACAGCACCAAGCCTCTTTACTAAAAGGTTTTTACTCGACATTTTTTCTAAGTTTAGCGCCTTACATCCAGCCATTGAGTTTTCTATCGATACCAGTTACACCCGTTTTGATTTAAATCGTAGTGATTTTGACTTGGCTTTTCGTGCCACAAACTCCCCGCCTTTAAACATGGTTGCAAAAGCTATCTTGCCCTATAAACATTGCTGTTGTGCTTCTGCTGAATATTTAGATAAATACAGTAAACCAAAGGTGCCCAGCGATTTAAAAACGCATCAATGTTTAAGGGGACAAGAGCAATTAACCTGGTCATTCTTAAACGCTGAGGTGCCTGTAGATGGTTGGTTAAAAATAAACGATAACCATATGCTGAAAACATTAGCATTAAATGGCGAAGGTATTATTAGGGTGCCTGACTATTTAGTCGACCAAGAGATTAAGGAGGGAACGTTAGTCGCTATACTTGAAAGTGAAATGCCAGCAGGGCAGACCATTTTTATGATTTATCCACAATTAATTCACCAGTCGAATAAACTGAACGCTTTTATTGAGTTTACTAAAGAGTATTTTAATAAACTTAATTATTCTCTTTATGGACCTTGATTTATATGAGTAATAATCTAAATTCTACAAGAAGTCTTTACCTTTACGCCATATTTTTATGTGCCTAACATTACGTTAAGATTTAAAAATAATTAAAGTTATGGTCTGAAATATTATTAACTTATTTGGATAATTAACAATATTTAATAAAGAGATAAAATTATTAAAACTAATGTTAATAAGCTCATCTTTTTAACCGTATTTCAGATTTTTTATTAACATTTATTTACGCCTCTTGGATAAGCGTTTCTGTGAATAATCGTTATAGCTTGATTATGTAAATAGACAGTCGAAATAGACTGTGAATCGCGTTATGTTATAGGTAACTCTATTAGCGCTGGGAAAGCGATGGAGGTTACAGCGATTAGCCTACTGGATTTTTTAACTGTTAATTTTAAAAACGTAGCTGAGTTTTTTTACACTCTGTTTAGTAAAAAATAAGTATTCTCGGGGGTATACATAGTGAATTTTCAAGTGATAATACCAAAGATTAAAAGTATAGTTAATGTAGCGATATTTTTAATCGCTACTTCAATGACGCTCGGATCTTTTGTCTGTAGTGCGACTGAAACTGTTACTAGTACTTTAAAATATGATGTTGGCAGCACCAAGGCTTGGGTGCCGTTTGGTTATAGTGGTAATCAACAAAAACCCGGTATTATTATCGCGTTAATTGAGCTTATTATGATACAAGCAGCCATTCCTACTGATACCAGCTATCTCCCAGTAAAAAGAGCGGTTACCGCATTGGAATTAGGACAAATTGACTTCGATGTTGTTAGCCCAAATTGGTTTAAAGATAAAATCATTGGTGTTGATTATGTTAGTAGTGTTCCTTTATTTGAAGTAACAGAATACTTTGTTACATTGCCTAATGTTGCAGTAGAGTTCAATCAACCAGAAATGGCTTATGGGCAGTTAGTCGGCACAGTAGCAGGCTATGCTTATTTTGATGATGACAAATTTATTCGTGCTGATTTTTTATCAGAAAGTGAATTAGTCAAAGGGTTGGTAAAAGGGCGCTTTAAGGTTGCCATTATAGAAGAAAGAGCGGCTCAATATTGGGCTGAAAAACATCAAACGTCTATAGCACTCGCTTCTTTACATACTAAAGGTGATATCGTTATTAGATTAAGAAAAGAACACGAAAATTTACTTCCTCGAATCAACCAAGCTATCTCTGTATTGAAAAATAATGGTCAATTTAAAAAAGTATTTGATGATTACTAACAATAAAGCTGGCGAAGATATTGATCTTATATTAACGCACTATTCTTGTGGTGTAAGGTGTATATAAAGCACAGGGTCTTAAGTTTATTTTATTGTTTGTTATAAAATAAAGCCTTAATGACAGACTACCTATTCTTCTTGTTCAGGGTTATAAGTAATCGCTTTATTGGCAATGGCATATGAAAATCCTTTGGTTGCCGTTAAATGGCGTAAAGCTTTTTGCTTCAACTTTATATCGGTAATAGGCTCTTCACCAAATTTTCTTATTTTTAACGCCAACGCTTTATCAAAATAGTCATCTTCTGACGTTTCAAGTTCATTGACACACTCATTAATGGTTGTTGATTGAAAACCCTTAGCATAAAGTTTCTCTTTTATTTTATTTGGGCCTATTTTACTTTCGGCCAGACTAAGCGTTAGTCTTTTAGCATAACGAGCATCATCTATAATTTCGTGTTCAATTAAATAATCTAAGGCAGTTTGATTATATTGAGTATCATCTTTGAATAATAAATTGGCTTTTTGCAATAAAGATTTTGCTGAGTAATCACCGTATCTCTCGATCATCCACATCATGTATGATTGAACACGTTTGTAAGAAATTTCTTGGGGTTTGGTGCTTTTTTTAGTTTTGTACATACGGCCACTTTTGTTAAGGAACGTATAACCGTTCAGCGTTGGTGTAAATATTGCAAATATGGATGTTTATGTTACGACTAGGTGAGTAAATTGGCCAAGCTATTTTAGCTAAAGCCTACTATAACTTCATCATAGTAACGCCTGACCTGCTTTAGGGTCAAACTTTCCTGTTATCTCTTTGAGGAGATTATTGGCTATAAAGGGGGAGGTTCATTAGTCGATAAACTATTATTGTGCTTTATTAAAAGCGAACATTTAATTTAAGGGGGCATACGTTAACCGTTAGAACTTAAACCGATACTATAGTACTTTATTTTTATAAATATTTAACATTATCCTTATCCTATGTAGTATAATGAGAATCATTCTCAATTGCGTTACAGAGTTATTCATGACTTATTATTTTTCTCGCTATTTTCAAAAATTAATGACTTTTTCAATGCGCTCATTTAAGCGCAAATTTATTCATGTTTTTTTTGTTATTGGTTATCTTATATCAACGCAAACATCGGCAAGCAGCGATACAGAAGGATTACGTCAACTTTTACAACTCACCGAATATATTAGTGTTGATTATGCTTCTGCCATCAGTAATGGCAAAGTTATTGATCAAGGTGAATATCAAGAAATGCTTGATTTTTCTAACATTATTGCTGAAAGATCGGTGAGAGAGCCGGGTGAACAAGCCATGATTACGTTATCGAAATCACTTCTCTCTGCGGTACAAGCGAAAAAAACACTTGTCGAAATACAAATGCTGACCAGTGAATTAAAAAACCTGCTGATAAATAACTCTTCGCAGTTATCGTTACCAACATCTTTACTTTCAGCATCTAGGGTAAAGCAATTATTTCAAAATAATTGTGCCAGTTGTCATGGTGTAACGGGTAAAGGAGACGGGAAGCTTGCAAGGCAACTAAGTCCACAGCCTACTAATTTTAACGAAAGAACACGTGCTTTAGACCGTTCTATTCTAGGATTATATGATGTGGTAACCGGCGGTCTTGACGGCACTGCTATGCCTTCATTTAATAACTTAACGGCAAAACAACGTTGGTCGTTAGCATTTTATACGGGTAGTTTAGCTTTTGTTTTTGATGAAAAACGACAAGAAAATAATGCACTTGAACTCTCACTCGCCGAACTTGTTCAGTATAGCCCTAACGAATTGTATAGGGCGAAAGCTGACTTGGAAAAAGGTTTTGTTGAGCAGCTTAGAGCTAACCCTGAGGAACTGTTTTCTGCAACTAAGGCGCCATTAACAATCGCGCGTGATCAACTTAAAAAAGCACTTGCCGCTTACAAAAATAATGACGTTATACTTGCCCAACAATTTGCGGTGAGTGCCTACTTAGATGGGTTTGAGCTTGTTGAAAATAACCTCGACGCTTATGATAGTTCGTTACGTAAAATGATTGAATTTAACTTGTTAGGCTTGCGTAATGAAATTAACAACGAGGAAGGCTCGGGTGACGTTGCTGTATCTGTATCTGCAATTTTGCTGCAAATAGAACAAGCTGAATTTTTACTCAATGACTCAGCTATATCAGACACAGCTTTATTTAGCGCCAGTTTTATTATTTTGTTACGAGAGGGCTTAGAGGCGCTATTGGTTGTGCTGGTACTTTTTACCATACTGGTACGGTCCAATAAAAAAGAAGCCATTAAATATCTTCATTTTGGCTGGATAGCAGCCTTAATTGCGGGTGGGTTAACTTGGTTAGTGGCACAAAAATTAGTAACGATTAGCGGTGCTAGCCGTGAAACCATGGAGGGGGTTGCCGCGCTGTTAGCTGCAATTGTGCTCTTTTATGTTGGTTTTTGGATGCACAGTAAAACGCAAGCCGATCAATGGCAACGTTATGTTCAACAAAATATTAATAAAAGTTTAAAATCAGGTGCTTTATGGGGAATATCTGGCTTAGCGTTTATTGCGGTTTATCGTGAGGTTTTTGAGACAGTACTGTTTTATCAATCATTGTTAACCCAGACAACCCCCTCACAGCAAGTTGTTCTTTTTAGTGGCTTTGGGGCAGCAGCGGCTATGCTAGTTGTCGTGGCCTGGTTAATGATTAAATATTCTATTAAATTACCAATAGCGCGATTCTTTTCAATAACAACGTATTTACTATTAGCCTTGTCATTTATTCTCGCAGGTAAAGCGATAACAGCGCTGCAAGAAGCCGCTATTATTAGTATTACGCGCTTTCCTATTGACTTTCATTTAGCGTGGCTAGGTATTAATTCAACGTGGCAAGGCATCACGACGCAAGCTTTTATCTTGTTTTTTTCCAGTGCGTTATTCTTTAAACCTTGGTTAAAAAAGACGAGCAGGGGAGATGAATAAATTGAGCATCGACTTGAAAAAAATTTATAGAATAGCAGTAGCGAACCATTTTGAGTATGGATGATAGGTGATTTTTTAACTCGTTAAATGCTAACCCTGCTAAGGGTAAATCAATAAAGCACCGTAGTGATATATATTGATTATAAAAATGACAATAGACTGATATTTCAAGGCGCTAGATCTGCCATAAATATAAGCTAATGGTACTGAGGAGGTACTTATGAAAACCTTAACGACAGACGTTGTAATTATTGGTGCAGGCCCTGTTGGTTTGTTTCAAGTATTTGAGCTTGGTTTACAAGGATTAAAATCGGTTGTTATTGACAGCTTGCCAGAAGTTGGTGGCCAATGCACTGAACTCTATCCAGATAAGCCTATCTATGATATTCCTGCTTTGCCTAATGCTAAGGCAAGCCAAGTTATAGAAAATCTCTATGAGCAAGCGGCTCCCTTTAAGCCAACTTTTTTATTGGGCGAGCGGGTCGAAGACATTAATAAATTGTCGGATGTTTCTTTTTCAGTTACCACGCACAAGAATACGCTTATTCACTGTCGCGCGGTGATTATTGCTGCTGGTAATGGTGCCTTCTCACCCGTTAAATTAAAAATACCCTTAATTGATAAATTTGAAGATAAACAACTGTTCTACCGAATCAATAATATAGAACACTTTAAAGATAAAAACGTCGTTGTGCTAGGTGGCGGAGATGCCGCACTTGATTGGAGTTTGAGCCTACAAAAAACGGCTAATAGTGTCTTGCTTATTCATCGTAGTACAAAATTTAAAGCCGCTACAAGTAGCGTGAATGAAATGTTCGCCTTGTGTGAAGAACTAAAAATGCAATTTTTATGTGGTCAAGTGAGCGACTTTCAGCAAGAAGATAATAAGCTAACTGGCCTAACAGTAAATTCAAAAGATGGCATCAAACGTAGAGTGGAACTTGATGAACTTGTTATATTCTTTGGTATGTCACCCAAGATTGGCCCGATAGCAAATTGGCAACTTGCCATGCACCAACACCAGATAAAAGTAGATACACAATCTTTTCAAACCTCAGTGCCGGGTATCTATGCCGTTGGTGATATTAATTATTACCCAGGTAAACGAAAGTTGATTTTAAGTGGCTTCCACGAAACGGCCTTAGCGGCCTTTTCGATTGCGGAAACTGTTTTAGAAAAAGACCGTATTCCAACGTTATACACCACAACAAGTCCAGTAGTACATCAACGAATGGGCGTTACACATTCACTCGAAAGCCTGTTGGATGATTAACGTAAAAACAGGCAATTGATCATTACTACTTTACTTTTATTGCTGTCTCTTTATCTGCGCGGCATGACTTTGGAGGCTTAGGTGGAGTGTATGTAAGATAATAGCGGCAAACCTAACCGCTACTATTTTATGTTATGACTTAAGCTTTACAGCCTTGTTCGGTAATTTAATAAAGCTGAAGATTAAAGTAACTGTTCAGCTAAGTAATCAACCAGCAGTCTTATTTTAGGCGATAAATGGCGATTCTGAGGGTAAATTGCCCATATTCCTTCATCAGGCGCACGGTAATTATCTAATAGGGTCACCAGTTCACCACTTTCTATGCGTTGTTGAACATAATAATCGGGTAACTGAACTATCCCTAAGCCCTTTAGTGCGGCGTCCATCAGACTGTAGCCATTGTTGTATCTTAATCTACCGGTTACGCGGATACTTTTTTCTCGGTCAGACTCTCTAAAATGCCAGTAGTCTAATGTACCCAACAAACAACTATGTTTATTAAGCTCTGATATAGAATGGGGTACTCCCTGTTTTTCTAAGTATTGTGGTGATGCACAAAGGTAGTTTGTTCTTTTGCCAAGTTTTTTTGCCATCATGGTCGAGTCACTTAACTTACCAAGGCGAATTGCTAGGTCATAGCCTTCTTCAACAATGTCTATTTGGCGGTTGCTTAAATAAGCCGACACTTCAACATCGCTATATTGTTTTATGAAATTATTCACTAGCGGTAATATTTGTTTTTCACCATAGGCAACAGGCGCTGTTAATTTAATTTTGCCTTGGGGTTTTGACTGCAAATTTGTGATGGCCCGCTCAGCAGCATCGAGACCATCGAGAACACTGCGACAATGCTGATAAAAAACACGGCCTTCTTCTGTTAATGATACTTTGCGAGTTGTTCGATAAAATAACTTAATATTAAGGCGTTTTTCTAATGCACTTATCTGTCGACTCACCTGTGCGGTAGATATCGCCATTTCCTTTGAGGCGAGGGTAAAACTTTCATTTTCCGCAACGTAAACAAATTCGCTGATGCCATCCCACTGCATGATTATTACCTATATGTACAAGTGAATTTACAAATTAGCATATTATCATTTATATAGAAATAACTATACTAGCCACCAACAAGACATTGTTAGTGGCCACAAAAGTAGCTTATTTAAAATTACTTTAGACCTTTGACAGTGACCGTTCGTATAACATTATAGGAAATAAAGATGAGTTGGTTATTCCTTTTTTTAGGTGTCGCTGCTGAGGCGATGTCTCATGTAGCATTAAAAGAGACTGATGGTTTTAGTAAACCACTGCCAAGTGCTTTAGTTTTACTTGGACATTTAGCAGCATTCATTTTTTTAGGTCAAGCAATGAAAGGCATGCCAGTTGGTATCGTCCATGCGCTATGGGCCGGGCTTGCCATTATAACCGTGACTTTATTGTCTGCTTTGATTTACCGTCAGCATCTTGATTTAACAACATGGCTAGGCATGGGGTTAGTTGCTGTTGGTATTGCTATGATAAATCTTGCCCAAGGACACAGTCATTAAGATGAATAATGTAGATCAAAATTTTTAACCAAAATGCTTTCACTTTTTGGTAACTATGACCTTTAGATTGTTACCAAGGGGTAAAAGTTAATTACGTATTAGGCGTATTATCATCTTTAAATAAGTTGAGTAAACTAATGTTACTGTAACAAATTCGACTAGATGCTAATCCCATCAAAATATCTATTAATTGAAAAGTGAGAATAACGATGTCAGATAAATTTATAAAATCGAAAGCGGCTATTGCTTGGGGCCCTAATCAGCCACTATCTATCGAAGAAGTCGATGTCATGCTACCTCGCAAAGGAGAGGTGTTAGTTAAGGTTATTGCCTCTGGTGTTTGTCATACCGATGCCTTTACCTTATCTGGAGAGGATCCAGAAGGAATTTTCCCCGTTATTTTAGGTCACGAAGGCGGTGGTATTGTTGAACAAATAGGTGAAGGTGTAACCAGTGTTAAGGTAGGCGATCACGTTATTCCATTATACACACCAGAGTGTGGTGAATGTAAATTCTGTTTATCGGGTAAAACCAACCTTTGCCAAAAAATTCGTGAGACACAAGGCAAAGGTTTGATGCCAGATGGCACGACCCGCTTTTACAAAGATGGTCAGCCTATTTTTCACTATATGGGCTGTTCAACTTTTTCTGAATACACAGTCTTGCCAGAAATTTCATTAGCGAAAGTTAATAAAGAAGCACCATTAGAAGAGGTTTGTCTACTAGGGTGTGGTGTTACCACCGGCATGGGCGCAGTCATGAATACGGCAAAAGTTGAAGAGGGCGCAACTGTTGCTATCTTTGGCCTTGGCGGTATTGGATTGTCTGCAGTGATTGGCGCGACCATGGCGAAAGCTAGTCGAATTATTGCTATCGATATTAACGAAAGTAAATTCGAACTTGCGAAAAAATTGGGTGCTACCGATTTTATTAACCCCAAAGACTACGACAAGCCTATTCAAGATGTGATTGTCGAAATGACCGATGGCGGTGTTGACTACTCTTTTGAATGTATTGGTAACGTTAACCTAATGCGCTCTGCCTTAGAATGTTGCCATAAAGGATGGGGAGAATCAGTGATCATTGGTGTTGCCGGTGCCGGACAAGAAATATCAACCCGTCCATTTCAACTGGTAACGGGGCGAGTATGGCGTGGTTCTGCATTTGGCGGTGTTAGAGGTCGTACTGAGTTGCCAGATTATGTTGAACGTTATTTAGCCGGTGAATTCAACTTGAGCGATTTTATTACTCATACCATGAGTCTTGAAGACATTAATGAAGCGTTTGAGTTAATGCACAAAGGAGAAAGTATTCGCAGTGTTATTCATTTTGATAAATAGGCGATATAAATAACCAGCATCTATCTTTAGAAAGATAGTCACTCACATTAATAGTATGGCGTTCTCCTTTTTTTGCAGTAATTAGCAGGGGAGCGTCTTGAGGTTACCCTATGACAATTGATCCTTTAATTGAAAGTATCAGTGTAAATAAAATTTTTGGTGGCTGGCACAAGCAATATAGCCACCATTCTAAAACCGTAAACGCTAACATGCGCTTTGCCATTTTTTTGCCTCCACAGGCTAATAATGGTAAAAAAGTGCCTGTGCTTTACTGGCTTTCAGGTCTAACCTGTACCGATGAAAACTTTATGCAAAAAGCCGGCGCACTGCGAATAGCTGCTGAGTTAGGCATTGCTATTGTTTCTCCTGATACGAGTCCAAGAGGTGAAGAGGTAGCTGATGACAATAGTTATGATTTGGGTCAGGGCGCAGGATTTTATCTTAATGCCAGCCAAGCACCTTGGAGCCGTCACTATCAGATGTATGATTACGTGGTTAAAGAACTGCCAGCAATTATTGAAGCCACATTTCCAGTGTCAGATAAGCGCGCTATTAGTGGACATTCCATGGGCGGACACGGGGCGCTAACTATTGGTTTGTTAAACGCTGAACGTTATCGTTCAATGTCAGCCTTTAGTCCGATCTGTAACCCGATTAAGGTGCCTTGGGGCAAAAAAGCTTTCAGCGCTTACTTGGGGAAAGACCAAGCAAGTTGGTACCAGCATGATGCCAGTGAATTAATGCGTATAGCAAAACAGTTTATTCCTGCCAAAGTTGATCAAGGTGGTGCAGATGACTTTTTGAAAGAGCAATTAAAACCAGAAACGCTAGAGGCTGCAGCAAAAATGAGTGGTTACCCATTAGAGTTAACCATTCATGAAGGCTATGATCACAGTTACTATTTCATCTCTTCATTTATTGAAGCGCATTTGCGTTTTCATGCCGAGCACTTAGAAAGATAAGTATTAAGGGAAAATGCCCTAAGGGGCAAGCGGTTGATTACACTTAACCAGAACAAAATAATGTTGTTCTTGCTAGGACAAGTGTTTGTTAAATATATTATCCAACATTAGCCAAGCCAATATCCAAGCCAATATTTCGCAGTCCAAGATTCGCCATTTATTTTGCTGATTAAGCACAGGTTTATGCGCTGTCTCCCTGAGACGATCCTCAAAAGTCTATTAATTCAAAACACAGACGTTAACCTAGCACTCGTTAAAGAGGTCTTGGTATTTTATGGCCGAACAATAGGCAAATAAATGAGCTATCTGTTATCATCAATATCTTCAATATTATCAAACGAAAAAAGGCTGCTACCTTGTATCGATTTATTATCGCCACAGCTTTAGTTTTCACAGGCGTTACTTATAATTCCTATGCCGATGACATAAAAGTTGAATTTAGTGGTTTTGCCTCTTTAGCTCTTAGTTATAGTGACGATCCTGATATTGCTTTTAGTCCCAATTATTTGAATATTGACGATACAGGCTGGTCAGCTACCCGTGACTCAATTTTAGGTGGGCAAGCCAATATAACCTTGGCTAATAACTGGGATTCTGTTGTGCAATTTGTCCTAGAAGATCACGCGAATACAGACTTTGAAAACTACCTCGAATTAGCTTTTTTGCGCTACCGTCCTTCTCGTAATTGGGCTATTCGTGCGGGCAGATTAAACAGTGACCTTTATTTACTTTCAGAATACCCGCACGTGGGATACGCTTATTTGTGGGTACGTCCGCCACATGAGTATTACTCTTTTGCAAGTACAGCGGGAAAATTTGATGGTGTAGATATTGAATACAGCCAATCAATTAATGATGGTTTTTTACGGTTAAAATTAGCTGCGGGTAACACGACTGCGAAATTAAAAGCGAGTGGCCAAGATTTTTTTATTGATTTTGACCATTTAATGACTTTTAGCGCAACCTACGTACTTGATGCTTGGACCATGCGATTTTCTATATCACAAGCCGATGCCGGGGATTATAAGTTAGAGGCATTAAATGAGTTTATTGATTTATTAAACTCTGTGCCAGCCCCTGTGTGGCCGCAAGCAGCGTCGCTATCAGCAAGTTTTGACACAAAGAACCATAGTATTGAATATGCTGCTTTAGGATTAACCTACGATAATGATAATTGGTTAATTCAATCTGAAATAGGTATTTCAGAGTCTCCTTGGTTGGTTGCTTCATCAAATATTAATGGCTATGTGAGTGTCGGTTATCGTTTAGATAAAGTGACGCTTTTTTCCAGTGTTTCTATTTCAGAGAACCGCCATAAGATAACCACAGTTACTGCGCCCCAATTTCTTCCTGGTACGCCAATACAAGTAACCTTTCCATTACAACAGTTAGCACTTGCTTCAAAAGAGGCTGTTGACCGATTAGTGGTGCACCAACATTCAATTAATGTTGGTGTAAAATGGCAGGCGTTAGAAAACTTGATCGTTAAAGCGCAAATTGATCACTTTGATATTCAACCTTTTGGTGGTGGGTTATGGGGGATAAGTGATCCGGTAAATGTTGAAAAAGAGCATAGAATCAATGTGTTTACTGTTAGTGCGAACATGGTGTTTTAACGATGAAAAACCCCCTGTTATTAATGATTGGATTGTCTATTTTTAACTTTGATGCTGTGAGTACCGAGTTTGTTGTTGTGGTCAATAAAGACAATGCGATTAACTCATTATCTAAGCGCGAAGTGATTGACATTTATATGGGGCGTTATTTAACTTTTCCTGACGGTGAAATGGCACAGCCACTAGATTTGCCCCCTGAATCGCTATTGAAGAATGACTTTTATCTGCAATTAGTTAATAAAAATGAGCAAAAAATAAACGCTTACTGGGCAAGGTTACTGTTCTCTGGGCGAGCTAAACCGCCGATCGCGGCTATTTCAATTGAAGATGCTTTGAACAAGTTATACAGTTCACCATATTCTATTGGTTATATACCTAAAGACCAGCTCACTGATGCTGTAAAAGTGGTTTATCGATTTAATGAAAATTAGTCAAAATCTTTATGTCAGAGTTCCATTGGCCATCGCTATTGTTGCCGTGCTAGTTGCGTTGGTTTCTTCAACGTTGTCCTATTATGCTGGCCTTCAAGAAAAGAAAGATACTAACTATTTGCTTGTTAAACAATTAGCCCAAACGATGGCAAAAACGGCGACGATATCTGCCTATTTAAATGATCGCGAGCTCGGACAGGAAATTATTAGTGGCTTGTTGAGTAATGATTTAGTTCAAGGGGCTAGACTCTCCGGCGAGGGCGAAATGAGCATTTCCAGTGGTGCTCTTAACAAACCACAAGATGGCATAGTTATCCAATTAATCCATCCTTTTATTGATGATACCCTTGTTGGCACACTTACTGTTTATCCAGACAATAATTATATTCAACAACAGGTAGAAAACTCACTTAAAAAAGAAGTGGCATTGATACTAATACAATCCATCATTATTGCTTTTTTTGTCTCTCTGATCGTGCACAGATGGCTAACTAAGCCGATTCAAAAGTTAACCGATAGCTTTACTACCATCAATCCTAGTATACCTAAAACAATGCGGATGTTGTTGGTGAAGCAAGGTGCCAAAAATGAAATTGGTAAATTAACAAAAGGTATAAACTCTTTGATGCATGAGTTACACCTTACTATTAGTAATGAGCGAGCATTGCGTGAAAAAACTCAAGAGTTAGAGCGTAAATTCAGGCTTATCTTTGAACAAGCGAGTGCTGGAATTTGTTTGCTCGATGAAAAAAACACCATTACCACTTTCAACCCGGCATTTTTACAATACTTCAGTGTTGCAGGACAGACAGACTTGGCCTCTTTACACTTTCCAACCTTATTAAATAATGTCGACAAACTCGAGGAGTTGTTATTGAGTATTCGCGCCGACAAGAATCGTCCACAAGTCACTCTAGACATAGAATGCCGCATCGGCAATAAAACGCTGTGGCTGCACTGTTTATTCGCAAAATTAACGGAGCAGCGCAGCAATGAACGCAGTAGTGATCAAGGTAATTTAGTTGAAGTGATAATACATGACGTTACTGAACGAGCAGAACGGGAATTTCAAACACGTTTTGAAGCGGATCATGACCCTTTAACCCATCTACTTAATCGACGCTCCGGCGACAAAAAATTAGATAATACCTTACTTTATTGTTTAGAAAATCAACAAAGCTTAGTGTTGATGATGATTGATTTAGACAAGTTTAAACCTGTTAACGACACTTATGGCCATGAAGCGGGGGATAAGGTATTAATAGCAATAGCAAAACGTCTTAAAACACATTTTAACTTGGCAACAGACCTCTGTATTCGATGGGGAGGGGATGAATTTATTGTTGCCCGTCAGTTGACGAACTTTGACCAAGAGTTAATGCTTGAACAAGCCAATAATATTCTTGCTGAGATAGAGCAGCCCATTCATATTTCAAATAACATGCAATGCCAGGTAGGCGCAAGTATTGGTATTGTTGTTGCCCCTAAAGACGCTAAGGTACTCCACGAATTGATGGTTAAGGCAGACGACATGATGTACCAAGTTAAAGCATCAGGACGAGGCCAAGTAGCATTCTATCAAAACCCATAATTAGCGTGCCATTGATAATCTTGTGCGGTTAACCTGTTTTAGATAGAGAAAAAATTAGCTGATTGTTTTAAACGTGTTTAAGATTATAACGAGTACTGTTAATAGTTATCATTAATTTTTGTTATCTTTTGGGGCGAAACCAAGGGTAACTCTAAGGTAAAGCAGGTGTTTTTTCCTAACGTACTGGCCACGCTAATTTTACCACCGAGTAAATTGACGACAATATTAAAGATGATGCTCAGGCCTAAACCTGAACCCCCTTCACCAAGCTTAGTAGTAAAAAAAGGTTCAAAAATTTTGTCAATAAACGCTTTTGGTATGCCTTTACCATTATCTTCTATTTTGATAATGACAATTGAATTATTTAGATAAGCTGATATAGCGATAATGCCAGAGTCTGTACTTTCAAAGCCATGAATAATGGCGTTATTAAATAAATTAGTCATCACTTGCCCCAAAGGACCTGGGAAACTGTCCATCTCTATTTTTTCATCGATTACGCAGTCGAAGGTTATCCCGAGGCGTTTTATTTTATGATGATGTATACGGATCACTTCGTCTGCGACATCAGATAAGAAAAATATACGTCTTGCCTCACTCGTTTGGTCAACAGCCACTTGCTTAAAACTCTGAATGAGGACAACAGCTCGGTCTAAAGAATTCAGTAAAATATCTAAGCATTCATTGACTTCTTTTTCGAAATTTTCCAAGTCAGAACGCTTTACTTTTTTTTCTTTAAAACGAATTGAAAACTTTTGAAAGTTATCTTTGATTGTACTGCCTATCGTGACAGCTATACCTAATGGCGTATTAATTTCATGAGAAACTCCTGCAACTAATGAACCTAAAGAGGTTAGTTTCTCTGTTTGGATGAGCTTGTTGTGCGCATGAAATAATGACTTAAGCATAGTATTAAATGACTTAGCTAATTCGCTAATTTCATCTTTACCTTCAATGTCGAGTTGAAGGAGAAGATCACCTGAATGAGTAAGACTTGCTATATGGCACTGTATTTTAAGCAGTGGCTCTAATATTGTGCTGATCAATAGCCAACCAATAAATAAGCCAATGGCAATAATAATAGCGGTAACCAAAATAATAAGAGAACGCGTAGTTTGATGATGTTGATGATGTTGATGATTACTGTTGTATAGGGCTTGAGCTCCATCAATATTAGTTTCTAGCATGCCCGCCATATTGAGTTGCATGTCATTAAAAAGCACACCATATTCTTCATTCGCTAGTCTATCTGCAGCAATATCTTGGTTGCTTTTACTTAAAGTGATAATTCGCTCGGTTAACAACTCAAACGTTGTTAATTGAGTTTTGAATTTATAGAGTAATATGGTTTCTTCGCCACTGTCTAATGTTTGTTCAAATTTAGTCAGTGAAGCACGGAAGTTGGCTGATGCATTACTGATTTTTTGCTCTGTGTCTCTCATAGACTTATCGTCAGGAGAAATAATATGACTTTTTATTAGTACAAACTCTTCATATAAATATTTTCGAGCGTCGGTAAGATTAACAAAACTGACAAAATAATTATCATAAATATCTTGACCGTTTTTGTTAATGGTGTTCGTTGAATTTATTGCAATAAGGGAGATGATTAAAGGTAATATAATAAAAGCACTAATAGATAATGGGATTTTTTGTGAAATTTTCATGTTGCGAAAAAATTCAATCATCAATAAGACTCTTTATAAAATTTACATGTTTCACGGTTTAGCTAATAAAAATACTAATAAATATTAACTGATTAGCTTATTAAAAGCCGATAGTGGTGTGCTGATTACCTTTTAACAATAGCTTAATATGAAGGTTAAAAACATCAGTAAATAACCTTTTGCCGTTAGTTTAAAAGCTATCAGCGGTTACAATAGGCTATGAAGCCTATTTTTAAAGTGTTGCTGCGCTTAATAGTGTTAAAAACTTGCAGCCAATTATATTTTTATTAAAACTTTTTCGCTTTGTGGCTAATAAATATTGATAGTATGAAAATCGATGATATATTTAATTTTAACA
Source organism: Colwellia sp. BRX8-7 (assembly GCF_014077275.1). Lineage (NCBI taxonomy): Bacteria > Pseudomonadati > Pseudomonadota > Gammaproteobacteria > Alteromonadales > Colwelliaceae > Colwellia > Colwellia sp. BRX8-7. Next base: position 161,954 of record NZ_JACGVP010000002.1, on the reverse strand, counting down.
CATTTAATAACCTGCAATAAATGAGTTGATAAGTTAACTTATCAATTTAAGACTCTACAGGGCATGGCTTATTAGGAGAACTATCAATGATTCGAGAAGATGTAACAAAGTCATTGTCAATGCTAACCCCTGGCTCTGCCATTATTGTCGAAGTCTCAATTCCCCCCAGTAAAAAAATAAAATTTAAAAGTGTTTTTGTTGGTTTTTTACCCAAGCAATTTATGTTGATCCAATTACCTGATTTAAATCGTCATGTTGAGCTTACTGGCAATATTAATCAAGGGGTAGCCTGCACCGTTAGAAGTATTGTAGAAAAGCATGAAGGCGCGGTTGTTGCTTTTGTTACCAGTATAGAGCGCACGATAACTGTTCCAGCAAAAATGATTGTCTTGAACATTCCGCAACAGGTGGCCGTTCGACCGCTACGAAAAGAAGCGCGAATTGATACGCAATTAAATATTGAAGCTTCGGTCAATAATTCGTTATTAAAAGGCATTATGGTTAATCTTTCATTAGAAGGCTGTTTATTAAATGCCAAGAAGGAAGAAAATGTTGTTATCGCCAAAGACGATACTATTACCTTAGCTATTACTGACAAGGCCTTAAGTGATATCACATCAATAAAAGGTATTGTTTGCAATGTTAAGTCATCGCCGACGATTGATTATTTTGGTGTTAAATTTGAAGATGAATCTTATGATGTTATTAAAAATTTGCTGATGAAAGTGATGTTTTCAAATTAGCCCTTACATTTTAGCCGTTAATCACACTTTTGCTGTTTTTTTATCCTTAATTTAGCTTATTAATATATTAATCTAATTGATAAGATGAAATGTATCCAAAGCATGCTCAACAGTGTTAGATTATATTGACCTGAGCAGGGAAATTTACAAACTCAATTATACTTTGATAAAGACGAGAGCCCAATATTGCTAAGCAAGCTTTACACTCTTACAAGGTTAGCATTAGATAGTTGAGTCAAGGAGTTATAGTGCAGCATCATAATATTATTTTATACACGACCGAACGTGAAGATAGCGAGCTGTTAATTAAGGTGTTGATTGAACATTTTGATAAAGTACTTGTTGTTACTGCTTTGCCAGAGCTTGAGAAACAGCTTAAAGATGAAACGCCTAAAATAATTTTAATCGACGCAACCTCTTTTCAACGATCTTTAATGATTTATTATAGCTCGCTTAAATCAGTTTTAGTAGGACAAACGTGCGAACATTTTATTGTTTCTGTTGTTTCTGCAAGGGAAGAAAACGAAGCTTATGAAGCTTATGATAACGATATTATTGATGACTATATAATTACCAATCCGCTTTATGAGAAAAAACGTGCAGTTGTTGTTTGTTCTAATTTACTGACTAAGCTGGGCATTGGTCTCAAAAAAAATGCTGCCTTAGACTATATTTATAACAAAGAGTCATATGCAAAAGAAATTAGAGAAACGGTATTGCACGGCTTAGAGCTGAAAGAAAGACTTAGGTTGTCTTTTGAAGAGAGTATTACCGACGTTGAACTTTCTATCAGTAAAGCAACAGAGCAAATTAAACTCAAACACAATGTTAATATTAATCTTGATGTGGTCAAAAATATTTTAGCGTCGATACGTTCAAACGAAATTCGACCTAGACTGGTGGAGCTGCAAAGTAAAGCATTAGACTTGCTCAGTGGGCTAATCAGTGATGTGGAAAATATAGCACAAGAAAGTAATGACGCGGCTCAATCTGATAAAAGCGGGCAGGTACATCCGCCAACTTCTTTTAACAAGCTTTATAATGCAAGTAACGCCGATGCGGTAAAAGAATTAGATAAGGTACAAGAGGATAATAAATCAGCCGCTATTAATATTCTATTGGTTGAAGATGATCCCATCAGCATACATTTAACCAATACATTGTTGCACAAGTATAAACTTAATGTTCAAACCGCTAGTACCGGGAGAACAGCCTTAATTTGTCTTAATAATATACGTTTTGATATCGTTTTACTCGACGTAAGTCTACCCGATACCAATGGTTTATATATTTTAGGACAAATGAAACAGGGCAACGGCAAAAATGTTGATACGCCACTTATTATGTTAACTGGTAATAAAAATAAGCAAATAGTAAAAAAAGCCATTGAACTAGGCGCAAAAGGTTATCTCATTAAACCTTTAACGCAAGGCGTTGTTACTAAGCTATTTAAGGAAAATAACATACCTTTAATTGAAAAAAGATAAACAATCACAACCTTTAGCTAACTGTTCGTGCCGCGGGTAAGTGGCCGACGATTTCAGCAATTAATACGCTAAATAATAAGAGTATTCAGTAGCGACGTGTGATTGATGAAAACGTTTATAACAATATTTTCAGTCACCGCTATAGATAATCACTGACAAACGCCATAACATGGCTTAAAAGTTTGCCGCTATCTCGTCAGACACTCGAATAAACTCAGCATAAAGTTTATGGCTTAACGTTATAATTTCTTGTGTATTTTCTTCTTTAGCGAATTGTTCCAATTGCTCACAATAATGACCTAGTAATATCGCTCCAGCGCCACGGGTTGAAGATTTAAGCTTGTGTGCCAGTTCCATTACACTCTGCCAATCTTTATCGGTAATGTGCACGGCTAATTCAGCGAATAATGGTTTGCTATGTTTTTGATAAAATTGTAAAAAGCTTTGTTGCGCTTCTTTATCATCACCAAAACATTCAACCAATGCTGAGATGTTTATTGCCGGTTTTGCTATCATTTCAGTGACTTGTTCATCGGTCAATTCAGGTGGTGATTCTATTTTAAATTCACCTTCGAGTTCTTCTTCAACTAACCATTTACTGAGTAAAGCTTTTAAGCTGTCTAGCTTCATTGGCTTAGTCACGTAGTCATTCATGCCAAGTTTAATGCAGTGTTCGGCTTCATTTCGCATCGCGTTAGCGGTGATTGCTATAATAGGTATCTGTGTTGTGCTGCCTTGTTCATTCTCTCGCACCTTTTTGGCAAATTCGAAACCATCCATGATCGGCATTTGACAATCAGTCATGATCAGGGAAAATGAATATTGAGTCATTTTAGTTAAGGCTTCTTCACCATGGTTGGCAATGATCACAGCATAACCAAATAGATTTAGCTGACGCTCTAATACCTGTTGGTTAAAGACATTATCTTCAACAATTAAAATTAGCTTATTACTGGCTTGTGCTTCAGTAACACTGGGTATAGATAACGTCTTAATATCTTGCTTTAGACAACTTATAAGTGGATTTTTTTGATCCATAATACGGGCAATGGTCCAGTATATTTTTTGTGGCAAAAACGGATTACTGGCAATAGTTGTCGCATGTTCAGGGTAAAAGGGTAAGTCGAAGTCATGCCACCTTTCAAGGATCAGTATATTAATATCCTCATCACTGTTGTTGGGTAACTGCATTTTAACTTCTGGCCAAAGGCTAATAACTTGTTCTGCTGAAATAATAATAAGATCATAATTTTCAGCAGAAATAAGCTTGCTTAATTTTGTTGGCGAACTTGGTGCTAAATGACAATGTGCGCCAAGCTCTGTTAGACCTTTGTGCAAGATATTATCGGTAATTCCATCGTAAGCAATGAGTAAAATATTTAAATGATAGAGTTTTACGTTTAGGGCCGATGTCTGTTTATTTTCAGTTGCTATTAAAGGTAAATCGACATGAAATTCTGTACCATCACCTACCACGCTTTGACAACTTATTTGTCCTCCCATCATAGTGGTTAACTTTGAGCAAATAGATAAGCCGAGTCCTGTGCCACCAAACTGACGATGAGTGCTACTGTCTGCCTGTGTGAAAGCATCGAATAAATGAACTTGTTGATCCTCACTAATACCAATACCATTATCTTTAACCGTTAATCGAAATAATTTTTTGTTTTGGCTGTTATTTAAATAATCAAGCTTAACCTCAATAAGGCTTTGCGGCTGTTCATTGTTGTGAGTAAATTTAATCGCATTACCTAATAAATTAAGTACAATTTGTTTTAACCTAATGGGATCGCCTAGCATTGACTCAGTCATATGATGATTAGATGAACAAACCAATAATAATCTTTTGCTTTGTAATTGCGACGATAGTAACTCTGCAGCGCCTTCAATAATCTCTGTCCAGGTGAACGGTATTGACTCTAAAGTCATTTTCCCCGCTTCTATTTTTGAAAAGTCGAGCACGTCATTAATGATTTGTAATAACGCCCATGCTGAATCTTTGGCAACATTGGCTAAATGGTATTGATCATCATCTAGTTCTGATTGCTGCAGTAGCTCTAACATACCAACAACACCATTCATCGGTGTTCTAATTTCATGGCTCATTGTTGCTAAAAACTGCGACTTAGAGTCGCTTGCCGCTTCTGCTGTTAAACGTGCTTGTTCTAATTCTTGCTGAGATTCTTTTAAGTCAGCTAATGTCTTTTCTGTTCTGTTACGTTGGTATTTAACATCAAGCAGCACATTGAGTGTCGCTTGACGAGACTGTTCTTTTTCAGCATCAAGTATTTCACGCTCTATTTCATTCTGTTTAATGTTGGTTATATCTCTGACAATACCTAACATACTTAATGGTTCGCCACTTTCATCACGGGTAACCTCAGTTGATGTATTGATATACCTTAATTGCTTATCGGCTAATATTATTCGGCATTCATAGTTATAAACTTCTAACTTATTTAAGGCTTTCAGTTGGTGTATTCTAAATTGATAACGGTCTTCTGGATGGACAAGATTTACAATAAGCTCTGAAGTCAAAGGCGTAGAATTTTTCTCAATACCTATTAATCTATGCATGCCGTCTGACCAGTAAATGATATCGTTTTTAAGATCTTTTTCCCAACACCCCAAATGAGCAATACGTTCAGCCTCTTTTAAAAAAAGCTGCTGTTTTAGTAGCTTATCTTCATTGGCCTTTTGCCTTGTTATATCTTGATTTATCGCAACAAAATGATCTATTTTACCATTACGGTCTCTAATGGGGGTAATGTCGGTAGTGCCCCAATAACAGCTACCGTCTTTTTTCTTATTGTATAATTGACCACTCCAATGCTGGCCTTCAATGATTTTTTGCCAGAGCTGCTGATATTTATCGGTGTTTTTGTGTCCAGAATCTAGCAGGTTGGCATTTCTCCCTAAAACTTCTGTTTTTGAATAACCGGTAGTTTCACTAAAGGCTTTATTGACGTAGACAATTTTACCAATCAAATTTGTGATCAAAATCGCTGAATGACTTTGTTCAACAGCACTTTCGAGTACCAGAAGTCTTCCTTCTAATTGTTGTATTGTGCTTAAATCAGAAATAATGGCAGTAAAAATATTATCTTGAGTGGTTTTATGACTGCTTATCGCAACACGAGCTGAAAATTCCCGACTGTCACTAGCCTTAGCCTGCATAATTCTGAAACTGTCACATACACTGCTATCATTAATGATGTTTTTTATCCATTCCTGTAAGTTTCTTTGTTCATTTTTCATAAAAAAGTCATTGAAAAACATCGACTCAGCGCCTTTCCTATCAACCAAAAACAGTAAGCCAGCGACTTTATTAAAGCGTATTATTTCCCCTTTTGCGTTAAAAGATATAATGGCATCAGGTGCGTTATTAAGCATAGAATAAAGATACTGCTCTGAATCGAAGATGGCAGCTGCGCTGCGTTTTTGCCAATAAAAAGCAATAACTAAAATAAACAAACTTAATAACACCGTTTGCAATAGCTGCCAGAAAAAGCCATGTACTATTTTCTGTTGAGATTGCAATACATCGACTTCACTGACTTCTGCGCCGATACCTATACCTAAAGTACTGTTCCACAACCAAGCGCCTAATACGGGTTGGCCACGATAATCTAAATAGCTTTCTTCGCTGTAACCTGTGTTGCCTTTTAATGCCGACTGAGCCAATTTTGTATAAATGGGGGCTTGCGTTTGGTCACTAGTCGTTGATTTCGACGGAAGCGTTAATGATATCGCTAAGACGCTAGATTGCTCTTTCGTTAGTATTCCCTCGGACCTAAGTTCTGGCTCAAATTGACTGGCGGTTAATAAACGAGCTTTGGTGTCAAAGAAGTATGTTTGCTCTGAGTTCCAAAAACTGTGCTGCTGTACTGTCGAAGAAAAAGCGCCAAACGGATTTAAACGTATGGCGAGTGCAGCAATAACTTGTTGTTCATTATCAAGTATTGGCGCAATAATAAAAGTTGTTGGATATTTTTGCTGTAGTTTTCCTCGAATGTTGACTAAAGGGGTTTCTGATAAAAGCGGAGGAATAAAAACGAGCTGACCATTGAAAACTTCAGCAAGCCTTTTGGGGTATTGTTTAGCGATTATGTTGGGTTGCCCAATTAAGCCAGCAATATTGGCAGTGAGGTTATTATAGTCAGGGGAAATAACATAAAACCCTTCATTTTCCTCAGCCAGAAGATAAGGTTCTAAAAAAGCAGTTAAATTACCAGTGGCTTTTGTCACCGCAGCAGAGTCGCCAATTGCTTGGGCCGCAACTAACTGTTTGACTTGTTTTACAACAATCGGTGAGGTTGACCAAGCTTTTACCTTGTTAAAATGAGACCTAATCCAACCATTCTCTAGTAAGTCATTACTGACATTCACTCTGGCCTTTAAAACTTCTATTGCTTGTGTTTTTAGGGTGTTTTCAACTTTATTAAGGCTATACCAACCTATTATTGTTGAGCCAATTAAAAATAGCACTACGGCTGCAGTGATTAGATATAGAGGAGATTTATATAAATTTGCGTATCGTGACATAATTACTTAATCCATTATTATAATCTGTATTTTGGCAGTCTTTCACCCGTGATACTTTCTTTTAAAGCGTAAGCTTTGTTAGCGTTTATGTCAGTTTGTAATGAAAAACTTTTAAGCACTCTTTATCGTTTAGTTAATTGCTTGTGGTGTTGTTATATATTTATTAATTAAACGGTTAATGTATGTTAACCAATTAATTTATAACATTATTTTATCCTTAACACTATAACTATAGGTTATTTCAAGATAAATAGATGCCCATAATTTAAATTATTATTGATAACTTTGCTGTGAAAAATACAACGAAAAGAAGGAACTTGAAATGCACTTGCTGTTCTGTTTTGAAATGTGTTTACACATTTTAGCCTTAATAATACAATTAACACATAATTAATTCCAAGGTGGATGAGAGTATCTTTATAACATCAAAAATTCGCTTGTTGCTCAATGAACGTGTCATGGGCTTTTTAGCGCTTGTTTCACTTTTCATTGCTCTAGCGCCAACAGTCGTTGCGACTAATGAGCGATTTTCTCAAGCGAAAGTTTTTTGGAATGGGGGATCCTGGCTCTTTTCATCGTTGAATACGGCGTTAACTTTGTTTTAGCATCAAGTCGCCGTGTGTTTTTACTGGATCCGTGGCGTATCTTAGATTTATTCATCATCTGTACGGGCTTGTTATCCTTGATCCCCATGGCTAATGAACATTTACGTAATATTCCTGCTTTAAGACTGCTTAAATTCATCCGAATGGCTTTATTTGGTGTTCGAATGAAATTCGCTATGTCCTTAGATAACAATAAAGTTTCGACAGTATTGTCACCACCAATACAGTCTTTTAGCGCCTATTCGTTAGTAGATAAAAATATTTGTGGCTACGCTGAATTAACTTGGGGTAGTGTTGTAAAACGATTAAAGTCGTCAAGTAATGACTGGTTATTTGCTGTAGGGCTCAACTCTGAGCAACTCACAGAAGTTGCGGAGATTCTTCAAGCCCCTAAGTCTGCCTTAGATATGCTCTTTAAACATTCGTTGTACCCAAGAATAGAGCGAATGGATGAATACACCGCCATTTTCCTCTGGAGTCCCAAGGTGGTAAAACAGTCCGATGATAGTGTGCCGACCATAGAACGAAGTCCTATTCTTTTATTGGGCGCGAATAATAATATTATTACCTTGTCTGGGACAGAATCATCGCTAGTAGATGAAATAACACTTGATTTAACGGAGGTAGGAATACCTGCACCGCCTCTGATGCAAGCGACAAGTGCGCTTATTCGTGTTCTTGTCGCACAATACACCGATGTTATTGGCACATTAGAACAGACGCTTTTATACCTAGATAAGCATCAAAAAAAATTAGGTGATAAAAGCTTTTTAGACCAAACGTTTCGACTGCGTAATGAAATTACCAATGTTAGGGGTAACCTTAAGCATTTGGCGTCAGTGGTTCACCAACTTGCAGAAAAGCCTCTTGCAATTAAAAGTTTTGAAGTGATGCCTCGACCTATTCTGACGGTATTAGCCGATGACGTTGATGGATTATTTGATAGTGCCGATGACTTAGTAACAACACTGGCAGCATTAGTTGAACTGCGCATTAATATGTCTTCATTTCAAATGAATAAGGTAATGCGATTACTGGCTGTTATCACCACCATAACTTTAATTCCTACCATGGTTGGTGGTCTAATGGGAATGAATTTAATTGACAGCCCTTGGGATTTTACTTTATATGAAGTGACTTTCTTTGTTGGTGTGGCGATGTCTTGTGGTATTTATATTTTTGCCAGTAAGGGATGGTTTCGTTAAAAGATAAAAAATTTTCACCATTATTATCCTAGCGTATACACTTAAATTTATTGACAAAAAATCACTATTTAATTTTTATTAGTAGACGATTACATATAAAACTGATTATCGACAGGAGCTAAACATCAAAAAATTACCAGACATTCAACAACGTATTGATATGGATCTTAGACGTCGTTCGATGACGGGCATCGCCATTTATGCGGTGATGTTACCAGCTGTTTTTTGGCCATTTGATTTTCACACCAAAGAGCCTGCTTTGACCTTGTTTTTTGCTTTAAGCATGCTGGCAATTAGTATAGTACGCTTTGCTCACTGTTTTTTTAGCGATGCTATTTATAATTATTCTCCTAACGTGTGGCGCAATTGCTTTACTGTTTTATCATTGTTACAGGCAAGTGTATTAAGCCTATTCTTTGGCTTAGCGATATACGACCCGCGTTTCACCCCTATTTTACATGTTACTATGTTGGCTATCGGTGGTATTGCCAGCAGTGCCATTGTCGCACTGACACCAAGAATATCTTTAGCCTTATTGAACTTAGGAGTACTTCTAGTTCCATCAATAATAGCGGGTTTTATTATTGAAGATAAACTCCCTTATGCGATTATGATCCTCGTCTATGTAACCTTCATTGGTTTGATGGGCATTCGCTCTTCAGGTGAATATAACCGCTCTTTTGAAATTGAAACTAAACTGGATGGACAGAACAAAATCTTAGAACAACTCAACAAAGTTGACTCACTGACTAATATTTATAATAGGGGATACTTTAACAGTGAATTTGAACGCCAATGGCAAATGGGTAGCCGACATAAAATATCAACAGCATTAATGCTAATAGATGTTGATCACTTCAAAGTATTTAATGATAAGCACGGGCATTTATGTGGGGACGCTTGCTTAATACATGTGGCTAAAGTGATTAAAGAAAATATTAAGCGGTCGACAGATCTCGTTGCGCGCTTTGGAGGTGAGGAGTTTGTGGTATTACTTTCAGGATATAGCGCTAAAGATGCCAAGGAACTGGCAGAAAAAATGAGACTTTCAATTGAAAGTACTCCTTTAGATTATGAGGGTAATACATTTAATGTCACGATAAGTATTGGTTTAGCTTCAACTATTCCCGATAGTCAATATAATAGAATAATTCTACTAGAAGCTGCTGACAAAGCCATGTATAGCGTAAAAAAAGCAGGAAGAAACCAAGTTTCAAGCGTGATTGAATTAGACGCTACCCTCAGACAGTCTAATGATATTTAATTTTGAGGCGCTTTTTTAATACCTGAGTAACCCCTGCTCAATATATAACCAAACCCGTAATATCAAGAGACAGAGTAGTTTGCCCCGATAAGTAAGATAGCAAGTTAGCGGTATTCAAAGTAATGACGTGTCATTAAAAGCGAGTTGATGACTCTACTTATTCTCATCAACTCTATGCAATGTAATGGCTATTATTTCAAATTAGCTCAGCGGTGCTAGCAACGAGCCTAAAATATCATCTGTTAAACTCAGCTTATTATCACTGACTTCTTCAGACAATAAAGCTTTAGCAAGTTCTGCTTTATTTTGCTGTATTTTTTGGATTTTCTCTTCTATTGAATTTTCTATAATATATTTATAAACAAAAACAGGTTTGTCTTGTCCAATTCGATACGCTCTGTCAGTTGCTTGATTCTCTACGGCAGGATTCCACCAAGGGTCAAAATGAATCACGGTATCGGCAGCGGTTAAGTTTAAGCCAACACCACCAGCACGTAAGCTAATCAAAAATACCGGCACTTCACCTTCTTGGAATTTGTCTACCACGGCCTGTCTGTTGGTCGTTGAACCAGTTAGTTTAACAAAATCAATACCTTCTGCCACCAATTCATCTTCTATTAAAGCAAGCATACTGGTGAACTGAGAAAAAATTAATATTTTGCGACCTTCAGCAATTTGCTCAGGTAGCGTTTCCATTAAGTAGTCAAGCTTGGCTGATTGGTTTACTTTTTTAGCGCCTTCAAGCGATAATAATTTAGGGTGATTACAAACCTGTCTTAGTTTTAATAATGCATCCAATACTTCTATCTGACTGCGCTTTAAGCCTTTGTCAGCAATGATATCTTTTAAACGACTGTCCATCGCTAAACGCACTGATTCATAAAGCTCAGCTTGCTGACCTTCAATACGCAATTTTTGAATGATTTCAGTCTTTGGCGGCAACTCAGTGGCTATTTTATCTTTCGTTCTGCGTAAAATAAATGGCTTGATGCGTTGGTTTAATAACTGCTTACGCTCTTGCTCACCATGCTTCTCTATCGGTGTTCTAAAGAGTTTAGTAAATTGTCTTTGGCCACCAAGAAAGCCCGGTAATAAGAAATTAAATTGTGCCCAAAACTCACCTAAATGATTCTCCATCGGTGTACCGGTCAAGCATAATTTATGTTGCGCTTTGAGGGTCAAAAAGGCTTGGTATAATTTTGTTTTAGTGTTCTTTATATAGTGAGCTTCATCGAGCACTAGATAATAAAATTTTTGCTGGCTATAAAGCGCTAAATCTTTAGTAATCAATGCATAGCTGGTGATGATAATATCAACTTGATTCTCAAGTCCTTCAAAACAATCAAAATGCTGCTGGCGTTTACTGCCGTGTAAAACGCGATAAGAAAGTTGTGGGGTAAATTTCTCTATTTCATTTGCCCAGTTAAAAATAACACTGGTTGGTGCCACAATGAGCACGGGCTTAGTAAGGCGGCCTTGTTGTTTTTCAATTAATAGGTGCGCTAAGGTTTGAATCGTTTTACCTAAACCCATATCGTCAGCCAGAATACCATTTAATTGATATTCGCGTAAGAACTGCAACCAGTTTAGCCCTTGATGCTGATATGTTCTTAAGGTCGCATTCAATCCTTCTGGCACAGGAACCGTGGTCACTTGTTGGAAGTCTCTGAGTTTGTCAGCTAAGCTTCTTAACTTACTGGTACCCGTGGCTATCATTCCTTGGTCATCTAACATTGATAATGTTTGATGTCCTTGAAAACGTGATAGCTCCATAGTGCCATTTTTATTTAAAGCATTGGGCATAAACAGCTCAATAAACTGTTTCAATATCGGTTGTACGCTTTGATAACGCAAGGCAACGAAGTCACCATTATCTAAGTCAACGTAAATAGGTGAATCAGGCGAAATAAGTTTTTCTTTTTCGCGGTCAACTAACGCCGATTTAGGGAGTTGTTCAATCGCGCCAAGCAAAATAGGAAATGCCGGCATTTTTTTACCATCAATGGTTAAGTTTAACCCTAATGAGAAAAAGTCATGGTCATCGGTTTGAATAACTTCAGCATCAAAAACACTGTCGGTAGCGAGCGCCTTATAATAAAAATCATCGGTAAAAGTTATATGCCAGCCTAAATTTTTAAGTGGTTGCACTTCTTGATGCAAAAAATGATGCCAAAGGTAGCGCCCTTGCATTAGCATCGAAAATTTAGGCGTTTTATCTTTATTTAAATAGTCTTCATTGGTGAAAGTATAACGCTTAGCTTTGGGCTGAACGGTAAATTTTAACGTCGTCAACTTATCGATAACCGCTTGTTCAAACGTTAAATCTCGATACAGTTTTATTTTTTTATCAGTTTCAGTTTCGTTATCATTTTCACTTGAGTTTTTGGGGGTAACCGTAACACTCTCATTATGTGGGTTGACTAAATTTCCTTGGTAGGAAAAGTTAACCTTTACAAAACCTGATTGTGGATCTGCTTCACGGGGGGTTGAAAAGTGCAAATGTACTTCTGGTTTGGTCAACTCTTGTGAGTATTCTGTTTTGGGTTTAGGCAAACGCTGCACAGCATCACCTAACGACATGGATAACTTATTCATGACCCAAGGTAATTTGTCTTCTTCGAAGATAGGTGAATTGAGTAAGTCTGCCTCAAAATTACATTGTGTATTGGTATTAATTTTCCCAAAGCAATTATTCTTTTCATCATAATAACAAAGTGGCTGTGCTTTGATGATAAGAATATTGGTCGAGGGTTCCATGAAAACAAGTTTTAAGGTGTGTAACTTGTTATCAAGGGCTAACCACTGCCACTGGGCTTCTATGGGATCACCCAAAGTGATCGCTTCATTTAAGTCGTAACTTGTTTGCCAAAAACAGCGATTAGTTTTGATAATACGTTCGAATAAATCAAAATACTTGATGTTATCGCCATATTGATTAGTACGGATCAGTTCGGTAAGTACAGCAACATCATCGTTATTAGCATAAGCACTATTTATTAACGAGCTGGCAGAAAACTCGCTGCCAAGTGAACTACTCCATCCACCACTATTTTTTGGGCGAGCTGATTTTATACCTAAAGTGAAATAGTCATCTTCGTTATAACTGTTAGGCTTTAAAAAGTACAATAGCGACTTTTGTTGGCTATTGGGCTGATATCTACTGGGCTGCGCTTGAAAGCGACTAAGCCATTTATCAATAACCTTTTCAGAAGTCGCAATACTGTTTTGGTCAAAATGTTCGTGAATAAAACACTGCGCTAACGCTGCACCATGCTTACAATCTCGACCAATATAACAATCGCAATAACTGGCAATACCATCATTCTTAATATTTAGCACTAAACGAGTCAAATAAGTGCTTTGGCGAGAGCGTTCACTGTAAACGACACCACGAATTATTTCACCATCAAGGGCGCAGGTTTTAATGCCATTCGCCTGAAAAATACGCGTTCCTTTTTTCCATTCATTTTTGGCAAAGTGTTTTTCAAGTAATTCAGGTGTAAAAGTGTTTGTAGCCATAAGTTTTTAATTATTAAGAATTCAAATAGGTTGTGAATGGATAAATTAGTTTGATATCACTTCTCAATAGAATAAAAATATCAAGAGGATGATAAATATACATTAATTCAACAGCACTTTCAGGACTTACTGCTAATCGTTAATCATTTATTATATCATCTCAATAGTATCACTGAGAATTAAAACCTTCAATTTGTCTTAATACTTGTAATTAAAGGGTAATATTTTTAATGGAAGCTCATCTTAAGCGCCAAGCTTCAATTTAAACACAGGTATCATTTTTTTTAAGGACTATTGAATAGCTAATTATTTGTAATAAAATGGCAAAATCGATAAGTGTTGGTTTTAACTTATGTCGTTAACGATTGTTTGTGGGAGTTAAGTAGCCGCATTGAAATATGATCGATGGCGACATTAAGTAAAGCGGTACAGATGATAAGAATTAATGCACTACTGTAGCGTATTTCACTGAAATTACTGTCGATATAAAAACCTAATGTCATAATACCTAAAATACCAAACACGGCAGTTTCACGGACGATAATCTCGAATCGATAAAACAATAAAGCCATCATATTGGGATAAATGCTTGGCATTATGTAGTAGTTAAACTTATTTAACGTGCTTATCTGCATCAGGGGGGGCGCTATGGCGTTACTTTGTCGAACCGTTAAGTAGGCGATAACACTACCATTATGTATGGCTAGGGCAAGAATAGCAGGTAACATCGACGGGCCAAGTAATATTAAAAAAATAAACGCTAATATGTATTCAGGTACTGAACGACCAATAAGTAAAATGAACTGACCAAAATACGCAAGTGGGGCAGGCCATAGATGCTTACTTGCAATGGCATGGGCATTTAAGCTAACAAAGTGGCTAGCCGCTAATGCTAATAAGGCTAAAGTTAGGGTCGATATCGCCCCGGGGAAAGCCTGTAGCGTGACAATATCGCTAAACCAAGTATAAAGTAATGACCATTGCACGTCGGTAAAACTTAAGGTGTTTACTAACGCAGGAGGAATAATATCTTGGCTAATAAAGCGTATCAGTAAACTGCTATCTAGCGTAGGAATTTCTACCAATGTTATACAAGCAATAATAAGATAAACCCCTAATAACTTAGGAGGGCACCAATAACGAATCGTGCCAATAAGCGCAATAAATATCATCAGTAATGCAGCGCCTTCGCTATAGTTTCCTTGTTTAAAAGCGGTTTCTAAATAATAGCCCAGCGTTGGCATACCAATAAATCCTAGTACAGCGCTACTGCGCAGCGCACATTCAAAACGGTAGCGTGTGTAGGTGATAAGTTGCGGTAAAACTTGAGCTATTTTTCCATAGGTATAGCGGCTAATAATATCTGCTCTGCTGTCAATACTCTCTAATGGATTGTCTGACGATTGATTGATTATATCGTGAAATACCCGAGCAAAAGTGGCGGCAAAGGGAATAGTGATCGCTAAAATGCCTGTTATTGGAGAAAGACCAAAAACTTGTAAAAATAACAGCGCCCAAAAGATCTCATGAATTGCGCGTAAAAAAGCGCAGCAGCCAGATACTAAAGGGTGCGGGTAGATGAGTGCGAGAGGAGCGCCGAGCAGCAGTCCTAAAGATACACCAATAATGGCAAAGTTAAGGGTTTGAATTATCGCTTGAAACAGGTATTCAGTGGCGAAAAAGTCAGCGTGAATAAAACCTTGAGCCATAAGCGACAACTCAAGTAAAGGGTCGAAAGTAACAATTTCTATATCAGCAAAAGGAATAATAACTAAGGCGATAAACCCTATTGATAAGGTGACTTTTTGCCAATATCCTAATGGGTAAACTGTATTTTGTCGCAACGCCATAAAATAAACCTACGCGACTGCGTCAGTTTGATAAAGTTTGCTGATCTGCTGTTGGTTAATTGACTGTTTTTTGCTGTCGAGTACCAACCGACCTTTATCTAAGGCGATAACACGATCGAAAGCGTTCATTGCCAAGGTACGGTCGTGTACAACCATAATGACAGTTTTGTGGCGAGCTAATATTATTTCAAGTATTCTTGACGCCATTAATGGGTCAAGTGCTGAAAAAGGTTCATCGCCAAGAAATATATCTTGCTGCTGATATAAAGCTCTTGCTAATGCGACTCGTTGTCTTTGCCCACCTGAAAGTTTATCTACTGACTTGTCTAAGGGCTCATCTAGTTCTAACTGCTGACAAAGTAGGCCAATATCGTGTAAGTCTTGTTTAAAAGGTCTTATTAAGTTAATAAGATTAAATAACCAGTGGTGGCGAGCTAAAGCACCCATAAATATATTGTGGAAGATGCTTAAGTTATCGACTAAGCCTTGGCGCTGAGAACAAAGCGCTGCGCTGGTTTGTAAACACTGATAAAAATGGTGCAGTAGCGAGGTTTTTCCTGCACCAGAGGGACCAATAATCGCAACTTTTTCACCTTTATTTATCGTCAGACTTAGATCAAAGATGACTTGAGCAGCCCCTTTACGCTTACCTGTATTACTGCTGGTTGTTTTATGATGATAAAGGTTTAGGTTGTCGAGGGTTATCATTAATCGATAAGTCCTATCTTTTTAGCCACTGTTAATACTGGCTCAAAATCTTTATTTTCAGCATTAACAAAAGAAGAACGTGGAAAGCTACTAAGTAGCTCTGGGTTATTCATATTGAGAAGTGCCGCCTGCACTTTATTCGCAAAGCCTTTGCCAAATTCCGCATCAACATTGGCGCGTATCGTCCATTGGTAATCAGGGTAGGTAGGGGTTTCCCAAATAACACTGACTTTATTGGTGTCTATTTTTCCTGCGCTAAGTGCACTTTCCCATACTTTATAATTAACAGCACCAACTTGGTAAGCGCCCGCTTGAACTTGAGCAATAGTGCGGCTATGGTCACCAGAAAAACCAACACGTTTAAACGCTTGTTGTGGCTTTTTAGCTAAATGTTGTTCAATAAAATATTGTGGCATTAATCGACCTGATGTTGAGCCTTTTGAGCCGAAGGTGAAGGTTTTATCATTTATATCAGGGAAATTGTCGTTCATCGTTAACCCCGTACTGTGGTGAGCGATAAAATAGCTCTTAAAAAACTGATCTTCATAGCCTTGAGCAATCGCTTGTGATCCAGGTACTAAAAGTCGGGCTTGTACGCCAGATAAACCACCGAACCAAGCGAGTTGAACTTGGTTGTTTCTAAAGGCTGTTACGGCGGCAGAGTATGACTTTACCGGTACGTATTTTACCTTGACGCCAAGTTTCTTTTCTAAATACAAGGCTACTTTTTCGAAACGAGTTCTTAATTGAGATTCGTCTTCATCAGGGATCGCGGTAAAAGTAAAGGTTTTGGCGATAGCGTTGACACTTACTAAGGTGCTTAGTATTAACGTTAATGATGTGATTAAAGTGGTCAGTATTTTCATGGTATCTCTAGTTATTTTTAACCCAATAGTAACGTCAATATGATGATAATCGATGTTATATTGATGCAGGAAAATTATGGAAGTTTGATGGCGTATTATTACTTAAAAAATAATGATTCACACGCTTTTGCGCAATTTAATCGATACTGTGCATAAAATACCGTTTAGCCATATTTATTATTTAAAATATCTAGCTGTTTCTGTTTATTTGAAAATCAATACACACATCAGTAATACTGAAATCATAATTAAATCCTACCTTTTTACGCTCCTCAGCTAAATCTTAAACATTTACTATTAGCGGCGTTTTAACAACCGTGTTTATTTACTCGGTTTTTTTTCGATATTAACTTGATTGTTAACAAGACGATGCCTCCAGTGAGGGGTTAATATTATTAAAATAGGGGTTTCCCCTGATGGTCATACCAGTATCAAGACTCTACATTGGTAACAACACGTTTACTTTTAGATGTGTACCAAAAACAATAATTAAGTGCTCTATCCTAGAGTAACTTGAGAAACTTAATACTATGTGGAGCCAAAAATGAAAAAGAAATTAATAAGCTTAATGATTTCATCTTGTATTGCACTGCCAGCTATTGCTGCAGAAGACAACGCACTTAGCAATATTATCGTTAGCCTAGATGCTAATCAAATCGCCAGTGTTGCAGACTTTATCGACGATTACGCTATAGCAAGTAAATATACTTACAGCCATGTTTTTACTGGTTTTTCTGCGACGGTTCCGTCAAAAGTACTTGCCCAGCTAAGTCAAGATCAACGTGTTTTGAGTGTTTCAAAAGATGGCAGAGTTCACGCAACAAAAAGTACTTCAAATCAAGTGGCAGCCTGCAGTTTCTTATTTGGTTGCCAGACTAGCCAGCAAGAAACTCCTTGGGGAATTAGTCGCATAGGGGCAAATACCGATGAAAACACCGGTCAGGGGGTTCATGTTTATGTTATTGATACGGGTATAGATTCTGATCATCCAGATTTAGCTAGTAATGTCGCTAATGGTTATAGTGTTGAAATGTGTCTTGGTTTAGATTGTTCAAATAACTGGGATGATGATCAAGGCCATGGCACCCATGTTGCTGGCACCATTGGTGCATTAGATAATAACCTTGATGTTATTGGCGTAGCACCAGCCGTTACTTTACATGCCGTTAAAGTATTAAATGCTGCTGGCAGTGGCTCTAATTCTGGGGTTATTGCTGGTATTGATTGGGTAACACAGCAGGCTGAATCTTTAGGCGTAGCGGTTGTTGCTAACATGAGCTTGGGCGGTGATGGCTCTAAAACAGGTACCTGTACCAATGACGGTTTTATTGGTAATGATAACTTTCATCGCGCTATCTGTAATGCGAAAAATCAAGGGGTTATTTTTGCTGTGGCGGCAGGAAATGACAGCGCAGATGCTTATGGTTCAACGCCAGCAGCTTATGACGATGCGGTGATAACCGTTAGTGCAACCGATATAAATGATGATTGGGCTGGCTTTTCTAACTGGGGCAATGGCTCAGCTAGCTGGACTAGTCATCAATCTGCGCCAGTAGCTATTGCAGCCCCTGGAGCTAATATTTTATCGACTAAAAGTGGCGGTGGCACAACAACGATGAGCGGCACATCAATGGCCGCTCCACATGTTGCGGGTGTTTTAGCGCTTTACTTGGAGTCTATATCACTAAACCCTGATGGCAGCGCTTTTGGCGCAGCAAGAGATTGGTTACTTTACAACAGTGAGTCTAATGCTAATTTAACTAATACAACGGGTCAGCCTCACCAAGAAGATTTTCTTAACGCCGAAATATCTAAATAAAGAAGTAAAGAGTTATTAGTAAAATTTAACTATCTTGTCAGGGTGTTCCCTTAACTTGAATTTAATTCAAGTTAAGGGCTTTCTACTAGGGTTAGTCAATTTTATTAACTTACTGGGGCAAAAATAGGCTAAAATATACTTACTTATTTTAGCCTTGAGCCCTTTATCTTAATGACCTCTATTTCAACCCCAGCCCAGTTTACAGAACTTGGTCTTATTCCCCCCCTATTAGCTCGATTAACTGAGCTCAAATATTTGCAGCCGACGCCTATTCAGGCACAAGCTATTCCAAGTGTTTTAGCAGGACGTGACTTAATTGCAGGGGCAAATACCGGTTCAGGTAAAACAGCCACCTTTGCATTACCACTTTTGCAGCACATTTTTTTACAACTGTCTACTGATACAGCCTCAAATAGCAAGAGTAACAAGGGGAATTATGTTACTGGGCTTATCTTAGTACCTACGCGTGAACTTGCTAAACAAGTAGCAGAGAGCATTAAATCTTATGCCGTGCATTTCAATGGTGCGATAAAAACGGTTGCTGTTTTTGGTGGTGTATCTGTGAATACACAAATGTTGGCATTACGAGGTGGCGCCGATATTCTGGTGGCAACCCCGGGTCGATTACTCGATTTAATTTCAAGTAATGCCATTAAGCTTGATTTGGTTAAGACCTTAGTCCTTGATGAAGCCGATAGGATGTTAAGCTTAGGTTTTACCGAAGAGTTATCTGCACTGTTAGCCTTATTACCGAAGAAAAAACAAATATTATTATTTTCAGCAACCTTTCCCGAACAAGTAAAAGCGTTAACCCAAGAATTACTTAACAACCCGATCGAGATACAAGTTCAAAGTGCTGATGCAAGTACGCTAGTCCAGCGTGTCTTTAGCGTTAATAAAGGCGAAAAAACCGCAGTGTTAGCACATTTAATTGCAGAAAATGAATGGCGACAAGCGCTCATCTTTGTTAATGCTAAACACCACTGTGAGCATTTAGCTGAAAAACTTGCTAAACGTGGTATTACCGCGGCAGTGTTTCATGGTGATAAAGGTCAAGGCGAACGAAGTAGGGTGCTTGATGGTTTTAAAGCTGGCGAGATTGACGTGCTCATTGCCACAGATATAGCCGCTCGCGGACTAGACATTGAAAAACTGCCGGTGGTTATTAATTTCAATTTACCGAGAAGTCCATCAGACTACATGCATCGTATTGGTCGAAGTGGCCGTGCTGGTGAAGTAGGTTTAGCTTTATCATTGATTGACCATGAAGACTTTCATCACTTTAGTATCATCGAAAAGAAAAATAAAATTCGTCTTGAACGTGAGCAAGTCAAAGGTTTTGAAGCCGATGAAGTCAGTAATTATTCAATTACGGCTGCAGAGAAACCCATGGCAAAGCCTGAAGGCACAGGAAAGAAAAAGCGTAAAAAGAAAGGGGCGGTGAATACCATAAACGCTGATATTTGGGCCGGTTATAGCGACACACAATAACAGTGATTAAACTAAGCGGCTGAATGTATATTCAGCCTAATGAGCTAATGTCTTACTTAGTAAATAAAAACATCAGTCATTTATTGGCTTGGTGTTTTTTTATGGTGTTTTAGCAAGATTTAGCCCAATAGAATAAGTGCTAATGCACTTTTATTGACGGTCAATAATCGCTAAATTATAAAGTGTCACCTTTGATCTTCTATACCCTTTTTGACTTCCTGTTATTAATCTCACCCTATGTTACTATCTTAGTATTAAATGGAATTAAGTTAATTTAACGAACTATCTTAATGCAGTTTTTACTTGAATAAAATTTAACCTTCTTTTTAAGTATAATAGGATCATATGTTCAATGTTAAGCGCTTCTGCCTGCTAAAGGCGATCAAGGTTTCGTTCAAAAAATATCGGTATCTTTGCGCTTTTGTTATGCTGTTATTATTTTCAAATGATACTTTTTCAAAGAGTGATTTTAGCGCTATTTTTGAAAGACATAGCGCAGTTATGTTAATCATTGAACCTAAAACTGGTAATATTCTTCAGGCTAATTCAGCCGCTCAACACTTCTATGGGTTCGCAGAAAAAAAACTTGAGTCACTAACTATTCAAGATATTAACCTGTTGAGTGCAGAGCAAGTCGCTTCAGAAAGAGCCTTAGCTAAATCAGAAGATAGAAATTATTTTATTTTTAGACATAAAACCAGTAATGGTGACATCAAAACCGTGTCGTCACATTCTATTCCGATAACTTATAATAATAAAGCTGTGCTCTTTTCCATTATCCAAGATGTGACATCAGAAAGGGAATATCAGCAGGCGCTTTGGCATTATCAAAGTAATTTAGAGAGCTTGGTCGACAAGCAAGTTAATGAAATCGATAAAACTAAAAAAAACTTAATACAACTATTAGTGATAGGTCTCTTGTTATTATCGACCTTGAGTCTGTTTTTACTTTTTATGTTAAAACGAAAAAATGAAGCTGAAGCTCAGCGTTCATTAATTGCTCAGATTGTAGAGCAAAGCCCGGTCTCAATTCAAACCACAGACCTTAATGGTATTATCACTTATGTTAATAAGGAATTTGTTAAAAGTTCTGGATTTCAAGCAACAGAAGTGATCGGTCAAAAAACAAATATTCTTAAATCTGGTTTTCATCAATCTCCGCTCTATGAGAATTTATGGGCAACAATAACATCAGGTAAACACTGGATCGGGGAGTTTTATAATCAGCGAAAAAATGGTGATAATTTTTGGGAGAAAGCCAATGTATATCCCCTCAAAGATGCTAAAAATAGAATCACCAGTTATGTAGGAATTAAAGAAGATATTACCCAAATTAAGCAAGATGAAAAACAGTTGAGACTCGCTTCAACGGTATTTAAAACCGCAACAGAGGCTGTTATGGTTATCGACATTGATAATAATATTGTTGCGGTTAATCAAGCGTTTATATTAATTACTGGCTATGAGGAAAAAGAAGTCTTAGGTAAAAACCCCACATTGTTAAGCTCTGGTCATCATGATACAGAATTTTATCAGCGCATGGCGGCAGATTTGGAAAGCTTGGGGCAGTGGCAAGGTGAAATCTGCAATCGACGTAAAAATGGTGAGGTGTTTTATGAATGGTTATCTGTTACTGCTTTGAGAGATGAGTTTGGGCAATTAGAGTCTTATGTTTCATTATTTAGTGATATTACTAAACGTAAAAAGGCCGAAGATAAAATTTATCGCCAAGCTAATTACGATTCATTGACCGGACTCGCCAATAGAAATCTGTTTGTCGACAGGTTTGAGCATACTTTGGAACTTGCCCAACGGGACAATAATAGAGTTGCGATATTTTTTATTGATTTAGATGGCTTTAAGAATGTTAATGATACCTTTGGCCACGCTAAGGGAGATATGCTGTTAAAATTAACCACAGAGCGTATCAAAGAGTCAGTGAGAAAGGCCGATACGGTCAGTCGTTTGAGTGGTGATGAATTTGCAATAATTTTGTCGGGTGACAATGATGTCTTTAGTTTTGAAAAAATTGCCAGCCAGATACTTGATAAAATAGCCAAACCATTTCATTTAATAGAAATAGAAGCTTATATTACCGCAAGCATAGGTATATCAATATTTCCAGATGATGGCAGTACCTATGAAGAGCTATTGAGTAAAGCTGATAGCGCTATGTATAAAGCCAAAGAAAAGGGTAAAAATAATGTGCAATTTTTTACCAAAGAAATGGACATTAAAGCCCAACAACGAAGGCACCTAGAAGTTGAATTACGCAAGGTTATTATCAACAATGAGTTGATTTTACATTATCAACCTATCCATCAAGTTAGTAGTAATAAAGTTGTTTCTGCCGAGGCCTTAGTTAGATGGCTACACCCAATAAAAGGCTTGGTTCCACCGGTTGATTTTATTGCATTAGCAGAAGATATTGGTTTTATTACTGAAATTGGAGATTGGGTCTTAGAAGAAGCTTGTAAACAAGCTAAATGCTGGCAAAGCCAATTTGACCTTGCGCCAAAGATATCAGTTAATATCTCGAGTGTGCAGTTTCAACGTCAGGATTTTATCAGCAAACTTGAAGCTATCTTAGAAAAAACACAACTTCCTCCAGATTCACTGATCCTTGAAATGACTGAAAGTTTATTAATTCAAGAAGATGATCAAACCCTAATTCAGTTATCAGCTATAAGAGCTATGGGTATAGAACTGTCGATTGATGACTTTGGTACCGGTTATTCGTCACTTAGCTACTTAAAGCGGTTTCCTATTAGCATATTAAAAATAGACCGCGCTTTTATTAAAGATATTTCCTTTAATGCTGAAGATGAAGCTTTGGCTTGCGCTATCTTGTCGATGGCAAAAAGTCTAGGTTTAAAAGTGGTTGCCGAAGGGGTTGAAGATCTTGCTCAGTGTCAATTATTAACTAAGCATCAATGCGATTATATTCAAGGATATTTTTTTAGTCGCCCACTTGAAGAACACGCCTTTATTGCGTATCTCAACGACAATGTTTAGCAATCAAGCGTGCAAGGTAATGGTAATAAAAACTTATCTTAGTTCGTAATGGTTAATTTTTATTAAAAACTATCACTCAAAGATAATCAGAGTTTAGGTTTTTGCCATAAAGTCTATTAACAAAATGTCTATCAATTTAGCTAGGCATAATTATAAAATAACTGATTACTAGGGAAAACCATGAACAATAAAAATTTACTTATTCTTATTCTTACTTTATCAGTAAGCGTTAATTCATTGGCCAATGAAGCCGTTTTTAGACCGGTTGAAGCACTATTTTCTGCGATGTCAGCAGCAGACCATCTTAAAATGAAAGCCGTGGTCACTGACGACTTTCAGTTGTTAGAAGCTGGCGAAGATTGGAGCTTAACCGACCTGATTAACGTTGTTAAACCCTCAGAGTATAAGCGAAGAAACTATTTTAGTGTCATTAAAACAAGGATTTATAGTGATGTTGCATGGGTGAGTTATTGGAATAAAGCAACTTTCAATAATGGCAAGGAAGAAAGTACTGTAGCTTGGTTAGAAAGTGCCGTCATGGTGAAAGTGGCGGGGCAATGGAAAATGCAAATGCTGCATTCAACGCGAATAAAAGCTGAGAGTATTCCTAAAGATATTTTATTGTCTGAATATGTTGATTAACCTGCGAACAACAGATTCAGATGTGACTAAGTATTGAAATTGAAAAATAATGACCTGCAGTCGCGACAAACTGTCTTTTCCTAAAAGCGCTAAAACAGTTTATAATAGCGTCGAAAAATTCGACTGGCAGCTGATCTTGAACATTCAAAGTGATCTCCTTAAACTTTATCCATTTTCTTTTGAATTAAAATAAGTCTTTATTTTAATTCCTTGATTAGTATTTTCGGAAAATTAAAAACCCTATGCTCAAGAAAAACCTACGTTGGTTAACTACATTTTTATCATTGTTTATTTTTATTGCGCTGGGTTCATCAATTAAACATCATTATAACAATAAACTGGTTTCAATGGATGAGAGGCTCACGGAAGTTTCGGGTATTGAATTTGATAAAAAAGGTAAACTTTGGGCAATAAATGATGGTGGTGATAAGCCGAATTTATACCGGGTTGAAGCCGATGGTAAAATAAGTAAAACAGTGTTGATCACTAATGCTAAAAATATTGATTGGGAAGATATGACCCAAGACGATTTCGGCCATTTCTTTTTAGGTGATTTTGGCAATAACGACAATAAGCGAAAATGGCTAACTATCTATAAAATAGAAAACCCCATTGATATTAAAGGGGATAGTACTAGCGCTGAGATAATTAAATTTATGTATCCAGAGCAAAATAGTTATCCGCCAAAAGAACATCAGAAAAAATATGATCTAGAAGCTTTTGTTTTTTACAAAAAGAAATTGTACTTGTTTACAAAGAACAGATCCGTGCCATTTGACGGCGAAACTAATTTGTACCGAATAGGGGCTTATGCGGCTAATCATCAGGCGACAAAACTCAGCTCTTTCACGACTTGTACGCATCATGAAAAACTCTGTTGGATAACTTCTGCGGCGTTAAGCCCCAATAAAAAGAAACTGGTGTTATTAGACTCACAAAGGTTGTGGCTATTTGAAAATTGGCAAGGTGATGACTTTTTTTCAGGCGATGCTTATGAAATTAATCTAGGGACTATTACCCAAAAAGAGTCAGTGACTTTTTTTGATGATAATACCGTTGTTTATACGGACGAAGAATTTATGGGTATTGGCAGAAATGCTTACTTAATTAAACTTGATAAACAAAGAAAAATTCCCGTTCACTCACTCCAGGAGTGAGCTATTTAAATATTGTTATCAATTTTTGCTGTTTTTTAATCATCGAGTCGCTAGGTAAATAACATTTACTGAAAATAGCGTCAATGAATGAGAAAATTAGATTGGTAAATGTCAGTTGAAATAGCGACAATGCTGTTTAGCTAAGTTTTATGTTTTAAGGAAAGGTAATGAATCCTATTATTCAGGCACTAAAAGAATTAAATGTCAGTGAAGAAAAAATTAAAGAACTTTTTCAAGTACTCACTGAAAATCCAATGATGGCGATGATGAATATTCAGGCATTGGGTTTACCACCGGAGAAGTTGCAATCGATTATGATGATGGTCATGTCTAGCCCAGAACTCATTAAAGAAGCGGTAGAAGAGCTAGGTTTAGATTTTGCTAAAGTTGAAGCGGCTAAAGCTAAACTTAAAGAAAATAAATAATAGTTTATTAACTGTTATTGATGGCTAAGCCCAATAAAAAAGCCCCTGAAAAGTCTGTTGATATTTATTGCAGTAAGTGTCGAGCACCTCTGTATAAATACAAAAAAGGCGGTAAAGGGGCATTAGTTAAATGTTTTAAAGCTCGGATAGTTAAAAATTTTACCATGACACCCTGTGTGTGCCCAAGCTGTGCCAGTGTCTTTGCTCGGGAGACGTTAATTCGGGGTACGCCAGCCTTTAAAATGATTGGTGGCAAAGTGACGTATAAATAAAAGTACTTAGCCGATAGATTGATTACAGCGATGGAGGTTGGGTAAATGAATGCAGATGACGTTTTAAATTTTTGGTTTAAAGAAATTGATCAATCACAGTGGTGGCTAAAAGACCTCGCGTTTGATCAGTGTATTATTAGCAAGTTTTCGGCTGTGCATCTGGCAGCAAATAGTGGTGAGTTATTCAAATGGCGACTTACAGCTAAAGGGCGACTTGCTGAAATTATTATTCTAGATCAGTTCTCTAGAAATATGTATCGTGATACGCCAGTTGCTTTTGCCTGTGACCCTTTAGCTTTAGCGCTTGCTCAAGAAGCGATAGCCGTTGGCGCTGATCAAGAGTTAAATCATCTAGAAAGAAATTTTTTGTATATGCCGTTTATGCATAGTGAGTCATTAATGATACATGATATCGCTGTTAAGCTCTTTGTCGATAATGGCGTTGCTTCAAGTATTGATTTTGAAAATAAACATAAAATAATCATTGAAAAATTTGGCCGTTATCCGCATCGCAATAAAATCCTTAACAGGAAGTCTAGTCAAGAAGAACATGAGTTCTTAACACAAGCCAATTCATCTTTTTAAAAAGGAAGCATAGTCTACATGGATCCAATAATCGATTTTACGTCATATACCTTAGAAGAATTATACTCAGCAGCAGAACAAATCGACAGTGAGCAATACCCAGAACGAGCTGCAGAAATTAATAAGTTAATAGTTGAGAAAACAGTTGTTGAACCCGCACCCGCACCTGTAGCTGTAACAGTCGAGCAAACTGTCGCTGAACCGGCGATAGAACAAAATGTGAAAAGAGTGGGTGAAAAAGCAACACGTTTAGACCGTTTTTATGCGGCATTAATTGATGGTCTTATTGGTATATTTGCTGCTGTACCTATTTTTATCACTGTCGGTTTTGATAAATTAGCGGAACCCACTTTTTCTTTAACAGTGATGTTACTCGCTTATGGACTTATTGCTGGCCTTGTCTTACATGGTTACCTGCTTTACCATTATGGACAAACCATAGGTAAGAATTTCATGTCTATTCGAATTGAAAATTTAGATGACAGTAAGGCAAGTTTAACGACAATTTACGTTAAGCGGATGATACCGATGCAACTACTTTCTCTTGTTCCTTTTGGTGGTCAAATTATTTCAGGCCTGGTTAATCCACTCTTTATCTTTGGGAAAGAAAAGCGTTGTCTACATGATTATGTCGCAAAAACAAAAGTCTGTTATACCAACAACTAAACTTATTTAATGATAAAACCTGCATGTTTACTGACTTAGTCTGGTGATAAACATGCAGTCATTTTATAAGCATCGTTTTGGTATTATCTGCTCACCATTATCTTATAAGCCGTTATGATATTGGCTGTTCGTTGATTCAGGTACCATGATATTAAGTGTCTCAGGTACGTTAATATTACCGTTAAGTAATGCTTCAAATTGACTAATTAATAACGCTTTGTCTGGTGTTTCTTTATCACCTGAGCCAATGTTAGTCAGATCAATCATAAAGCCATCAAATAAATCACTTAGGTCTTCAATAATTTCAGTATTTAAAAACTGGTCTTGATTATAAATACTTGGATAGCCGGCTTTTTGTTTATCGATAGCAAACGAAACACCTTTCAAGTTAGTGATACTGGTTGATTTATCACACGACAGCATACAGCCGTTATCAATGCGTGGCTTTTCACAGCCAACACTTTGTTGGAAGAAACATTGTCGGCTGGCCATCAATAAAATAGGGTGGTAAATACTGTAGAAAAGTTTGAAGTTTTCCGGACGAGCAATATTTCTAATTTGTTGACGGTTTATTTCGTTAGAAATAAACGCACCTTTACAATCAAAACCTTCTTGCATTGCAAGTAAAGCGTAAGAGTTAGTCGTATTTAAGAAAGGCCCTGCTATCCACTGAATCCCCAAACGGTTCGCTTCATAAGCGATACCCGTGTTATTGGTTACAATCAGTTGTGGTTTTACTTGTTGTAAAATATTGACCGCGACGTCGTAATCTTTGCCAATTAATACTGAAGGAAACCAAGGGATCAAGCGAGGGTTTTCTTTAAGAAAACCGACATACTTAGTACAACCGCGTTTATATGCATCGGGTAATTTAAAGTAAATATCTGCCGAAGTTAATTTTGCTAATTCAACATCACTTTCATCACAAATAAGAATTGATAGCTCGGCTTTTGCATCACCAGTTGGGGTATGTTTAGGGTGATTGGCTAACTTAGGTAATTGAACCTCAGGTAACACAGCTTTAGAGTTATTCAACAAAAAGGCGGCTTCATTTTTTAATACCGTTAATTCTTTAAAAGGAATGCTTAAGCCATCTTCAAAGTCATCGGTTATTATTTCAATCAAATCGAAATGGGCATTGTTAAAGCTTTTAAAACGCTTTTCAAGGGTTTCTCTGTCAATACTCAGTTTGCCACTTTTTACTAAGTTGCTTTGTGACTTAAGCGCGTAACTTTTAACCTCAAGCCCTTTCTCGCTGTCTTTAGCATCAACAAAAGCTTGCTGTTGAGAAAGTTCTTTTGTCGTTACGGTCAAGGTAAGTGGTTGATCTAATGAACCTGAAATAGCCAGTGTTAGCGGTATCTTGCCAATGGTTAAATGTTTTATTTTATCGTCAACAGAGGCATTGATTAGCTGTTTTTCATCATTAAGTTTTTGTTCAACTTCTTGAATTTGTACAACTGATATCGCATTGCTTTTATCAACAGCATGGTATTTAGAGTTATCCCGTGGGTTTTCAATAAACATTGACTGATTTAAATCACCACGTAAAAAGGCGTTGGAGAAGTCGCGGTTAAAAACTTTATAAAGGCGTTCACCATCTTCGAGTAATTCACCTGTTTTAAGGAAACCATCAATTTGTTTACGAAAGCTATCAACAACAGTATGAACGTAGCTGGCACCTTTTATACGTCCTTCAATTTTAAAGGAATGCACACCCGCTTCGATAAGCGCAGGTAAATCAAAAAAAGCCGAGTTATCTTTTATATTTAACGGGAATTTATTACCGGTTGCTGTTGGTTCATATTCTTCACGACAAGCTTGGCTACAACGACCGCGATTTCCTGAATTGCCAACACTTGCTGATGTTGAATAACAAAGACCAGAGAAAGCAACACAGAGTGAACCATGTACAAAAACTTCTGTTAAGGTATCGTGCGCTTTACCCGCTGCTGCCATTGCGGTAATTTCACGTAAATCTAGCTCTCTTGATAAATTCACTCGTGATGCACCGAGTTTTTTCAAAAAAGGTATTTGACCAACGTTATGGGTGGTTAATTGCGTTGATGCGTGAATATCTAAGGTTGGAAAATGCTGGGTAAGCAGATAGAACATGCCAATATCTTGCACGATAACACCATCAAGTGTGGTGTTGGCAAGTTTAGTTAATAATTTAGCCAGTGAAGCAAATTCACGCTCTAAGATCACCACATTCAAGGTTAAAAATATTTCACATTGATACTGATGAGCTAAACGAATAACGCCAACAAGTTGATCAAAGGAGATATTAGTCGCACGATTACGGGCGTTAAAAGTATCTAGGCCACAGTAAACGGCATCGGCTCCAGCAATAATCGCTGCTTTAATTGCTTCGACATCACCGCCGGGTGCTAATAACTCTATTTTTTGATCCATGGGGTCACTTATTTTCACTTAAATTTAAAGGTGGCGATTTTACCGATATATTTCCTTAATGAATACCGTTAAAGTAACTTATTATTTTATATTTTCTATAAATAAACGCCCATGAAGCCAAACTCGTCGTTACCTGTACTCTATTCCTTAAGAAACTGTCCTTATGCAATGCGCGCAAGAATCGCAATATATTATGCAAAACAGACAGTTGCATTACGTGACCTGGTATTAACCGATAAACCCGATGAAATGATTGCGGTATCACCAAAAGGCACGGTCCCAGTTTTAGTCACCGAACTTGATACGGGAGAGCCGCGGGTGATTGAAGAAAGTCTGGAGGTTATGCTGTGGGCATTAGATAAAAGCGATCCCGATAATCTTCTGCATAGTGATACACCTGATTTATTACCAGAAATGTTATCGTTAATTTCAACATTTGATGATGAATTTAAACAATGTTTTGATAAATATCAGTGTGCAAAACGTTATCATGAAACTTCACTGGCCAGTGACAGAGCTGCGTGTGAAAAATACATAGCCGATTTAGAGCAACGTCTACAACTCACTGAATTTCTTATGTCAGACAAAAACAGTTTGGCCGATATCGCTTTATTGCCTTTTATTCGTAAGTTTTCAAAAGTCGAGCGGCAATGGTATTTACATTCACCGTATCCGAAACTTAGGGCATGGCTAAATAACTATTTACAAAGCCGGATGTTCAGTAAAGTGATGACCCAATACCCCTTATGGTTGGAAAATAAAGCGGTGATAACTTTTGGCGACGACCGTTAAAAAGTCATTATTCAGTTTGTTTAAGTTTTCTTAAGCTTTCCTTAAGGAAACTTAACTAAGATAGCGTCAATTATATTTCTTGATGGTATTTCAGTGAACATACTCAACGCACAACATCCTTATCTAACAGCAAGTTTGGTTATTAAAAGATTGCAATATTTTTTACTTTTGATGCTAACGTCTTTAGCATTACTGAGTCATGCCCAAGCGAATAATCTATCTGAAAGTTCAACTAAAATGCAATTAGATGCCCTAATAGCTCAACACCATGGTGATGTCATTTATGTAGATTTTTGGGCGTCTTGGTGCGGTCCTTGTCGTAAATCATTCCCGTGGATGAATAAAATGCAGAATGAGCATCAAGCACAAGGCTTTACTGTTATTAGCATCAATCTCGATACAGAACAAACATTAGCCGCTGAATTTTTACAAGAGAACCCAGCAAACTTTGCGGTAATTTATGATCCTAAAGGTGAGCTCGCGCGCTTTTTTAAAATTCGGGGATGCCCAGTAGTTTGATCATCAACAAGTTAGGTGAGATTAAATACGCACATAGTGGTTTTTTTACCAACAAAGTTTCACAATACGAACAAGAAATTCAACAGTTACTTGCTCTCTAACGAATAATCTAAAGAGAATAATGAGGTTTTCAATGAACAATAAATTTAAATATTCACTGGTTTTTGCTGCGGTAACTTTAGCATCAGGTTGCTCAAGTTTAGGTGTCGAACCTTGGGAACGTGATTTGTTAGCAAAAGAGCAGATGGCCTTAACATCTTCGCCAATTGATTCGGCACTTGATGATCATATTTATTTCAGCAAAGAAGCGTCAAGCGGCGGTAAAAGCTTCGGTGGAGGAGGTTGTGGATGCAATTAATTAACGAGAGTAAATCGAAAAAAACCATCAATAAAAAGAACCTCAAGGCTGCGTTAACTTTAGCAACTACCGCTTTGTTAGGCAGTGTTCAAGTTAGTGCTGCCCCAACATCAGTAGCAGCAGATAAAGATACTTGGTCTTTTGACTCCGCGTTTTTATATTATAGTGAGGCTGATCGTGTTTCAGCAGCAGAAGCTGTTTTTAATGCTAAAAAAACTTACAGCGACGATAGTATTTTAAACTTGAAGTTAACGGTTGATGCATTAACGGGGGCTTCTGCCAATGGTGCCGTTGCTCAGCCCGATGTTCAAACGTTTACCAGACCCTCGGGTAAAGGAGATTATCAAGTTAAAGCAGGTGAAACACCCCTTGATGACACTTTTCATGATACGCGTGTACAGCTGAATGCTCAGTGGACGCAAGCACTCGCGCCGAATTTTACAGGCAGTGTCGGTGGGCATCTTTCAAAAGAATATGATTACTTATCTTTAGGGGTAAATGGCAATATTGCTTATGACTTTAATAAGAAGAACTCGACTATCTCTTTCGGCTTAAGTCATTTTCAAGACACCTTTACACCAGAAGGGGGCTTACCTAAGCCTTTTGCTTCTATGGCGTTAGCTTATAATGACAGTGAAGATGAAAGTGCTCATGATACCACTAGAATGGGCAGTGATGATGATAAAACCACCTCGGATATTATGGTAGGTTTTACCCAAGTCATTAATAGACGTATGGTCACACAGTTTAATTATTCCTATTCGGTTGTTGATGGCTATTTAACGGACCCTTTTAAAGTCTTAAGTTTGTTAAATAACGAAGGTCTTGCACAAGACTATTTATATGAGAATCGCCCAAATGAGCGGACCAAACAAAGTGTTTTTGCACAAACAAAATATAATTTTGATGAAACTATTTTAGATGTGTCATATCGTTATATGTGGGATGACTGGGATATAAAGTCTCATACGGTAGATACTCGCTTTTATATTCCGTTAGGTAACGGTAGCTATTTAGAGCCACATTTACGTTTTTATCAACAAGGCGCAGCCCAATTTTATCAACCTTTCTTAATGGAAGATGATGCAACACCTGAGTTTGCCAGTGCCGATTACCGCATTGGTGAAATGACCGCTTATACGGTTGGTTTAAAATATGGTATGAAGTTAGCAGATGGTAATGATTTGTCTTTTAGACTTGAATATTATCGCCAAGACCCAAAAAGTGCCGGACATAAAGTGCCTAGTGCTTTAGCTAACATAGATATATATGAAAGCATTGATGCAATAATTGCGCAGGTTAGCTATTCGTTCTAAAGTGTAGTAATAATCTAAATAATACAAGCCCTTATTTAATTACATAAATAGGGGCTTTATCTTTTTATCAAGGTGACAATTGAATAAACTTAGAGAAATAAAACTGGCTAAGCGCTCAGACGGATTCTGTATTCAATTTGATGCTATGGCCAGTCCGTGTGAGGTGATTATTGAAACCTCTGATCCCGCGCTTGCCAAACAGCTTGGTGAACAAGTTAGTACAGAAGTTTGGCGCATCGAAGACAAGTATAGCCGTTACAACTCCGATAGCCTTTGTAGCCAGATAAATCAAAGTCAGGGTAAGCCCATCGCTATTGACGATGAGACTTTTGCTTTATTAAACTTTGCCGATACTTGTTACCAACTTAGCGATGGGATATTTGATATAACCTCAGGCGTGCTAAGAAAAGTCTGGTGTTTTGATTGCTCTGACAATATTCCTACTTCGCTGGCGGTTAAAAAGGCCATGGAGAATGTTGGTTGGCATAAAATAAAATACGATAATCGCCAAGTGACTTTACCGATAAATATGGAAATTGATTTCGGTGGTATTGGTAAAGAGTATGCGGTTGATCGCGCCATAGTCTTAATAAATTTATTAACACAACAACCAGTATTGGTGAATTTAGGTGGCGATTTAGCGACAAATTCATCAAGAAAAAATGGTCAACCTTGGCAAGTTGGAGTAGAGCACCCTGGCTTTGTCGACAAAAAAACCATAGTCGTCTCATTATTTAAAGGTGCACTGGCAACGAGTGGCGATGCAAAGCGCTTTTTAGAGAAAAACGGTCAACGTTACAGCCATATTCTAAATGCTAAAACGGGTTGGCCAATTGAGCATGCACCGCGGTCAATGACTGTTTCAGCACCACAATGCATTCAAGCGGGTATATTGGCAACGTTAGCTCAAATGCAGGGCAAAAATGCAGAACAGTTTTTAACCGAACAAGACATCAAGCACTGGGCTATTCGTTAGTTATTTCAAATACGCTGATTAATAACAGAATTTATCATAAGTTAAATCGCAAATAGTACGAATTAACGATAAGCTAAGCTTTCGTTAATTCTTTTTGTGCAGGTTTTACTGATGACACCTTGGTCTTTTAATTTATTAGCTTGTTTATTTTTTTGTTTTATAAATGTCAACGATGCTGTTGCTGCACAATTGGTGGTGCCTGATGTTTATAAATTGATAAAAGTTAATGGTGAAAAGGCAAGTAGTGATTTCTTTAGCCGAAATACTGTCGTTGATATAAAGCGCGGTGAAAATATTTTAATCGTGCAATATAGCGAGCTTTTTGAAAATTATGATGACGACGACCACGTAACGATAAAGTCTGCTCCCCAAGTTATTTTATTTACTTTAAAAGAAACCGTCCACCAGAAGTACATTATGGTCACGCCCGTTATATCTGACAGCCTTAACGCACGTGAATTTTCCCAATCCCCGACAATTGAAATAAAGTCTCTTAATGAAAACTCAGTTCAACAAGATGCTATATTTGTGCTTAATCAAAGTTTAACTGAATTTGAAGCGGGTTTAGCCTTTAAAAAAATAGCTGAGCATCAAAAGCAGCTGGCTAAAACGCCTGAAAATAACAAACAAAATAGCGATATTAACAAATCAGACGATGCTTTAAATAAATTAAAGTTTTGGTGGCATAAAGCAAATAAAGAACAACAAAAACGATTTGTTGAATCTATTCAACAGAAGTAAAATAGTTAATGTACCTTTTTACAAACAACTCACTATTGGGGGTAAGATGAAATACCTACTCGTTATTATGAGCAGTTTATTTTCATTATCTATCACAGCAGAGCAATACACGACTCAGGGTATTGAAGTCATTGGTAAAGGGTCGGTTAGTGCAAAGCCTGACAAGTTTACTTTTACGGTGACGGTTAGCCAACGCGGCAATGTTGCCAGCAAAGCTAAAGCCTTGGTTGACCACAAAAGCCAGTTAGTGACCCAGATGTATTTATCAATGGGCATTGCTGAGTCTGCTATTGAATCCGCTCGATTAGAATTAATTCCCCGCTATGAAATACCGGCTGATGTGCCAGCGATAATCGTTCATCAGAGGTTGCCTAATCAAGGAGAGTTCGAAAAAGGCAACACGAAAGCGGTTATTAATAGTCATCAATTAGCAGATAACTCAGCGGCTCAGCAAGAAAAAGTTTACTTTGAAGTCTCTCGTACCATAAAAGTGACTTTTACCGACTTTACGCGCTATGACCAATTACTCGATAATGTTGTAAAAATTGGTGTTAATCGAATTTCTGCTTTGCAAACTTCAATAATAAACAATGAAGCTTTGTATCAACAAGCGCTGATCAATGCCTTAATAAATGCGCATCAAAAAGCCATCACTATTGCCAAGCAAATGGGCGTTACCTTAGGTAAAATCTCAAATTTGACTGAGTCTGCTTATCACACACCAAACACTTATGGTGTGGCAGGTAGAAGTAACGGCGGTTTTAATTCACAAGTAGCAGAAAATAATGTTGTTGCTCAAGTGAATGTTACTTTTGCTATAAAAACCGAGAAATAAAGCGGCAGTTAAGCTAATTTGCAGCAATATAAGTTAAAAGTGCATAAAATCTGTAATAATTGCTTTAACTTCGCGGGTTATCGGGTTATGTTATGCGTTTTTTGACCATCACTTATCTTTGATAAACATAAGAATACCGGTATTTATGAATAAAAATGATTTATATCAAGAACTTTACCAACAAGTTGATGCCTTAATCAGCGATGAACCTGATATTATTGCTAACATGGCAAATATCAGCGCCTTACTTTTTGAGCACTTGTCACAAGTAAACTGGGTTGGATTTTATCGTTTAATTGATAATGAACTAGTTTTAGGGCCTTTTCAGGGTAAAGTGGCTTGTATTCGTATTCCTGTTGGCACAGGGGTCTGTGGCACAGCAGTTAGCCAAAGCACCACACAGCGTATTGCCGATGTTCATTCTTTTGATGGTCACATTGCTTGCGATGCAAGTAGTAATTCAGAAATTGTTATTCCGGTAAAAGTCGGTGACAATATTATTGCTGTCCTTGATATAGATAGCACAGCCTATGATCATTTTGATGAAATTGATCAACAAGGTTTGGAAGCAATAATTAATTTATTTGAAAATATGATCATCAAGCATGGCGTGTTAAACTAATGAAAGAAATTATCGTTATTCATGATTATCTCGTTAGCGAAAGTATTGTCGGTGACTGGGATGGCCAAGAAGAATTCGTTGCCGAACGAATAAATGAAATTTATCATCTGATTTATGATTTAGCCGAAGAAGATATTGAACCAGAGATATTAGCGCAATTATTATCTTTGGTTTGGGACACTTGGATTTGCCAAGAATCACTACCTGACATAGATAGTGAAGATATTTATGACTGGTGCCAACATTTGTTGGATAACCGTGAACAGTACCTTCAAGATTTAACCTCTTAGATTTAAGAATTTTTAAAAAGTTGTATTTATGGACACTAAAATAGTAAACGAAGTGAGCAAAACAGAAATGAGTAATACTGAAACTGAAGTAACTACTGACGTTGCAGTTGATACTGACGTTGCACAACAAACACCAGTAGCAGCAGAGCAAGAAACTGAAGTTAAACGGTTAAGCACAAAAGAAATTATTGCTTATTTAGCGGATAAATTTCCAAAGTGTTTCTCGGTTGATGGTCCAGCTAAAGCGCTTAAAATCGGCATCTTTCAAGATTTGTCTGTAAATTTAGCGGAAGATGGCACTGTAAGTAAAACTCGCTTACGCCAAGCATTAAGACATTACACTAGCAGCTGGCGTTATTTGAAAGCGGTTAAGTTGGGTAACTTTCGTGTTGATATCGATGGCAATGACTCTGCTGAGATAGATCAAGAGCAAGCTGACTATGCCAGTAAGACACTAAAAGAAAGCCAAGACAAATTTGGTAACAAAAACAAACACGACAAAGCAAGCAAAAAGCCTTATAAAGGATCTAAGCTTAATAAGTCAGACAATCCTACTGAAGCAAAACCGTCTGCTCACAACCTAGAAGCAAAGCAAGAAAAACAAGCTAAGTTTAAGTCGGTAAAATCAACTAAATCGACGCATACTAAAGCAGAAGTTAAACTTGTTCCTGTTGAAGACAGCGCAGTCGTTGTTGGTAAAAGCGTTAAAGTTAAATTAGGCAACTCGCCTATGAACGCTGTTATCACTGAAGTTGCTGGTAAAGATGTGAGTGTACAATTAAATTCAGGAATGGTTGTTAAGACACAAATTAAAAATATATTTACTGAATAAATTGGAGTGTTTTGGGCATGCTAAAAATTTGTCGTATCGCAATTGCCGTTTCTTTGTCGCTATCAGCAATGAACATCTTTGCTGTCGAAAATCTTGATAAGGTAGAATCGCTACCCATATTGGCTCCTGAAAGCCAGCATGCAGCATCGAGTAAACGCGTTACTGCGCAGTTTACTCGAGCCCATTACTCGAAAGTTGACATGGATGATGCGCTCTCTGAAAAAATATTTGACCGTTATATAAAACAACTTGATTATGCTCGAAATGTTTTTTTAGCGACCGATATAGAAGACTTTCAAAAGCATCGTCTTGAATTTGATCAGATAATCGCTCGTGGAAAGTTAGATATAGCCTATGACATATTTAACTTAAACCTTCAAAGACGTGCCGAGCGTTATGAATATGCATTAAGCCTTTTAGAAAAAGAACCTTTCGACTTTACTGTAAACGAAGTTTATAACTTCGACCGTGAAGAAGCTGATTGGCCAAAAGATAGTGCAGAATTAAATGAGTTATGGCGCTTAAAAGTTAAGTACGACGCTCTAAATTTAACCTTAGCGGGTAAAGAATGGCCTAAAGTGCAAGAAGTTTTAGGCAAACGCTATCGTTATGCGATTAAAAGATTAAAACAAAGTGAAAGTGAAGATGTTTTTCAAGTCGTCATGAATAGCTTTGCTCGCGTTGTTGAACCTCACACCTCTTATTTATCACCAAGAAATGCTGAAAAATTTCAAATGGACATGAATCTGTCTCTTGAAGGGATTGGTGCGGTACTTAGAGCTGAAGAAGACTATACGGTTATCAATAGCGTTGTCCCCGGTGGACCGGCAGACAAATCAAACGAAGTAAAACCTAAAGACCGAATCGTCGGTGTTGCGCAAGACGATGATAAATTTGAAGATGTTATCGGTTGGCGTTTAGATGATGTTGTAGATCTCATTAAAGGACCTAAGGGCACCAAAGTTCGTTTGCAAATTTTGCCAGCGGAAGCGGAAGATGATGCCGTTATTAAAGTTGTTACGATTGTTCGTGATAAAATAGTCCTTGAAGACAGAGCGGCAAAGTCTGAAGTGTATTTTGAAACTAAAGGTGATGAAAAGTCTAAAAAATTAGGCATTATCACTATACCTAGTTTTTATAATAATTTATCGCGCGATGTGAACAAAGAACTCGATAAACTTAAAGCCGAACAAGTCGCTGGTATTATTATTGATTTACGTGGTAATGGCGGTGGTTCGTTACGTGAAGCAACATTATTAACGGGTTTATTTATTGATAAAGGCCCCGTTGTCCAGATACGTGATGGTGCAAACCGAGTACAAGTTAATAGTGATGATGACGGAGTCAGTTCTTATGATGGCTCATTAACCGTGATGGTTGACAGATACAGTGCTTCTGCTTCTGAAATTTTTGCCGCAGCGATTCAAGATTATGGTCGTGGGGTAATCGTAGGCGAACATACCTTTGGTAAAGGTACTGTTCAGCAACATCGTGGACTAGGGCGAGTTTATGACCTTTATGACAATCCATTAGGTAGTATTCAATTTACCATCGCTAAGTTTTACCGTATCAATGGTGGTAGTACTCAGCATAGAGGTGTTTTACCCGATATTTCTTTTCCAACGGCTGTTGACCCAGAAGACTGGGGAGAAAGTCGAGAGAAAAATGCACTACCTTGGGATCAAATCCCTAAGGCAAAATATCAAGCATTAGGTAACTTATCTGCTGACTTAACGTACCTCACTTCACTGCATAGTGAGCGTGTTAAAGGCAATCGTGAGTTTAATTACTTACTTGATGATATTGCGGTTTATCAAAAAGAGAAAGACGATAAAACTATTTCTCTTAAGTTAGATGAACGTAAAGCAAAACGTGAAGAACGAAAAGGGAAGCAACTTATTCGTGTTAATGAACGATTAGTTGTGATGGGTAAAGAAAAAGTGAAATCACTTGAAGACTTACCTGATGAGTTAGAAGAATTGGATCCATTTTTAGATGAAACGGCTAAGATCACTTTTGATTTAATCTCGCTGGGTAAAGTCGCTAAAAAATAATTATTACCCACTCATAAAAGCCGCTTAATTGCGGCTTTTATGTAAGATAAAAGCTAAACTCAATTTCTTCTATAGATTAGCCTATATGCGTTACCCTGACTTTTAGGGGTTTGTGATTAATATCAGCTTGATTAGCGTTGTACTATTTTTCCTAATGAAAAATATTATAAATCGTTAATAAAAACGATATAAACATTAAAAATTATAACTATAAAAAACTTAAGGTCGGCATCGCACATGACAGAGCCAGAAAAAGACAATCAACCCGTAGTAATCAACACCCACAAAGAACCGAGCATGCTAGATGCGTTAATTCCTATTTTTGCATTAGTTGTTATGTTAACAACAGCCGTTTGGTATTTTGCTGACAACTCCTCTTATGGTCCAAATCAAATTGCTTTATTACTCGCTATGGGTATAGCGATTGTGATTGGTATCAAGAATGGTTATTCGTGGCAGTCGATTGAGAAGTCAATTGTCGGTGGTATTTCTATTTCATTGGGGGCAATTTTAATACTGTTAGCGGTTGGCTCATTAATAGGAACTTGGCTACTGTCTGGTACTGTGCCTACGATGGTTTATTATGGCTTACAAATTATTGACCCTAGTTGGTTCTACGCCGCTGCCTGTTTAGTTTGTGGTATTGTCGCAATGAGTATTGGCAGTTCTTGGACTACAGCGGCAACGGTCGGTGTTGCCTTTATAGGCATTGCTAACGGTTTTGAAATGTCGACCGCGGTTACGGCGGGAGCTGTTATTTCAGGTGCTTATTTTGGTGATAAATTATCGCCATTATCTGAAACGACTAACCTTGCTCCTGCAGTAGCAGGCAGTGAATTATTTGAACATATTCGATATATGTTATGGACCACCATACCTTCTATTAGCATAGCCTTGGTGCTGTTTCTTATTATTGGCTTTGATCACTCTTCAAATGTAACTGGAGACACCGCAAGTATTGATGCCTTGTTGACCACACTAGATGCAACTTATAATATTTCTATACTTAATCTTATCCCACTTTTTATCTTACTTTATTTAGCCTTTAAAAAAGTACCGGCATTTCCTGCTGTGGCGATTGGCGCTTTAATTGGCGCTGTTTGGGCGTTAGTTTTTCAGCAAGAGCTTATTTTAAACATGGCTGCAGAAGGCGTTAGTGGCGTTAAAGCATATATAACCGTGGTTTGGACAGCATTTTTTGATGGCGTAGTGGTTAACACCGGCAACAAACAAATTGATGAGTTGCTTAGTCGTGGCGGTATGTCGAGTATGCTAAACACGATTTGGTTGGTAATGTGTGCCTTAAGTTTTGGTGCCGTGTTAGAGCATTTAGGTATGCTAAATAAATTTGTTAAAGCCATTCTCTCAACAGCTAAATCAACGGGAAGCTTAATCGCCAGCACTGTTGCAACTTGTATTGGTACTAACTTAATAACAGCAGATCAATATATGGCGATAGTTATGCCTGGTCGTATGTTTAAAGCTGAATTCAAACGCCGAGGTTTTCATCCAACACTATTAAGTCGTACGTTAGAAGATTCAGGCACTATTACTTCACCGTTAATTCCATGGAACACTTGTGGTGCCTTTATGTTTGGCGCGTTGGCATTAACATCATACGATTATATTTTTTATTGCTTTTTTAATTTAATTAACCCGGTGCTTGCCATCGTTTATGGTTACACCGGTTTTAAAATTAAAATGTTAGCAACAAACAGTGACGAAGCGATAAAGAGCTAACATCAAAGAACATTGCGATAAAAAGAGGATATTCATCCTTTATTTACGCTTCATATCGACTTAATATAAAGCCTGTTTTTACAGGCTTTATATTTTCAAAAAGGAAACGCTCATGACTGACTTTACCGCGCGCTATTTATCTGATTACCAAGTTTCAAATTTTTCTATTACCACCGTCGATCTGACCTTTGAACTTGCTGACACGGCAACCATAGTAACCAGCACTATGACGATTAAACGTGAAAATAAAGAGGCTAAGCAATTAGTGCTTGATGGCGAGCAATTGAAACTTATTTCACTGCAAATTGATCATCAAGACTTGCCTGAAAGTTATTATCAGGTCAGTGACACACAGTTAACCCTAGATATTAGCGCTGATGAATTAACACTAACTATAGTGACTGAAATTGACCCACTTAATAACACCTCACTCGAAGGCTTATTTAAGTCGGGCGGCGCTTTTTGTACACAATGTGAGGCCGAGGGCTTTAGACGTATAACCTATTACCTAGATCGTCCTGATGTGATGTCGACCTTTTCAACCAAAGTCATTGCTGATAAAAAGCGTTACCCTTATTTGTTATCAAATGGCAATAAAACTGCAGAGGGTGATTTACCGCAAGGGAAACATTTTACTTGTTGGCATGACCCTCATCCAAAACCTTGTTATTTATTTGCTCTGGTTGCTGGTGATTTTGACTTACTTGTTGATACCTTTACCACCCAAGATAAACGCGATGTGGCAATAGAGATATTTGTGGATAAAGGTAACTTACCTAAAGCTCACCATGCTATGGCATCACTAAAAAAATCGATGCTTTGGGATGAAGAAACCTTTGGTTTAGTTTATGACCTCGATATCTACATGATTGTAGCCGTCGACTTCTTCAATATGGGGGCGATGGAAAATAAAGGCTTAAATGTTTTTAATTCTAAATTTGTTTTAGCAGATAATGAGAGTGCTACCGATACTGATTTCTTTAATATTGAAGCTGTGATCGGTCATGAATATTTTCACAACTGGACGGGTAATCGGGTAACTTGCCGCGATTGGTTCCAGTTAAGTCTAAAAGAAGGTTTAACAGTATTTCGTGATCAGCAGTTTAGCGCTGATATGCACAGTGCTGCAGTAAACCGTATTAAAAATGTGAGATTGCTGCGTTCAAAACAGTTCGCTGAAGATGCCGGACCTATGGCTCATCCTATTCGTCCTGAAAAAGTACTAGAGATGAATAATTTTTACACCTTAACCGTTTATGAAAAAGGTGCTGAAGTCATCCGCATGATTAACACCTTATTAGGAGAAGTTAAGTTTAGAAAAGGCATGGACTTATATTTTGCTCGCTTCGATGGTATGGCCGTGACCTGTGATGACTTTATTAATGCGATGTCAGATGCCTCGGGTGTTGACCTTGATTTATTTAAAGGCTGGTACTATCAGTCGGGTACGCCGACATTATCTGTAAATGAGCTTTATTCAAAGGGACAGTATCAATTAACCTTGACCCAGAAAAATCCAAATCAAAAAGACGGTAGCGAGGGTAAAGCATTACATATCCCTGTTGCTATTGAACTTATCGAAAACAATAAAGTGATCCGACGTGAGTTACTTGAGTTAACCACTGAGCAGCAAACATGGACCTTTGACAATCTTGCTGATAAACCTGTGCTAGCGATATTGGCAGATTTTTCAGCGCCGGTGAAGCTTACGATTAAGCAAACAGATAAAGAGCTGGCAACCATTATGGCTTTTGCCGATGATGAGTTTTGTCGTTGGGACGCTGGTCAGCAATTGATGTTGAATTATATTAAAGCGCTAGTCGATGACAGTAGCTTTGTTCTGCCACAGAGTTTATTAACGACTTATCAAGCTATTTTTGACGCAAATACCGATAATTCCTTTAAAGCCGAACAATTATCATTGCCTAGCTTTGACGAAGTTGTCGCAGAAATAGCTCAGGTTGATCCAATCAAAGTAGTTAATGCTATTGCCGCAGTGAAGTTATTTTTAGTGACCGGCTTAACCGCTAGTTTTGAGAAAGCCTTTATTGCCAATAAATCTTTTGCCTATAAATATGATGGTGAAGAAGTTGGCCAACGCGCACTAAAAAATGTTTGTTTGTCTTACCTCTCTTTACTTGAGCATCAAAAGAGCAAGGTAGTAGAACAATATCAATCGTCAGATAACATGACTGATACTTTGGCAGCATTAGTCTGCTCAGCTGAAAACAACTCAGCTGACTTAGCAGGGCAGTTACAGCATTTTGAAAAAAAATGGCAGAGTACAGCATTAGTCATGGATAAGTGGTTTAGTCTTGCGGCTCAACAATGTAGCGAAGATATTTTTACTTCATTGGGTAACTTATTAACTCACCCGTTATTTAGCTTAAAGAATCCAAATCGGGCACGTTCATTAGTGGGTAGCTTCAGCGTTAATAATCCGCGTTATTTTCACTGTCAGTCAGGCCAGGGTTATCAGTTTCTCGCAGAGCAAATCGCTTTGTTGAATGAAATAAACCCACAGGTGGCTTCAAGGCTCATTACGCCTTTAATTCAATTTAGATCTTTTGATTTATCTAGACAGGAATTGATGCGCGCAGAATTAGAGAAGTTGACTACACTTAAAAACTTATCAAAAGACTTAAAAGAAAAACTTGATGCGGCCTTAGCGAGCTAACTCTTTTATGAAATATTTCTTTTCAATAAATATGACCACTGCTGAGTTTTTCCCTTATTATGAAGGTAAAGCTCAGCAGATGGTTGTTACTACAACTCAAGGAGTGCGGGTACAATTTCCGGCAATGCATATGCGAAAATATTTATTATCTACAGGTATTAAGGGGCTTTTTTGTCTAGAAACTGAAAATAATAAATTTTTATCTGTGACAAAAATGGCATGATTAGAGTATTAGCTTTAAACAGTGGTCGGACCATTTGATGTGTTTGAAGGCTATTGGCTTGTTTCGCTGTAACACTTAATACAAGTAACTACTTGTTAAAATCTATATGAAGAATTTTTTGTTTTAAACGCTTGTTTAAAACGCTAGTGTCTGATTCGCTTTTTATTGATTAGAAGTCATTAAAACACAGGGTATTATCAATTGTTTTTACCTCTTGCACCATTGATAAAATGATGCAATTATTGTTTTAGACCACTTATTTCAAATAGTAAGTAGCGATGATAAAAATAAAATATAATCTACACGCTCTGGGGAGAGAATAAATGAAATATAGCCCTCGCAATCGGTTTTATAA
Organism: Colwellia sp. BRX8-7; assembly: GCF_014077275.1. Classification (NCBI taxonomy): domain Bacteria; kingdom Pseudomonadati; phylum Pseudomonadota; class Gammaproteobacteria; order Alteromonadales; family Colwelliaceae; genus Colwellia; species Colwellia sp. BRX8-7. The sequence goes on along the minus strand of NZ_JACGVP010000002.1, from coordinate 118,345 downwards.
AAAACCTTTAGCTGCCAGTATAACCGCTGCGCTTGTTTGTTTAGCGACAGTAAGCCAAGCACAAGCAGAGAATTTTACATTAGGCAACTTCGACGTTACTTTTGATTCAACGTTTAGTTACGGTCAAAGTTGGCGTGTAGAAGATCGCAACTGGAATGATAATGTTGGTAAATCAAACAATTTAAATAATGGTTTTGATTTTAGTAATTATCACCCATCATTAAATCCAAATCCTGATCCAGCAACGGTATGGAATGGAAAAGGCGGTTATTCAACCAATGGTGATAACGCTAACCTTAACTATAACGCCGGTGATAGCTTTTCTCAGATAATCAAAGGTTCACACGAACTAGAAGTTCGTTATGAAAACTTTGGTTTGTTCGTTCGTGGCATGTATTTCTATGATTTTGAAATGAGTGACGGCGACCGAGCGTGGACTAATCCTTTATCAGAGGTTAGAAACGATCCTTGTCGTGACGGTGAAGCAAGTGATCAAATATGTAATGACGTAAGATTACTTGATGCTTTCGTTTATGGTGATTTCGTTGTAGGTGACATGCCGCTTTCTGTTCGTGTCGGCCAACAAGTGATCAGCTGGGGTGAAAGTACTTTAATCTCTCACGGTATTAGTGAGTTAAACCCTGTTGATATCGCTCGTCTTCGTGCTCCTGGTTCAGAATTGAAAGAAGCCTTTATTCCTTTCGGTGCAATTTGGGGTTCACTCGGTGTTTCTGAGAATTTCAATATTGAAGCCTTCTACCAGTACAACTGGGAAAAAACAGTGTTACCAGCACCTGGTAGCTACTTCTCAACTAATGACTTTGCTGGTGACGGTGGTCAATTTAATAATGTTCAGTTAGGCTTTGGTAGTAACCCTGATATGGACTTAGATTATCTTATTGAAGGTTTAAATACTCTTAGTGGTGCTATTGCTGCTGGCGCTGTTCCTGCTGAAAGTATCGGCGCAGCCTATTTAGGCGCTTTTCCAACGAAAATTACACTTCGTCAAGATGATGCAGAAAATGAACCTGAAGATGGTGGCCAGTATGGTCTTCGTTTATCATGGTTTTTACCTGACTTCAACGACACCGAAATCAGTCTTTATCACATGAATTACCATAGCCGTCGCCCAATATTTGCTGGTGTTACTGCTGATTTCAGTAACGAAGCTATTGGCCATGATATTGGTATGTTACTTTCAGGCGCTATTACTGAAGAAAATTATACAAATTTGAAAGCATTTTCTCGTGTAGAACTTGATTATGTAGAAGACATTAAAGTTTATGCGATGAGCTTTAATACCGTTTTAGGCACAACTTCTGTTGCCGGTGAAATTACTTACCGCCAAGATGAGCCGTTGCAAATTGACGATGTTGAGTTATTGTTTGCTGCAATGCCACAGCAACTAGCGAATGATCAAGGTCGCACTGAGCTTGATGGTATTTCTCAAATGCCAATATTCCAGGGCGGCGAACATGCTGATGGTTTTGTTCTGTCAGATACTTTGCAAGCACAAACAACGCTAACGCATCTTTGGGGTCCTTCATTTGGTGCCAGCCAGTTAACAACATTAGTTGAAGTGGGTGGTATTAACCTGCAAGACATGCCTGACCAAGACGTATTACGATTAAATGGTCCGGGTACTGCACGTAGCGGTGGCATTGCCGGTAAAGAAGGTTTAGAAATGGCAGTTCAGGACGGTGTTGAAACTAACCCGTTCCCAGACGCATTTGCTTGGGGTTACCGTGCAATTGCTAAGTTAGACTTTAATAACGTTATCGCTGGTATTAACATTTCACCACGTGTGGTTTTCTCTCATGATGTTAAAGGTACCACACCAGATCCATTATTCTTATTTGTTGAAAAACGTAAGTCTGTCGCTTTAGGTATTAACTTTAATTACCAAAGTCGCTGGTCAGCAGACATTAACTATAACGGTTTTTGGGATGGCGTAGGTACAACCAATCAAATAGCAGACCGCGATTACATTTCATTCAGCATTAAATATTCAATATAAGGGCTAAGTTAATGAGCAATATTATGAAAAATTCACTAAAAAAATTAACATTAGCCTCAGTTGCAGTAAGTTTGGCTATTGTGTCAACAGCAACTTTAGCTAAAGTTTCATCGACTGAGGTCGCAAAGTTAAGTAAAGAACTAACACCGATTGGCGCAGTGCGTGCGGCCAATAAAGACGGTTCTATTCCTGTATGGAACGGTGGTATTACTTCTGTTCCTGCTGGCTATACCGTTGGTGATCACCATATAGACCCATTTTCTACCGACAAAGTAAAATACACGATCACTGCCGCTAACGTGGGTGAATATAAAGCCATGTTAACGCCGGGTCAGGTCAAGTTATTTGAAACATACCCTGATACTTATAAAATGAATGTTTACCAATCAAGACGTTCAGCTTCTTACCCTGAGCATGTTTATCAAGCAAGTATTGATAATGCCGGACGTACAGAATTAGTTGAAGGCGGTAATGGTATTGTTAACGCGGCTGTTGGTATCCCATTTCCGGTACCACAAGATGGCTTAGAAGCTATTTGGAATCACATTTTACGTTATCGTGGTGAATCTTTAACACGAGAAGGGGGTCAAGCAGCTCCGACCGCTTCTGGTGATTATACTTATTTAGGTTTTGACGATCAGCTGATGATCCCATATGGGGTTAAAGGTGCTTCAGCAGATAAACTTAAAGAAACAAATATTTTGTTTAAGTTTAAGCAAAAAGTAACTGAACCAGCACGTTTAGCGGGTACCGCATTATTAGTTCATGAAACAATGAACCAAATACAAACACCACGCCAAGCTTGGACATACAACACCGGACAACGTCGTGTTCGCCGTGCACCAAATGTTGCTTATGACACGCCAGGTACAGCGTCTGATGGATTACGTACCACAGATGATTTCGACATGTTTAACGGCGCACCAAACCGTTACAACTGGACATTAAAAGGGAAACAGGAATTATTGATCCCTTACAATGATTATCGTTTACACAGCGACTCATTAAAATATGCGGATATTTTAATGCCAGGCCACATTAACCCAGAACATGTTCGTTATGAAAAACATCGTGTATGGGTTGTCGAAGCTAACTTAAAATCAGATACACGCCATACTTACAAAAAACGTGTTTTCTTTATTGATGAAGATAGCTGGCAAATTGCGGTAACCGATATTTACGATAACCGTGACGAGTTATATCGTGTTGGTGTTGCCCATGGTTTGAATTATTACGAAGTTCCTACACAATGGTCTACACTTGAAGTGTTCCATGATTTACAGTCTCGTCGCTACATAGCAATGGGCTTAGATAATGAAGCTAAAATGTATGACTTTTCAGCTGAGTTAGATGATATATCATTTACTTCTTCAGCATTAAGACGTGAAGGGCGCAGATAACCGCTAGGTTTTAAACATTTATAACGGCTGACAACGGTCAGCCGTTATACTTTAAAAGATAAGAAACTTTAACAATGTCATGGATGATATGATAAAAGTAACACTTTAATTATTAACGAATGAGAATTCTTCTTTATGCAACGTCTGTTGGCTTTCCTTTTTAGCACTTTATTCTTCCTTAATGCTTTTTCACAGCAACTTCCTGCTATGCAAGCACCTTTAGCCAGTAAATCACTTATGCTTGATATTTTTAAAATCAACGATAAGCAGCTTGTCGCTGTAGGTGAACGTGGTCATATTTTACTTTCAAACGACGCAATTACATGGCGTCAAGCTAACGTTCCCGTTCGTTCAACCCTAACTGCAGTATATTTTATTGATGCTACTCATGGTTGGGCTGTTGGACATGATGCAACTATATTATTTTCTAGTGATGGTGGCGAAAATTGGCAAGTACAACAATACTTACCCGCTAAGCAAAAACCTTTACTCGATATTATTTTCAAAGATAAAAATGAAGGCATAGCGATAGGCGCATATGGTCAGCAATACCGCACCAGTGATGGCGGTGAAAATTGGACATTTGAATTTCATGGTGAATTTCTATTCCCTGAAGATCTCGCTTACTTAGAAGAATTAAAAGAACAAGATGAAGAGGCTTATTTAGATGAACAAGGCAGTATACTTGCCCACTTCAATAGTATCTTTAAAGACGGTCGTACTCTTTATATGGTTGGTGAAGTAGGTTTAATTGCTAAAAGCAATGATTTTGCAGAAAAATGGTTGCCGTTTGATAAAATATATCAAGGTTCATTTAATGATATTGCTCGCACTCAGCAAGGAAATTTATTAGTTGTTGGTTTGCGCGGTAATATTTTTCGCAGTTTAAAAAGTGGCAGACCTTGGCAACATATTAATACCAATACCCAAGCGTTATTAAATTCGATAGTGCTCGGTGATAACGGTAGTATTTTTGTCTTAGGAAATAATGGTGTTATTTTAAAAAGTGACGATGATGGCGTTAGCTTCTCTTTAAATATTCAAGCTGACGGTAAAGCGTTAATTAGCGGTGTTTGGTTTAATAACCAGTTAGTCATTGTTTCTGAAGTTGGTCTTAAAGTCATTGCACTGACTAAGTTAAAATAAAAGTAAATCGATAAATACGCTTACCACCAATTCCACTGAAGCAGATGAAGTAAATTAAATGAAAATAGAATCCCTTATTAATGTTATCGAAGCCACTATGTTCCGTAAGAGAGTCATGGTGCTTGTTGCTTTCGTACTAGCCAGTATTTTTCTTGTTTTTCAAGCGAGCCAAATAAAGCTTGATGCGGCTTTTGAAAAGCACATTCCCCTTAATCATACCTACATGAAAACCTATCTTGAATATCGAGAAAACTTTGGTGGCGCTAATAACGTGCTTATCTCAGTTTGTGACACAAAAGGAGATATTTTTAATGAATCTTTCTTTGGCGCGCTAAAGGGTGTTCATGATCAGTTGTTTTTCATTCCTGGTGTTGACCGTATTCAAGTTAAATCATTGTATTCACCGAGTACCCGTTTTGTTGAAATTGTTGAAGACGGTTTTGCCGGTGGTCCGGTTATCCCGGCAAATTTTCAGCCTGATTCACAAGGTTTAGCTGTTGTTAAAGCCAATATTGAGAAAGCAGGTATCGTTGGTAGTATTGTTGCCGACGATTACAGTTGTGCCATGGTAAAAGCGTCCTTAATGGACACAGACCCACAAACAGGGGCACGCTTAGATACACTTGTTATTGCTGAGCAACTTGAGCAGCAAATTAGAGGAAAATTCGAAAAAGATAATATCAGTATCCATATTATTGGTTTTAGTAAGATGGTTGGCGATGTTGCTGAGGGCGCGAAAGGCGTTGTTGCTTTCTTTGCCATTGCAATTGTTATTACCACGCTGATGGTTTTTTGGTTTTGTCGTTCTATTTCTCTAACCCTTTTACCCATAGCATGTTCACTGGTTGCCGTTGTTTGGCAATTAGGTATGTTATCTACCTTAGGGTTTGGACTCGATCCGATGTCGATTCTAGTGCCGTTTTTAGTGTTTGCCATTGGTGTCAGCCATGGTGTACAAATGATTAACTCGGTCTCCAAACTGGTCAGTAAAGGAGCAACATCCAAAGAAGCCGCACAAATGAGCTTTCGCTTGTTGTTGATACCAGGCGGTATCGCCTTGTTGTCTGATACGGTCGGTTTCTTAACGTTACTTTCTATTGATATCGGTATTATTCGTGAATTGGCTATTACTGCATCTCTGGGTGTTGCGATGATTATTTTAACCAATTTAATCTTACTCCCTTTATTGGTTTCTTTTATTCATGTCCCTAAAGTTGAGCCTGAAATAGCAGATAAGAACAAAATTACTGTTTGGGATGTAATGTCTTCGTTTGCCACTAAGCGAATTGCGACAGTCATACTTGTTATAACTGCTGTTTTATATGCTGCTGGATACTATTACTCACAAGACATGAAAATAGGAGAGCTTCATGCGGGTGCTCCATCTTTGCATGAGACATCGCGTTATAATCAAGACACTTTTTTAATTACTGACCGTTATGCCATCAGTGTTGATTATATGTCAGTGATCGTTGAAAGCCCTGCTGATTCATGTACTTTTTACGAGACAATGGACTTAATAGATACCTTTCAATGGCAGATGGAAAATACGGTTGGTGTGCAATCAGCAATCAGTTTAGCGTCAGTTGCTAAAATTGTTAATGCTGGTTATAACGAAGGTAATGCTAGATGGCGTGTTCTATCACGCAACCAACAAACATTAGTGCAATCAATTGCCCGAATACCTTCAACAAGTGGCCTATTGAACAGTAATTGTAGCGTTATGCCAGTGATTCTTTTCTTAGAAGATCACAAAGCTGAAACCATTAATCGAGTTGTTGATAAAGTAAAAGTTGTTACTCAGGCATTAGAAACAGACGAGGTTAAGTTTAAACTTGCCTCAGGCCCTGTTGGTGTTATGGCTGCGACTAATGAAGCGGTTGCTGAAGCGCAAACGCCGATGATGCTTTACGTTTATGGCGCGGTAACTTTATTGTGTTTCATTAGCTTTAGAAGTGTGCGTGCCACGATTGTCGTTATCGTGCCGCTTTATGTCGTGTCAACGTTAGCGCAATGGTTAATGACTGCACTTGATATTGGCCTAACGGTTTCTACACTTCCGGTTATTGCTTTAGGTGTTGGTATTGGTGTCGATTACGGTATTTATATCTTATCAACGATGAGTATAAAATTACGTGAGGGTTACCAAGTTCAAGAAGCTTATTTACTCGCTTTGAAAGAGCGAGGCAGTGCAGTCTTAATAACCGGTGTTACTTTAGCGATTGGCGTTTCAACCTGGTTTTGGTCAGATTTGAAATTTCAAGTCGATATGGGAATACTCTTAACCTTCATGTTCTTGGTGAATATGATCGCTGCTGTACTGGTCCTACCTGCTATTGCTGCTTTTTTATGGCCTAATAAGAAATAAGGTTAATACGTTAAACCTGCATAAATAAACAAGAAAATGACCGAAAGGTCATTTTCTATTTATAACAAGTGAATAAACAATTACTCTCAGTAATTTTGACAAGCCGGTGTAAATAATTAATCACCATAAATAGTAAAATATTCCTCGCAATAGCCTAAAATTCTTAATAAAATCGCACATATAGTCTATTCTTTTAGACAATAATAAATATTTATATAAAAAATTATACAAATTACCCTGTTAATTGTTTTAAATAATCAATTTTGAAATGATTCAGTACAACAGCGTTTTATCCAAAAAGGAAAACGGCATGGCGTTAGTAGACGGTTTACCCTCAGTGATACTCTCGAATGTAGCACAGTTAATTCAGCAAAAAGTTCCCGCTAAAACAGCTCCGCTCGTCGAGCAGTTTGCAGAGCTCCTTTATAGCAATATTTCTACGCTTGATTTAGAGCATCGTAACGATAGTGATATGTACGGTGCAACGTTAAGTCTATGGAATTCGTTAAATGGTCACCAAAATAATGCACCGGTGATTAAAGTTTTTAATCCTCAGGTTTCTAAGCATGGCTGGAAATCAAGTCATACTATTATCGAAGTCATTATCGCCGATATGCCATTTCTTGTTGATTCATTGCGAATTGCCCTTAACCGTTTAGGCTTATCACCACATTTAATGTTAAATAGTCCTATTAATATTATTCGTGATGACAAAAATCAAATTACACGTTTATCGGCAGCCGCTAATAAATCGTTAAAATCGGCAACTGCTGTCGCTGTTTTCTTTATTGAAGTTGACCGTCAAACCGATCAAAAAGTCCTTGATAAAATAACCAAAGAGCTTCATTCAGTGGTTAATGACATTGCGATAACGGTTGATGATTGGCAAGCAATGCGTGCACGTCTTGGTGAAGTGATCACCGAAACAGCCGAAGCAAAATTACCTTGTTCAATCAATGATCATGATGACGTATTAGAGTTCTTAAAGTGGATGTTAAACGATAATTTTACTTTATTAGGCTATCGTTCATACAATGTTAAAACGTTAACAGGTGATATGGCACTCTCGGCCAATGTTGAATCAAGTTTAGGATTAATGAAGCGCTCTGATGGCACAGTAGAACGTTTAATTTCAACATTATCTAGTTCTGCTCGTGAGCTTGCTTTAGGGGTTAACCCGTTAATTTTGACCAAAACCAATTCTAGGTCACGCGTACACCGTCCTGCCCACCTAGATTATATTGGTGTAAAACGTTTTGATGCTAAAGGTAATGTTATTGGTGAAGAACGCTTTGTTGGTTTATTCGGCTCTGCTTATTATACCAATAGTGCCTTAGATTTACCGTTAATAAAGTCTAGAGTAACCACCGTTTGTGAAAGCTCTGGTTTTGCTCGTGGTACTCACGCGTATAAAGCGATGATTAATATTTTAGAAACCTACCCGCGTGACGAAATATTACAAAGTAGCACAGATGAGTTATTAAAAAATGTTTTAGGCATTTTCCAAATGCAAGAGCGTGATTACTCTGGACTCTTTGTTCGCCGTGATGCCTTTGATCGTTTTTACTCTTGTATGGTCTATGTACCCAGAGAACGTTATAACACTGAATTACGTGTAAATACCCAAAAGTTACTCAAAGAAGCATTTGGTAGCGGTCAAGAAGTCGAGTTTACCACTTACTTTTCTGAATCAGCACAAGCGCGTACCCACTATATTGTTCGTGTTAAATCAACTAAAGCAGATATCAACGTGAAACAAATTGAAAAAAACTTAAATGAAGCAGCAAGAAGTTGGGATGATAAACTCGCAGCATCTCTTAACTCTCATAAAGGTGAAGCTAAAGGTAAAACATTAAGTCGTAAATACTGTAGTTTTCCACAATCTTACAAAGATGAAGTGTTACCGGGTACGGCAATTGTTGATATTGAAAAACTTGAGTCGTTATCAGCAGAAAATCCGCTGGAAATGTTGTTTTATCAACCGCAAGAAGAAAGTGCTAACAGCCGCCACGTAAAATTAAAATTGTTCCATACTGGCGACCCCATTCACTTGTCAGATATCTTACCTATCCTTGAAAACTTCGGTTTACGTGTTATTGGTGAAAGCCCTTATTTAGTTAAAACATCAACGGGTGAACATTGTTGGATCTTAGACTTTTCGATGTTACTTACCGGACAAGGTAAGTTCACGCTTGAAATAGTACAAAACTTGTTTCAAGACGCCTTTGCAAAAGTTTGGGCAGGTGATTTAGAAGATGATGGTTTTAACCGTTTAATTTTAGGCGCCGAGCTTGGTGGTCGCGAAGTTTCTATTATCCGTGCTTATGCACGATATGAGCGTCAAATTGGTGGTACCTTTAGCCAAAGTTATATTGAAGATACTTTTGCTCGTTACCCTAATATTGCTGAATTACTGATTAAATTCTTTATATTCCGCTTTGATCCAACGACGAAAATTTCAGAAAAAGCGTTGAATAAAGTCAGTACTGATATTGAAAAATCTCTCGATAATGTCGCTAACTTAGATGATGACCGTATTATCCGCCGTTTTGTTGAAATGATCAGTGCCACCATTCGTACTAACTATTTTCAACCGCATCCGATAACAGGTCAAAAATCTTACATTTCATTTAAGATTTTACCTCGCCAGATAAGTGACGTACCACTACCGCTTCCTGAATTTGAAATATTTGTTTATTCACCACAACTTGAAGGTGTTCATTTACGCGGTGGCAAAGTCGCCCGTGGTGGTTTACGTTGGTCAGACAGACAAGAAGATTTCCGCACCGAGGTTTTAGGCTTGGTAAAAGCTCAACAAGTTAAAAATACGGTTATTGTTCCTGTTGGCGCTAAAGGTGGTTTTGTTTGTAAACAACTCCCTGTAGGCGGTACTAGACAAGAAATATTTGAAGCAGGTAAAGAATGTTACCGTACCTTCATTCGTGGTTTGTTAGATCTTACCGACAACATTATTGATGGCGTAATTGTGCCACCACTTAATGTTGTTCGTCTTGATGATGATGACGCTTATTTGGTAGTTGCTGCCGATAAAGGCACGGCAACCTTCTCAGATACTGCTAATGCGATTTCCGATGAATATAACTTCTGGATGGGCGATGCGTTCGCTTCTGGTGGTAGTGTTGGCTATGACCATAAAGCGATGGGAATTACGGCTAAAGGCGCTTGGGAGTCTGTTAAACGTCATTTTCGCGAAATGGATATTGATTGTCAAACAACTGATTTCACCTGTATTGCTATTGGTGACATGGCGGGTGATGTATTTGGTAATGGTATGTTGTTGTCAAAGCACATCCGTTTACAAGCTGCATTTAACCATATGCATATTTTTATTGACCCTAATCCCGACGCAGCAAGCTCTTATGTAGAGCGTGAACGTTTATTTAATATGCCGGGCTGTACATGGGAAGATTACAACAAAGAATTAATTTCTGAAGGTGGTGCGATTTTCAGCCGTCATGTGAAATCTATCAAGTTAACACCACAAATTAAAAGAATGCTCGGTACGCAAAAACAAACCATGTCACCGATTGATTTAATGCAAGCCATTTTGAAAATGAAAGTGGATTTATTGTGGAATGGCGGTATTGGTACGTATGTTAAAAGTTCAAAAGAAAGCCATCTTGACGTTGGCGACAGAGCGAACGATTCCTTGCGTATCAATGGCAAAGAATTACAAGCCAAAGTTGTTGGTGAGGGTGGTAACTTAGGTTTCACCCAACTGGGTCGTGTTGAGTTTGGTTTACGTGGTGGACGAATTAATACCGATGCTGTTGATAATGCCGGCGGTGTTGATTGTTCTGATAATGAAGTCAACATTAAAATATTATTAAACAGTTTAGTACAAAATGGTGACTTAACCGTTAAACAACGTAATCAGTTACTTTATGATATGACTGATGATGTCGGTAAAATTGTTATAGAAGATTGTTATCGTCAAACCCATTCATTGTCTATTACGGCAATGCGTGGTGTTAAACAATTAAAAGAGCAAGAGCGTTTTATCCATGGCTTAGAAAAAGCGGGGAAATTAGATCGTGCTTTAGAATTTATTCCAACGGATGATGAAATTTCTGAGCGTTTATCTAAAGGTCAAGGCTTGACTCGCCCAGAACTTTCAGTGCTACTTGCCTATGGTAAAATGGTCTTAAAAGAAGATTTGGTTTGTCCAGGTATCACGGACAACCCTTATCACAATCGTTTATTACTTGAAGCTTTCCCTCCACAATTACAGGTTAAGTATCAAGAACAAATGCAACTGCATCCACTGCGTGCTGAAATTATAGCGACAAAATTAGCCAATGATATTGGTAACGATATGGGTTTCAATTTTGTTAATCGTATGCATGAAGAAACAGGTGCAACGGTTGCTGAAATTGCCAATTGTTATGTTATGGCCAGTGAAGTTTTTGAGTTATCAACTATTTGGAACGAAATTACCGAATTAGATAATAAAATTTCGACTTCTATTCAAACTGAAATGTTATTTCAAATGCGCCGTACGGTACGACGAGCAACACGTTGGTTCTTACGCCATCGTAATAAAGCGTTAGGTATTGCTGAAACAATCGCTATGTATCGCCCAACGTTTGAAAATTTAGCCAACAATTTAGATAAGTTATTGGTAACCGCAGAAGTTGAACAACTACAACGTGTTGAAACAGATCTTGTTGGAACAGGCGTTCCAGTGAAAATCGCAAAACGTATTTCACAGTTAAGTTCATTATTTCCAGTAATGGATATTGCTGATATTTCAATAGCGGATAATCGTCCTGTTGAATTAGTTGCTGACTTATACTTCAAGCTAGGTGTTCGTTTAGACTTGCATTGGTTCTTAGATCAAATCACTAGCCAACCGGTATCTAATCACTGGCAAGCGCTTGCTAGAGCTTCATTTAGAGAGGAACTTGATTGGCAGCAACGTTCATTAGCACAAGTAGTATTACGCTGCGATTGTGGTGTTGAACAACCTGAAGTCGAAGCCTTACTTAATAACTGGATTGAGACTAATGCTCAACCACTTGAGCGTTGGAACCAAATCTTAGCTGACTTTAGAATTGGTCGCACGCATGAGTTTGCAAAGTTCTCTGTTGCGCTAAGAGAGTTAATGTTACTGAGTTTAAATTGCGATCCAGCAAAATAAGTCAAAGCCATTAATCAAGCTTTAACGAGATTGATTTAACTGATAAAATCCTCACTACTAAGTGGGGATTTTTTTTAGGTCGTTGTCGATTTTGATTAAAGTTTTTTCGCGTTAACTTATCCGTCCAGAGGCAATATGTTTTATTCCGCAATCCGTAAAGTATTATTCAAGTTTGATCCTGAAGCTATTCATGAGCTGACGATAAAAGGCTTTAAAGCCTCGGGTTCAACACCATTAAATTTACTTTATAAACAAAACATTACTGATAAACCAGTCGAAGCCATGGGTATTACCTTTCCTAATCCTGTTGGTTTAGCGGCTGGATTAGACAAAAATGGCGAATGCATTAACGCGTTTGATGCCATGGGATTTGGCTTTGTTGAGATAGGAACTGTGACACCTAAGCCACAACCGGGTAACCCAAAACCGCGTATTTTCCGCTTACCGACAGCAAATGCAGTTATAAACCGCATGGGCTTTAATAACAAAGGCGTTGATTATTTAATTGATCAAGTACGTAAAGCAAATTTTAAAGGTGTGCTGGGTATTAATATTGGTAAAAATAAAGATACGCCAGATGAGCACGCTAAAGACGATTATCTTATTTGTATACGTAAAGTTTATAACTACGCAACCTATATCACCATAAATATCTCATCACCAAATACGCCAGGTTTGCGTTCATTACAATATGGTGATGCATTAAATGAGCTATTAGCCGCGCTTAAAGCAGAACAAAAAGTACTGACCGAACTGCATAGTAAATATGTACCGTTAGCTGTAAAAATAGCACCAGATTTAAGTAAAGAAGAGATTGAATCGATTGCCCAATGTTTGATTAACAATAATATTGATGGTGTTATTGCCACTAACACCACACTTTCACGTGAAGGTGTGGTTGGTTTAGAGCATGGAGAAGAGCAGGGGGGGCTCAGTGGTGAGCCAGTAAAAGACAAAAGTACCGAGGTTATTCGTTTATTGGCGATAGCCCTAGATAATAAATTACCTATAATCGGTGTTGGTGGTATTTCGAGTGGCCGTGATGCACAAGAGAAAATAGCGGCGGGTGCTAAATTAATACAAGTCTATACTGGCTTTATATACCAAGGTCCTGAACTGGTTAAAGACATAGTGAATAGTCTTTAACTGACGAGTTCAATGGTTTAACGCTATTTCTTAAACTTGTTTATATATGGGGTAGCGTTAACTCACTGGCAATTAAATTTAGTACCTTGTGCAGTTTTACTTGAATATAGCGAGGTAATAATTTTTTCTCTTGCGCTAACAGAGTTAACTCAGCTGGCGTTATCGCAATAAAACACTTTACCTGCTGATGTTCTTTTTGGTAAACACTGAAAACATCATCAGCAAAATAGCTAATCTCTCCCTGATGATCTTTAGTTATCTCTTCATCAACAAATTGCTGAGTTTCTAGATAGAGATTGATTAATAAAATATTTTTTTCATCACCATACCAATTTGCGGTCAATGTTTGAAAATTAAATTGTGCTTCAAGCTTATTACACACTGACTTTATCTGAGTAAACTTTTCTATTAAATCGTTACCCGGCATAATAGCGATCGGTAGCTGTTCTGTCATAGTTTTAAGGTTGCTTTGAATTTCAAATTTAAACATTATCAATATTAATTAGTAACATAAAGCATAAAAGGTTTTTTATTGCCTTTGCCTAACATTATTTTGCTGGTCGTTTTCATCATTAGGATTGATTTTGGACTTTTCTTTCTTTTCTTTAGACCTCTGGGTTTATTTCACTTTACTTGCCGCTGTTATGCAGGCTATTCGCACCGCTGGACAAAAGAAGCTATCGGGACATTTAAGTGCGATGGCGACGACAGGTGTGCGCTATATCTATGCACTGCCTTTTGCTTTTATATATTTGCTCTTTATTACCGAACAGCGAGCAGTGACTTTACCTGTGCTTAACAGTCATTTTCTTATGTACGCGCTTATCGCTTGTCTGATGCAGATTATTGGGACTTTTTGTTTGGTTGCGGCCTTTAAATATCGTAATTTTGCGGTAGCGACAAGTTTAGCTAAAACTGAAGCTATTCAAGTTGCTGTCGTGGGAGCCTTGTTCTTTTCAGTTTCTTTATCATTGCTAGCGTGGTTATCTGTTTTTATTGGTGTGATAGGCGTGTTAATTGTCTCAAAAGTAAAATTTACGGTTACTGATATTTTTAAAAACCCTGGCGCTGGTTTTGGCTTATCTTCAGGCTTAGCCTTAGCTATTACGACCTTATTAATTAGAGAATCAAGCTTGGCCCTAAACACAGATTTAATGGTTAGTGCCGCTGTTACTTTGTTGTTTATGGTTGGCGTACAGTCCGTCATATCAATTATTTATCTTAGTTTAAAAGATAGAAAGCAACTTACCTTAATGGCAAAACATTGGCGTATGTGTTTATTTGTTGGCATAACCAGCGTTATTGGTTCAATTGGTTGGTTTACTGCCGCTAGTTTTCAAAATGCAGCCCATGTGAAGGCACTAGGACAAGTAGAGTTTTTTATTACTTTATTATTAACTTACCGAATTTTTAAGGAACGTATTAGTCGAATTGAATACCTAGGTATGTTATTAATTATTGTTAGTGTGGTTATTTTATTACTTTGGGCATAGTGGCTAGCGTCTGTTTTTGCTACACTCGCAGAAAATTATTATTGTATTAATTAAATTGGATTTAAAATGAAAATTGCAGATAAAACCGTTGTTCAATTTCACTACACCTTAAAAGATGAAGCTGGCAATGAAATTGAATCATCATACGCGGGTGATCCTTTAGCCTATCTTCATGGCTATAAAAATATGTTAGTCGGTGTTGAAAATGCCTTAGTGGGCAAAGAAGTAGGCAACAAATTTTCAGTCACGCTACAACCAGAAGATACTTACGGTGAGCGTAAAGAAGATATGATCCAACGTGTTCCAGCAAAACATCTACAAGACGGTCAAGGGACCACTAAATGGCAAGCTGGCATGACAGCTTCTGTTGAAACCGAGCAAGGTCAACGTCAAGTGACTATTGTTAAAGCGGGTAAGTTTATGGTCACTGTTGATATTAACCCACCCCTTGCTGGTATGGTATTAACCTTTGACTTAGACGTCATTGATGTGCGTGCTGCTACAGATGAAGAAATTGAACATGGTCACGCACATGGCGCTGGCGGTCATCACCACTAAATTTTTTTAGTTAAAGTGGTCATTTATTTTGAATGTTAAAGGTCAGCTCTGCTGACCTTTTTTATATTGAGTTGCTGAGTGTGTTTTAAAGTTAATCATCAACTTTATTTATTGAAAGCACATACATCTCATTATTTAAATTTGCTTGCCAGCATATATTTAAATTATAGAGTTTCATGCCATAGATTTTATCATCGCCTTGTCGCTTTTTATAAGCGGGCCTAGGGTCCTGTGCTAAGACTTGTTCAATAAAAAGTGCTAGCTCTGGATACTCTCGTTGATACTTTTGCATATCATCTTGTGCTTGCTGAGAAAACTTGGTGGTTACTGCGTGCAAGGGTTGTTGTGCAAAGCCGGCCTGTGCACCATCAATACTATCAGAGTAGGGAATATAAGGTTTAATATCAACAACGGGCGTTTGATCAAGCAGGTCTAGTCCAGAAATATTAATAACAGTTTGTTTGTTGTTTTGCGTAATACCCTCTAACTTTACTACCGACATACCAATCGGATTAGGTCTGAATGTAGAGCGAGTGGCTAATACCCCCAGTTTTTTATTTCCTCCCAAGCGAGGTGGTCTCACGAGCGGTTTCCAACCTTGGCGCTGCGTCCCATGAAATATAAACAATACCCACAGATGACTAAATTGCTCAATGCCACGAAGCAACTCTTGGTTATTGGCATCATCAAGTAATAAAATTGAGCCTTGTGCTGCACCCACTAGACCCGGTTGACGAGGAATAGCGAATTTTTCTTTGTAGGGAGAATTAACGCGACCAATATAGTTGAAGGTTACCTGGTTTTCAGGTGATACAGTCATTAGTTAATCTTTTTAAGCGGTTCAACTTGAAAAGACATACCATAGCAGACAAGCGTTGCAATACATTGCTTATTTGCTTGGTCGTCATCAATCAACGCACAACCACTAAAAATTATCGCATTCGCTTGTTGTTGAGCTGCTTGTCTACGTGCTTCAGTTCTTGCCGCTATTTTATCTGGTAAAGCATGATGACTTTTTGCCTGGCAATCTTCGCCCTCAACTAAGCCAATAAGTTTGAAACGGCCAGAAAACTCACTTTCATCTTGAAAAACTTTTACCTGTGCATGGCTAAAGTATGTTTGAAATTTTCCTTTGTCCAAATTTGTTGAAACGGTATATTGAGATGAGCATGCTGATAATCCGATTAAAGTCAGCGTTAGTATTAGTATTAATCTATTGTTGATTTTACTTATTTTTTTCATTTTTATCACTAGGTTACTTACTTACTTATATTTGCTTTAACAGGGGCTTTATTACTAATCCAATAATTAAATAATTTATCAATAACGTTACTTTGTTGTTTCATATTTATCCAATTACGCATAAACAGTTCAAAAGCTTGATCGTTATGATTAATAGGGAATGCCATTGATATAGGTGCTAATACAGGTTTAGGCACAATAACTGTGTACTCAGGATATAATAATGTCCAGGCAGAAGCTGCTGCAGCACCAAATAGCATACCATCAAAATGTTGATGCTTTTCTTTAAAAAATAATCGTGGTGTTGATATTTTCCAGGCCTTATTATGAATAAAGTTGCGTTCAACAGCTGTTTGGTAAAAGAAAGTTTCAGGTATACCGATAATCAGCGCTTTATTCTCAATAATTTTAGACCATTGCTTAAACTCTACACGTCTTTCATCTTTTACAATAAAGGCTAGTGATTGCTGAGAATAAGGCACCGTAAGGGTGAATTTAGTCATATTATCTGGGATAACTGGAATACCTGTCGTGATATCCAAATAGCCTGATTGTAAGAGTGCTTCCGCTTGATGATGAAATATTTTTACAAATTCAACATTTACGTTGAGGTCAATGGCGAGTTGATTCATTATTTCAATATCAAAACCGACCAACTTACCGTTATTGTTATGAAAGGCGTAAGGTAAGTCATCTCTGAAATAGCCAACCCTAATAAAACCACGTTGTTGAATTCGTTTTAGCACAGGAGAAAATGTAGGTTTGGAAACAACATTCGCGGGGCTGTTTTCGAGGTAGTTGCTTTCAACACCAGTGAACAAAAAGTCTCGCTCTATAAATTTGGTATAGCCTTGATACTGGTGACTTATAGTGTCAAAACTGAAACGTAAGGAGATAAATGCCAATACCGAAACAAGCGGGATTATCGCTAAGTTACGCAGCAGTACACGCCATTTTATAGTAAAGCGCTTTAACATTGCCGTGGCAATTAATAGCGGTAAACAGCTAGAAAAGACCACTGAAAAAATAGCACTTAACCGAGCGCCAATAAGGTTCTCTGCCACTAAATAAAAGTCGAACATAGCACCGGAAACATTAAACAATTCTAGTAAATTTTGCATCGCTAATGTTGTGCTACCAAATAACTGTGGCAAGCCAGCAACGACTAGATTGATATGATCTGTAAAAGAAATATGGGCACCAGAGAACCAAGCGGCAAAGAGCACAAAAAGTAAAGCAAGTAGCTTACCACCGACAGGTAAACTAAAAGATATTGGCACAATAATCTCTGATATTTTTTCAAGATCGCTATCTTGAGGATATTTTTGCTTAAGTAATTTTTTAGTGTTTTCAACAATCACGGGTAATACAGAAAAGAAGCTGCCCGTAGCGAAAGCAGTGATCATTGGCTCGCGAGACACACTAACTATTTCTCGATAACCAAAAGGGGTGACGGTTGCAACAATGGCGGGGAATACCACAAAACAAAGCAGAGTTACCAAAACTATTGCACTAAGCATGTAAACAACTAAACCATCGAGTTGGCTTGCATCAAGAGTAACAGCGGCACGCCAACCGATACAAAATATACCCAAGGGGGCAAATTTCATAATAAAACCATTAATGTTTGCGGTTGCTTGTTGTAAGTTTGAAAGCATTAACAAGGTTTGTCTTTTAGATTTAATCTTCATTAAACCAAGACCCATGCAGATACTAAAAAAAACTACCGCAGGGATTAAAGTATTTGCTAAGGCATTAAAAGGATTTGCCGAGATAAACAAGTCAACCAAGCTAAATTCTGGCACAGATTGTATGGTGTTATTAGAATAAAACTCGGCATGTTGCCATTGAGGAAAGGACAAAGGGGTGCTAAAAATAAAAAATAGTACGACCGCTATCATCATTAAGATAATCAATAAACTTTGTTTAGAGACCTTTTTGGCTTTACTCGGGGTAAGCCCACCTATACCAACAACCAGTGACAGCACAATATAAGGCAGTACGGTCATTTGCAGGGCAGTAACAAAAGCATTTGCGGTGTTATCAATCACTGAATATTCGGTTGAAAAGTAATACCCCATCAACAACCCAAGAAACATCGCTAAGATAATTTGTACTAATAACGGTGGTTTAACAAACAACATTAAAATATTGTACTCATAAGTATTTTGCCATAATGATTGTAACGAACTATTTGAAAATTATAATACAAAAAAGCAGTGAACGTTCACTGCTTTTATTTCTTTGGTATTAACAGCTGACTGAGGGGTGTTATTTCACCCGCATACCCGGTTGTGCACCGTCGTCAGGATTTAATATCCATAAATCTTTACCACCAGGGCCTGCCGCAAGCACCATGCCTTCAGACATACCAAAACGCATTTTTCTTGGCGCCAAATTAGCAACCATCACGGTATGTTTACCAATTAAATCTTCTGGTTGATACGCTGACTTTATACCGGCAAACACTTGGCGTGTTTCACCACCTTCTTTTGAATCAAGAGCAAGGGTCAAACGTAACAGTTTATCAGCTTTTTCTACATGCTCGGCATTAATGATTTTTACTATACGCAAATCAATTTTAGCAAAATCGTCAAATTGAATTTCTTCGCTAATAGGATCACACCCTAATGGATCATTAAGAGCCGCACTATTATCGACGATTTTTTCTTTTTTAGCTTTTTTTACCGGTTTTTCAGCGTCATCTTTAACAAGTAAATTGTCTTTCGATGCATCTGTCATTGCGTTAACTTTATCCATGTCGACACGCTGTAGTAAGGCTTTAAATTTATTGATCTTGTGGCTCGTCAATAATTTCTTATGTCCTTCCCAGGTTAATTCATCATTTAAAAACGTCGCGGTGCTATCGGCTAATACGGGTAATACCGGCTTTAAATAAATCATTAAGGTACGAAACATATTGATACCTAGCGAACAGATGTCTTGCACTTCTTGCTGCTTAGTTTCATCTTTCACTAACTGCCATGGTTCTTTTACGGCTATATATTCGTTAACTTTGTCGGCCAATGCCATTATTTCACGCATACCACGGGCAAAATCACGCGCTTCATAGTGAGCGGCAATAGAGTCACCTGCCGCCATGACCTCTTCAGCGAGAGCTGGGTTGTCAATGTTTTCTGACAACATACCATCAAAGCGTTTAGTGATAAAACTGGCACAACGTGAGGCAATATTAACCACTTTACCCACTAAGTCTGAATTAACTCGTTGCGCAAAATCTTCAAGATTTAAATCTAAATCATCAATTTTATGGGTTAATTTAGCCGCATAGTAATAACGTAAATATTCAGGGTTTAAATGATCTAAATAAGTACGACCTTTAATAAAAGTGCCTTTCGACTTAGACATTTTTGCGCCATTAACAGTAACAAAACCATGAGCATGCACTGCCGTTGGTTTTCTAAAACCTGCACCTTCGAGCATAGCTGGCCAGAATAAACTATGAAAATATATAATGTCTTTGCCAATAAAATGGTAGAGTTCAGCTTCTGAGTCAAGCGCCCAAAATGCATCAAAATCGATACCGGTTTTATCACATAAGTTTTTGAAACTGCCCATGTAACCTATAGGAGCGTCTAGCCAGACATAAAAGTATTTGCCCGGAGCATTGGGTATTTCAAAGCCAAAATAAGGAGCGTCACGGCTTATATCCCATTGTTGTAAACCAGACTCAAACCATTCAGCTAACTTATTAGCCATTTCATCTTGCAATGCGCCACTTCGTGTCCAATCTTGCAACATCTCACTAAAAGCAGGCAAGTCAAAGAAGTAGTGCTCTGAATCTTTTAATACTGGCGTTGCGCCAGAAACAACTGAACGAGGGTTTAGCACTTCAGTTGGCGAATACGTCGCGCCACACTCGTCACAGCTATCGCCGTTTTGATCCACTGCCTGACACTTAGGACAAGTACCCTTGACAAAACGGTCAGGTAAAAACATCCCTTTTTCTGGGTCGTATAGTTGAGAGATGACTCTGGTTTTTATATGACCTTTAGCATGCAAACGATTATAAATTTCGTGAGCAAACGCTTCATTCTCTGGACTATGCGTTGAATGATAGTTATCAAAACTAATATGAAAGTCTGCAAAGTCGCTCATATGCTCTTCACGGACACCATTGATCATTTCTTCAGGTGTTACCTCTAACTCATGCGCTTTAAGCATAATAGGCGTGCCATGGGCATCATCAGCACAAACAAAATAAGTTTCATGGCCGCGCATACGTTGAAAACGCACCCAAATATCGGTCTGAATATGTTCAAGTAAATGACCTAAATGAATAGAGCCATTGGCATAAGGCAGCGCACAAGTTACAAGAATTTTACGTTTATTTTTAGCAGTTGATGATGACTCTGATAACGACATATAAAGTTTACATTTATTGGTGGTAATTATGAGGGGAATGGTACAGAATTTGTAATTACTTTTCATTAATAATTATTGCCTAAACGCGATAAAGTGCCTTTTAAAATGTTCTCAAAGATATTTTCGTCAAAAACACTCCCCAGTGACGCTAAACAAACGCTTGTTGATAGCTTAAATCGTTATCGCAGTGAAAATTTTCCTCAAGGAATTCTATATCCTGATATTGACCCTGAAGTTACCTTAGAAAAAGGTAATGATATTGTCATTAAATTGTCTTTACCTTTCCCTTGCAATAGTGAAATACAATTATTAACTGAAATGCTTACTAAAGAAGTTAAGCAGACCGTTCGTTTTGATGTTAAGTACAATGTTAAGCCGGTTCGCCGCCATGAACTCTTAGGTATAAAGAATATTATTGCTATTGCCTCTGGAAAAGGTGGAGTAGGGAAGTCGACGACAGCAGTTAATCTTGCTTATGCGTTAATCGCAGAAGGAGCCTCGGTTGGCATTTTAGACGCTGACATTTATGGCCCATCAGTTCCTACATTACTGGGTTTAAAAGGAGCAAAGCCTAGCTCTGATGATGGTAAGTTACTCACGCCAATAAATGCTAATGGTTTAAGCGCAATGTCGCTGGGTTTTTTAGTCGATGAAGATGATGCAACTGTTTGGCGAGGCCCAATGGCAAGCAGAGCTTTTAGTCAATTACTTAACGAAACTGATTGGCAAGGTATAGATTATTTAATTGTTGATATGCCCCCAGGCACCGGTGATATTCAATTAACGTTATCACAACAAGTACCCGTGGCAGCTTCTGTGGTTATTACCACACCACAAGATATAGCACTGGCTGACGCGATAAAGGGTATTGCGATGTTTGAACAAGTAAAAGTACCTGTGCTCGGTATTATTGAAAATATGAGTTATCACCAATGCGAAAATTGTGGTCATCAATCACACTTGTTTGGTGAAGGTGGAGGTCAACGGGTTGCCAATAAATATGATACGCAACTTTTAGGACAACTGCCGCTTGATGTCAGTATTCGTCGCGATGCAGACCAAGGGGTTTCGCCATTATTAACAGATAACACTAGTAACATCAGTGAGCAATACCGTAAGATAGCGCGAACTATCGCTGCACAGTTATATCTGCAGTTGGATTCACGCAGTCCAAATACCGCAAAACTATTGATTGAAGATTAGCCTTTATAGCTAATTCCCTAACCTTAAAGTAATAACGTAAGAAGAACTAACATGAGATTGTCCGACAAAGACATAGAAACATCGCTTGAAAGAGGTGAAATTATTATTACCCCTGCACCCGATAGCAGTATGATTTCAGGGGTAAGTGTTGATATTCGTTTAGGTAACGAATTTCGCGTTTTTCAAGATCATACCGCACCTTATATCGACTTAAGTGGTCCCAAGGCTGAAATGCAAAAAGCGATGGACTCAGTGATGAGTGAAGAAATTGTTATCGCTGATGGTGAGGCTTTCTTTTTACATCCAGGTGAATTAGCGCTAGCGGTTACCTATGAGTCGGTCACTCTACCTGATAATATCGTTGGTTGGTTGGATGGTCGTTCATCATTAGCGCGCTTGGGCTTAATGGTCCATGTTACCGCACATCGCATCGATCCTGGTTGGTCTGGGCAGATTGTTTTAGAGTTTTATAATAGTGGTAAGCTTCCCTTGGCACTTCGCCCTAAAATGAAGATAGCGGCACTAAACTTTGAAACTATGTCTTCAAGCGCTGCACGTCCTTATAATAAACGTGAAGATGCAAAATATAAAAATCAAACAGGTGCTGTTGCTAGCCGTATTAGTCAAGACGAAGCTTCTAAAAACTAAAAACTAAAAACTAAAAAGCCGTAAAATGAATGATCATTTTACGGCTTTTTATCAGCAGTCTAGAAACTAGGCAGAAATACTATTTTGTTTATCAATACCACTTATGCAAAGTTTTAATGCCTGTAACAGTTTCTCTTTATCATGGTTATGACTGTCTGAACCATTAGAAAGGTCGCAATGAATAACGGGCAAAATAGTAGATGTAACCGTTTCATTTTGACAAATAACACTATCAATAGGTAAGCAGCCAATATTTTCTTTGATCCAATTAAGTTTCTCATCTAATGATAATGCTGCGGCAGGACTGTCTTCTGGAGCTAAGTTCTCAATAAACACACAATGAGCTGAGCTTGCCTGAATCGCTTTAGTAATATCTCGCACTAACAAGGGTGGAATAACGCTGGTAAGAAAGCTCCCAGGGCCTAAAATAATCAAATCAGCAGACCTTATTGACTCAATACACAAAGGCAAGGTTTTAACCAACGGGGCCAATAATAATTTTTCTGGCATTATCGGCATTTTATCAACCGAGAGTTCACCTATTTTACAACGTCCCTTAGGGTAGAAGGCCATTAGATCGGTTGGTGTCTCTGACATCGGATATAAAGGCGTTCTAACCCCTAATAAACGTCTGACAAGCTTTATCGAATCAAGTGGCCGAGATTGCAATTTCCCCAAGGCATATAAAATAAGATTACCTAGATTGTGACCACCCAGTTCATCTTGCCCATCAAATCTAAAGTCAAATAACTGGCTGCCAACAGAGTCCTCATCAACAAGCAATGTTAAGCAATTACGTAGATCACCCCAAGCAATAGAACTACTGCGCCTGCGTAAGCGGCCAGTAGAGCCTCCATTATCGGTTGTGGTTACTATACCCGTTAACTGCTTTTTTAAAAAAGAGAGGGTAGATAACACACGACCTAAACCGTGTCCGCCACCAATAGCGACAACATTTAGCTTTTCTAGCTGCATGAAAAATTCTTATTATTATATCTTAGTACAACTTTAACCCCAATTTTGTCATAAAGAAACTATAAACCCTTATTTCATTGAGCTTGCCTAGATGTATTTTTTGAAATTAGGGAAAAAATAGCACCTTGTAGATAAATAATCGTTTAACATTAGTGACATCGCTTAATTGCAGATAAATAAAAGCGCTTTCGAAAAGTTGATATTGATAAATCACTGATTAAACAAAAAATAGTCAAGTTGATGTTTAAGTAAACACTTAACTAAAAACTTTGCAAAAAACACCTTTTTATCTAAAATAATAGTTGACAGTTTTAGGACGGGTGCTTAGAATGCGCCTCGCTTTCAACGAGTGATTAATCATTTGTTAGGCAATGAATTTATAGCATATTAGGCCATGTTATTAATTTGTAGCGGGGCTATAGCTCAGCTGGGAGAGCGCTTCGCTGGCAGCGAAGAGGTCTGCGGTTCGATCCCGCATAGCTCCACCAAGTTTTAAGTTATTTAATTAAGTTAATCTTTATTTAAATAATATTGGTTTTAAGTGTTTTTTATCACTTAAAATAGAAAAGTTTACTTTTCACGATAGTATTTGTGTCCCTATCGTCTAGAGGCCTAGGACACCGCCCTTTCACGGCGGTAACAGGGGTTCGAATCCCCTTAGGGATGCCACTTATTTTTTTATCGCCATATTGGCAGTAATTAAATAAGTAAACAGGGTATAACAAACTAGGTCTTGTTATCTCCTTTGATTGAAGAATTTTTTCAATGATAAAAACAAGGTGTAAATCTTGTCCGATGCTTTTCTAAGTAATTGAAAATTGTTTATTCAATATTCAGTTACTCAATAGTTTTAGTGTCCCTATCGTCTAGAGGCCTAGGACACCGCCCTTTCACGGCGGTAACAGGGGTTCGAATCCCCTTAGGGATGCCACTTATTTTTTATTTTCTTTATTGGAAGTTAATAAATAGGTAAAAAGGGTATAACAAACTAGGTCTTGTTGTTTCCTTTGATTGAAGAACGTTTCAATCATAAAAGCGAGATAAAAATCTTGTTTGATGCTTTTCTAAGTAGTTGAACCTTGTTTATTCAATGTTCATTTACTCAATAGTTTTAGTGTCCCTATCGTCTAGAGGCCTAGGACACCGCCCTTTCACGGCGGTAACAGGGGTTCGAATCCCCTTAGGGATGCCACTTATTTTTTATTTCCTTTATTGGAAGTTAATAAATAGGTAAAAAGGGTATAACAAACTAGGTCTTGTTGTTTCCTTTGATTGAAGAATGTTTCAATCATAAAAGCAAGATGAAAATCTTGTTTGATGCTTTTCTAAGTAGCTAAACCTTGTTTATTCAATGTTTACTTACTCAATAGTTTTAGTGTCCCTATCGTCTAGAGGCCTAGGACACCGCCCTTTCACGGCGGTAACAGGGGTTCGAATCCCCTTAGGGATGCCACTTATTTTTTATGTAACGAGTTACTAAAGAGTCAGTGCTATAAGTGATATAAAAAAACCGACTTATTGTCGGTTTTTTTATGCCTGAAATTTGATGTTTCCATAAGAATATTACCTTAAGTCTATTTTAAGCAATCTAGTGTTACATTGCTAAGCCTGCAACATACAAAGTGACTTAGGATCACCTTTTTCGAGTTTGTCAGCTAAGGTGCTTTAGCTTTTACGTCGTGGTATCACTATTTTATCGAACATCGTCGAGCAAACCCAGTGATCTTTAGTTGCTGGGTTCACCATCTGACAATCTTATTAGTTTACTGAGCAGCCTAAAGGCGATAGTAAAAGCAAAGTAACAGGATGATCTGTTACTTATTAGCAATCAATCTTTAGTGACCTGATTACTGGTTCAAGTCTTTATATTACTGCTTATTCGGTTTGATCATCGCTAAGCTTTCCTCAGCAAAACCAACGCCAGCCTCAGTATAGAAGTTAAACACTTTATCTACGCCAAAGGTTTCAATTTCTTGGCGCTCATCATCAAACCGAGCAATAGCCGCTATTTGACCCCGATAATTTGCATGTCTTAATTGTAAGGTTATATTTTTAATATCTTGAATTTTTGGCAAAGCGAGCAAGATTAACTCTAGTTTCTCTATTTCTATATTTTCCCAAAAATCAATATTTTCCGCGTCACCACAAAATGCTTGCACGTTATTATCATTCAACCAAGCGATCTTACCTTGGTCGGCATCTAATCCCCATACTTGACCCGTAGCCTGGCTGTCTAAAGCTTTATAAGCACCCATACCAACGCGACCCATACCAATTACAACAATCGGTGCATCACAAGGTTGTATAAAGTTATCTTCGCTGAGTTTACTTTTTCTTTCGTATTTACAAATAAACAATTTATGTCGGGTGAAAATCCGATGAGCAAAGTTATAAGTGATATTAGTAATAATAAACGATAAGGAAACGGCCAAGGACAAAATGACCAACCAATCATTTGTTAACCAACCATTTTTTGTTGATAGCGAAGCGATGATCAAACCAAACTCACTAAAATTGCTTAATGCTAGTGCCGTTAAATAAGAGGTTCTGCCACGTAATTTAAATTGTGTGAATAAGAAAAAGAATAAGAAAAATTTTACAGGGATAAGTAAAGTTAGTAGGCCTGCCATCGCAAGCATTTCTACTGTGGGTAATGCGGTAAAGCCAATAGATAAGAAAAAACCAATTAAAAAGAGATCTTTAAAGCCCATCAATGATTTATTAATTTCACTGGCTTTACTGTGCGAAGCCAAATACATCCCGACGAGCAGGGCGCCTAAATCACCTTTAATGCTCACTAACTCGAAAAGTTCATAGGCACCAAAGGCTAAGAAAAATCCGGTTAGCGGAATAAGCTCACCGTGACCTACTTGGTCAATAAGTTTATTGATTAACGGCTTTATAAAAAAGGCACTCAACAACAGTAAAGCCCATAATGTTGGAGACTTACCGGTCGCCACCACTAAAAATATTACCGCGACAATATCTTGTATCACTAAAATTCCCACGGCTAATTTACCGTGGCGCGTGCGCATTTCGCCGTGATCTTCCATCAGCTTAACGACACAAACCGTACTACTAAAGCTCAAGGCAAAAATAATTAACCCTAAGGTGTAGAAAGACAAGTCAGTAAAGTAACTAATAGCAGCAAGGGCGAGTAATTTTAGCAGCAAAGCACCGATTAACACCCAAGTGACACTATGAGACAAACTACCTAACCAAACTTCTTTTTTTAATAAGTCTTTAACATTGAGTTTTAAGCCAATAGTAAATAACATTAAGGTGATGCCTAGGTTTGCTAATGTATTGATACTGTCGTCGGCTTGAAAACCGAGAAAATTTAGTAAAAACCCTGCAAAGAGATAACCAATTGATGGTGGTAATGAAAATGACTTTGCTGCCATCCCACAACCAAAGGCAAATAGAATCCAAATAAAATCCATATTATTCTTCCATGATTTCTGTAAACTGACTAGCAACAAATTCAGCAATAATTGGCTGAGCTTTAACATTTGGGTGAATGCCATCTTTTTGCATTAAACTGGCGTCGGTGACTAATGGCTCAACAAAAAAAGGTAACAAGTTAATGTTAGTTTCAGCGGCAACATCAATAAATACTTGTTCGAACATTTTATTATAACGAGGCCCATAATTTGGGGTGATTTTGATTTGATAGAGTGACACTGGAATGTTTTTATCTTGAGCGAGCTTTATCATTTGTAACAAATTATTTTTAATTTTCTTTGGTGAGTAGCCTCTAAGGCCATCATTGCCACCAAGTTCTATCACTAAATGGTCAACTTTTTCTTTGGCTAATATCCCAGGTAACCTTGATAAACCGCCTGTTGTAGTCTCACCACTAATGCTAGCATTAGTGATCTTATAAGGACTTTTTTGCGTAGTAAATTGTGTATTTAGCAGGTGAACCCAGCCTTGGTTTTCTTTCATTCCATAGCTTGCACTAACACTATCACCTAGTAGTAAAATAGAATGCTTGGCTGAAGGGTTAGCCAATGTCGAAAAAGATATAGAAATTAAAGCTATTAAGCTTAAAAACAAAATATAAATGGGATGTTTATTCATGAAGTCAAATTCCGAAGCCATATTAAAAGTAAGTGCGTTAACTAAGTCTGTGCAGTTAGAAGAGAAAACTCTTGATCTACTTCAACCTGTTGACCTAACGGTGAATACAGGTGAAACATTAGCAATAGTAGGTTCATCAGGCTCAGGAAAAACAACCTTGTTAGCTATTTTAGCGGGCTTAGATTTACCTACATCAGGTGAAGTTTATCTTAAAAACCACCCATTGCACCAGTTTAATGAAGAGCAACGTAGTCAAGTACGAGCAGATCACGTTGGATTTATCTTCCAGCAATTTTTATTAATTAGCAGTTTAACCGCACTTGAGAATGTTATGTTGCCGGCTGAATTAGCAAATTTACCTGATGCAAAACAACAAGGACTGGCGTTACTTGAAGCTGTAGGTCTTGGTGAACGTGCTGAACACTATCCGTCACAATTATCGGGTGGTGAACAACAACGGGTCGCTATTGCTCGCGCTTTTATTACCAAGCCCGACGTATTATTCGCCGATGAACCTACGGGCAATTTAGATACCAAAACAGGCGTTCATATCGCCGATTTACTTTTTCAATTAAATGAAAAACATGGCACCACCTTAATATTGGTCACTCACGATCCAAAATTAGCCCAGCGCTGTCAACGTCAAGTTGAAATGGACAGCGGCGTTTTACAAGAGGTTAATCTCAACAACGCCAATCAAGATGAACTTCCTGCTCATATGAAAGTAGGTTAACGATGACTGAATTAAGGGTAAAACCATCAAAGACTTGGGTTAAACAATCATTACGACTGTTACATCATGAGTTTCGCCGCGGTGACTTAACCATTATATTTTTAGCGATTGTTCTCGCTGTCGGTACCGTATTTTCATTAACGGGTTTTTCAGAGCAAATTAAGCAAGCTATCATCACCAACAGCGCTAACACCATAGCAGCTGATCGTGTGCTGGGCTCTAACCGAGTAATACCGACCGAATATCTTGATAAAAGTGATAGTTTATCGCTCAATGTCGCTTCGAAAATATTACTCGATTCTATGGTGTTTTCAGGTGATAACATGCTGTTATCTGAACTTGATGTTGTTTCTGA
Source organism: Colwellia sp. BRX8-7 (assembly GCF_014077275.1). Lineage (NCBI taxonomy): Bacteria > Pseudomonadati > Pseudomonadota > Gammaproteobacteria > Alteromonadales > Colwelliaceae > Colwellia > Colwellia sp. BRX8-7. The sequence continues at coordinate 89,431 of NZ_JACGVP010000002.1, read as the reverse complement.
AAAGTATCCTTTGCGCGGCGAGCTTCTTGTTAAAACGTCGCTAGATCAAGAAATACCCAGCTCGGTTGGCGCGCCAAAACAAGGAACGGCTTATGTTGAAGAAAGTATTCTTAGCCGTCTAGATGTTAAAATTGGTGGCACAATAGAAGTCGGGGTTCTCCCGCTGACTGTTGCCGGTGTTATTGTAGAAATTCCTGACCGTTCATACCGTATGTTTGTTGCCGGACCCACTATATTTCTTAATATTAAAGATATTGAGAAAACTCAGTTGATAAAGCCCGGCAGTCGCGTTTATTATCAATATATGTTTGCGGGAGAGCGTGACGATATTGAAACATTTGAAACCTGGATAAAGCCACAACTCAATGAAACTCAAAATTGGTACGATGCTAAATCAGCAAAAAATCGTCTATCAAAGGTCTTAGACAGCTCAGAGAAGTTTTTATCGTTAGCCAGTATGTTAGGTATTGTGCTTGCTGCTGTCGCTGTTGCGGTCGCCAGTCGACGATATGGGCAACGTCATCAACCTATGGTTGCAGTATTTAAAGCGTTAGGCGCTTCAACATCACACGTAAAAAAATTGTATATGCTGCACTGGGGTTTACTGAGCTTAATAAGTATCATAGTAGGGCTTGTTGCTGGTTATATGCTGATGCTCGCGGGTGTGAATGCTATAGAGAGCTACTTGTCATTAGATGAAAGCCAACTAACGTTTAAACCATTTATCACTGCTGTAATAACGGGAGTGCTTTGTGCGGTTGCCTTTGCCATTCATCCTATTACTCAATTAATTTCAACAAAACCACTCGATGTTATTCGCGGTTTTAGCAAAAATGAATTACCAAGGTTTGGTTGGCATCAAGTGATCCCGCTACTGGCACTCTTTGCGTTACTGATGTTATTTAGTCGCGATCTCGTTATGAGTTTGTCATTGTTGTTAGGTGGTATATTAGTTTCTGGTGTTTTATTGCTTTTAGGGCGATTAATCATGGGGGCAGGGCGAAGTGCTGGCGCTAAAGCCGGCAAAGCTTGGCATCTGGCTTTAGCAAACTTAAAGCGCCGCGCCAATGAAAATAGTGTGCAATTAGTCAGTTTTACTATCGCTATTCAGTTATTATTGCTAATAACGGTAATGAAAAGTTCAATTATTGATGAGTGGCAAGCACAATTCCCAGAAAACACGCCTAATCATTATTTACTTAATATTGCCAATGAAGAAGTTGCACCACTGCAAGCTTTTACCGAGCAGTTCAATCTTGATAATCAGGGGTTTTATCCTATTTTTCGAGGACGTTTATCAGCGATCAATGGTGAAAAAACAGTCAAAATTGACGAAGATGAGAAAAAAGATTCAGCAACGACCGACACAGACAAACCCAAGGTAGAGAATAAAGAAAAGCCAAAAGAGCGAAAAGGTGCTGGCCGTGAATTAAGCTTAACATGGCAAGAGCAATTACCTTTGACCAATGAAGTTATCGAAGGGCAATGGTGGCAAATAGAGGATACTTTACCGCAAGTCTCTATGGAAAAAGGTATGGCTGAACGTTTAGATGTTAAACTCGGCGATGAGCTCACTTTTACTATTGGTACTGACGAATTTACCGTGCCGGTTACTAGTATTCGCGACGTTAACTGGAAGAGTCGACAGTTAAATTTTATTATGATTTTCAATGAAGCTGCCGTTATCGATATAGAGTCCACTTCTATTTCGGCGTGGATGATATCAGACCAGCAAAAAAATGAAGTTTATCGCTTTTTAAGCCAATATCCTACCATCTCAATTATGGATTTTGGTGCAATAATGAAACAACTGACCAGCATGATAGAGCAAGTTTCAATCGCGATTGAACTTATTTTAGTGTTAGTTATTTTAGCGGGTAGTTTAGTGTTGGTTGCACAAGTGCAAGCAAGTATGGAGGAGCGTGAGCGAGAGTTAGCGATATTGCGTACCTTAGGTGCAAAAGGTTCACTACTGAGAAATAGTGTGTTGTTTGAGTTTGTTGCACTTGGCGCTGTTGCGGGGTTAATGGCGAGTATTGCGATGGAAATAGCGGTATTTTTCTTGCAAACGCAAGTCTTTGAAATGTCGGCGAGCTTTCATTTTGATTACTGGTTAGTGGGTATCGCTGCTGGCGCTGGATTTGTTGGTATCATGGGCATGCTAAGTTGTTGGCGATTATTGAATATGTCAAGTTTGACCTTGATCCGTCGAACAATGTAAACCGTGCTTGCTTGTTAACAATCGAAACTTAAGTTTATTAACACTAGATTTAAGTTTCAGGTATAGTAAGGTTTTTTAAATGATAAAGTTAACACTATGGGATTAATGGAAAAATCAGGCGGAGCAGTAAAAATGCTGGTAGTAACCGCAGCACTGTTTATTGTTTTTGCAGGGATAAAAACGGCTGCTAATATTTTAGTACCTTTTTTACTTTCTGTTTTTATCGCTATTATTTGTAACCCGCTTATTGCCCGCGCTAGCCGTTATAAAATACCAAAAGTAATAGCGGTACTTTTAGTCATAGCCTTGTTCGTTATTGTTGCTTTATCTCTTGCGGGTTTAGTTGGAAAATCACTCACTGAACTATCCCTCAAACTACCTGAATATCGCGAACAATTAAGAGTACAGTTTATTTGGATAACTGAGCAGTTAGCCGATAAAAATATTATTATATCGTCAGCGTTATTAATGGAGTATTTTGACCCCGCTGCAGCCATGGGCTTAGCAGCCGATATGCTTAGCGGATTAGGCAGTGTGATGGCCAATTTATTTCTTATTATCATCACGGTTATTTTTATGCTTTTTGAAGCCTCGTCTTTACCTAAGAAGTTACATTTTGCCTTAGCAGATCCCGAAATGCGCTTAAAGCAAATAGACCGTTTTCTTACCTCGGTAAATAACTATTTAGCGATTAAAACCTTAGTGAGTATTGCTACCGGTATTATAGTTTCAATAATGCTCTGGGCCTTTGGTTTAGACTTTTATTTGCTTTGGGGAGTGCTTGCTTTCCTGCTTAATTATATTCCTAATATTGGCTCTATTATCGCAGCGGTTCCGGCGATGTCACTGGCCGTATTACAATTGAGTTTGCCTGAGGCCGGCCTTATCGGTTTAGGCTATATCACTATTAATATGGTGATGGGAAATATTGTTGAACCTCGTTATTTAGGAAAAGGCTTAGGGTTGTCAACCCTAGTGATTTTTCTGTCATTAATCTTTTGGGGATGGTTACTCGGCTCAGTGGGGATGTTACTTTCGGTGCCGTTAACCATGATCATTAAAATAGGCTTAGAGAACGCAGAAGAAGGTCGTTGGTTTGCTGTACTATTGTCAGGTGAAGACGATATTAACGAACTTGAACATGTTAAGCGCTAAGCCTAAATTTAATTGGCGTATTTGTCTTTACTTTTTTAAACCAAGCTTACATTGACCATTAGATAAAAATTGCACCGCTTCTTTACGCTTTTTGCCGATAAGAAGTGGTCCATCATCCATAAAAAGAAAGTTTTTCCAACAACGTTGGAAAACAGCCCAAGTTGTTTCAATAACATTGTTTTTTGCACTACAAAAATAAACCACGGTATTATTGTCCCACGCTAAATGACCAACAACTTCTGCAGGCAATTCTGCTTGTTCACTGTCCCAAATACTTTCCCAAGCCAATGTTTTCTGCCAAGTCGTTTCTTCAAATGGCCAATCACCCTTTTTGAAAAAATCAGGATGGTCAACTTGTCGACTAATAAAGGTATCCCAAACAACTTGTGCTCGTGCTTGAACCATAGGTTTTATTTTTGTTTTATCTTTATCATCGATCGGCAGGCTTTTATGTCTAAAAACCCAAGCATTTTTAAGGTCATCTAAAGGAATATAATTCATGAATTCACTAGTGTTTTTTTAATGTTATAAGCAGAAGTAAGCTGATGATACACCATTATGATTGAGTTTTTTATCTTGAACCTGGGTTATTTTTTATATCGCCTGTATAGCCAAGCTAAATAAAACATATTTTTATAAATATTTAACCGCTTAGACATTATCTAACTAAACAAACAGCTATTAAATTAACTGACTTAAATATTTATGATATTGATTTGTCAATTTTATTGAACTAAAGTTATGGTATCTTGATTTAAAGCGCGATTTACAGGGACTTAAAGGGTTAGGTTTTATTTGCGATGATAGCAATTTACCCCTAATATATCGAACTTTAACAATAGTAAAGTTGATGTTAATTATGTCTGTATAACGGGATGAAAATGAATAAAAACAACACACTATTTACATACCTTTTATGTATTTTATTTGCTGAAAGTTTGCTCTTGGCTTTCATCTACGACTCATACCTATCTGTATTTATCATTGGTCTACCCGCATTACTTGTGCCGATATACTTCTATAAAACAGCTGGAGATGGTGCTATCTCCGGTCATGTTTCAGCGCTCGCAGTAATGATATTTGCAGCCTTGCATATTCATCAAGCACAGGGCTTAATTGAAGTGCATTTTGAAATTTTTATCCTTTTAGCATTTTTAATTATTTTTCAAGATTGGCGGGTCTTCATTACCGCTATACTTGTTGTTGCCGTACACCATTTTTCTTTTTACTACTTACAAGTAAATGATACGGGTGTTTATATCTTTGACGAAGATAGATTGCTCTTCTCAACCGTGATAATACATGCTGTTTATGCTATTACTGAGTCTATTATTGCTGGCTACATAGCACATTCTATGAAAGTAGAAAGTGAAACGGGTAAAGAATTATCGTTAGTGGCGACTTCATTAACGGTTGATGTCAATGCGATTGACTTGAGCATCAAGGTGAGGGCCAATAATAATAGAACCTTATTGTCTTTTAATGAATTATTAGATTTATTATCAAAGGTTATTCAAGGGGTAAAAGAGCAAGTTGTCGAATTAAATGCTAACTCACAAAATTTAAATAGAACCAAAGAAGAACTTGAAAGCTCGACAGCACAGCGTCAACAAGAAACTGAAGTGATTGCGACATCGGCAGAAGAAATGGCAGTGACAGTAGCATCTATCGCGCAAGAAACGACCCAGTTAAGTGATCAAATGAAAGAAGCTACTGATTTTACGAAGGCATCTAATAAAGAAATTATTAGCATTAATAATCAAAACAAAAATTTAACATCTGCACTTGAAAAGACCAGTGAACAAGTGAACGATCTTGCTAACTCTACAGAAGCTATTTCGAAGGTATTATCTGAAATAAGTGGTATTGCTGAGCAAACAAATTTATTAGCGTTAAACGCGGCAATAGAAGCAGCAAGAGCAGGAGAGCAAGGTCGAGGTTTTGCTGTTGTTGCCGATGAAGTCCGTGCTTTAGCAACTCGCACTAAAGAAAGTACTGATAAAATAGGTCAAACGCTTTCCCTGTTAAAAAGTTACTCTAAATTAACAACAGACTCAATGACCCATAGTATTGGAATTGTGCAATCAGTCATTGAAAGTGCTGATAAAGCTCAAAAACAAATAGCTCAAGCGTCAGCACTTGTCGAGCATGCCAGTGCTATATCGATTAATGTCGCCGCAGCGGTTGAGCAGCAATCTGTAACCACCGCAGATATAGCAAAAAGTGCTGAAACGCTAAGAGATACAGCTTTAGTCGACAGAGAAAGAGTCCAAGCATTAGCTTTAGAGGCCGATAGTGTTAGTGTTACCTCGAATGCAATGGCACTTAATATTGCTCGTTTTAAGTAAACTAATGTCAAAACTTCAGTGGGGAGTACTTACCGTTTGGATAGCTTTTACGCTATCTGCATTTGGTTACCTGATAAAAGATAGGCTTGTCGAGTTTGATGAGAGTAATAAGTTAGCGGGTGTAGGAAGTCAGGAGCTATCTGGTTATTTGTTACCTTATGCCAAGCTGGCCAATATGACGGGTCAAAAAACACTACTCCATTTCTCTACACCGAGTTGTGAATGCCAACAGTACAGTGAAAAACATATTAAAGACCTCAATAAACTGGCGGGTGCTAATGATTTTTTAATAAAAAATGTTGTCATTAATGAGCACAATACTATTCCCTCCACGCCCTCTGTAGCATTAATAGATGAATCAGGTGAAGTTGTCTATTTTGGTCCTTATGGGCAAGGTTTAGCTTGCTCGCAAACGTCAGGCTATGCCCAGACTATGTTAAATAACTACTTAAAAGGTTATGCCGCTAATCTTGTTGTTAAAGAAGCGAAAGGTTGTTATTGCAATGTATAAAACTACTTTATGTTAATCTATCGCTAACCATTTATTGTCATGGTTATTTTTCTTTACTTAGCTTATTTTTTACTCGGCTTAAACGCTGCAAATAATTTAAGTTATTTTACCAACAAATTTCAAGTGAAAAAATATGAGTAAACACCTTAAATTAGACATTGTCTCCGACGTTTCCTGCCCTTGGTGTATTATTGGTTACCAGTCTTTAAATCAAGCATTAACCAAACTTGCGGATGATATTTCAGTTGATATCACCTGGCAACCGTTTGAGCTCAATCCTGATATGCCAAAAGAAGGTCAGGATATTACCGAACACATTACCGAAAAATACGGCATTAGTGTTGAACAAAGTGAGCAAAATAGACTGATGATCAAGCAACGAGGTTTAGCGCTTGGTTATGAATTTGGTAACCGTGGTGGTGGTCGAATATATAATACATTTGATGCACATCGGCTGCTTCATTGGGCAAAAGAATATAATAAGCAGACTGAACTTAAACTCGCCTTGTTTGATCTATATTTTAAAGAGAGTGGCGATCCCAGTGATCATCAAAAGCTACTCGATGTAGCGCAAAGTGTTGGTTTAGATAAAGAAAAGGCTCAACAAATATTAGCGTCTGATGAATACGAAGAAGAGGTGCGTACTTTGCAACGCCATTATCAATCAATGGGCATAAGCTCAGTGCCTGCCGTGATAGTCAATGATAAGCATTTGATCAGTGGTGGTCAGCCAGCGGATGTTTTTGAACAAGCATTACGTGAAATAGCTAAAGAAAGTTAAGAAACGTTCTCACAACTCTTTATAAATCAACGTTCAAATGGTATTTAAGTGGATTTAATCGGTCTTACATAAGCTGCTATTAGTTTTACAAGGTTCTTATTCGAATGCGCTTAGGTTACATTTTTAACCAATAAACGCTGCCACTTAACTTACCGTCTCATTAATATCACTAGCTGTTGCGCGGCGAAAGCTTATCTAAACGTTAGTTCGCATAACTATCATAAAAGAAATACAGAGTGGTTATAATACTCGCGAAAATAACAAAATACCTGACCTTAGCTTGTGGCAATTTGCGTGAAACATTTGCAGCAATATAACCTCCAGCTAATGTGCCACACAGCACAATAGTTCCTTGATACCAGGCAATCACATCATTGTAAATAAACACTGTGATAGCAATTATTGATACTGCTGAGGATATCAATAGCTTTAAGCCATTCATTGTATTGATATTAGTGTGACCAGCTAATGCCAGATAGCTAAGGGTAATTATGCCTAAACCGGCATTAAAAAAACCACCATAAATAGCGATACCTAACAGAACAATGATCAGTAATAAACTACCTATTGATGAGGCATGTTGGTGATTGGCTGCCAATTTTTTAAGTCCAGCATTAATCTTGCCGCCAAAAACAAACAATACACTCGCAAATAACAGTAACCAAGGGATAGCTTCACGAAACAGCACTTCAGGTGTTTTTAGTAATAACCATGCACCGATAATACCACCGATCACGCTGATTGTTATAATGAGTGGCAGTTGAGCTTTATTAGCAGCAATCTCTTTTCGAAAAGCATAAGTACCGCTCATATAGCCGGCACATGAGGCAAAAGTGTTGGTCGCATTTGCGATAATGGGAGGAAGGCCAACAAAAATAAGTGCGGGGAAGGTAATAAAGCTACCGCCACCAGCAACTGAGTTAAGCACACCACCAAAAAAACCGGCAAAGAACAGAAAAATCAATTCAAATGACATTAAAAATAATAAACCTGAGCGATTAAATTAGCTAGACGATAACATATTTAAATTGAGTCCAATAGCAACATATAGTTTACTGATAATCTAAAAGTTAAAGGGGGTTATAAAGGGGGGGATAGCGCTGTAAAGCTATATAGAAAGGGGCTATTACGTTGCACATTGAGATAATATTTACCTACGTGAAAAATTGTTCATAGCACTAAATATTATCATTGCCTTGGCACTCATTTTTTTTGTGCCAAATAATCTATAAAGATAAAGTCTCTGGTCATTATTATTTATATGATTATCTTGTATAGCATTTATCATTATTGGTGATTTACCTATCTACCCCTTTAGTTATACAGTGTAAGATATAGCGAAGAAATGTTTTTTGGACAAATATGCTACAATTTCACCGAGACAGTAACCACTCAATTTTATTAGCAGGTATCTTAGCCCTTGTGGTTGGGGTAGGTGTCGCTCGTTTTGTTTTTACGTCGCTATTACCGACTATGCTAGAGGAGTCAATCAGCATCGCCTTCGCTGGTGTGCTTGCCTCAATCAATTATCTTGGCTATTTGATGGGCTCTGTTTTTTCTATTTTTATTAAAGATATACATGCCAAGGTTAGGTATTTTAGATTTGGTTTGTGCCTTTGTGTGCTTTCTTCTTTTGTTTTAGGCATTACCGAAAATAATACTCTATGGATAATTGCGCGATTATTAGCGGGATTTGGTGCGGCAATGGCGCTCGTTGTTGGCTCTGCTGTTGTTATGTTAAAGCTAAAAGCCACCAATAAGACTAAGGCGATGGGTATCCACTTTAGCGGTTTAGGTTTTTCAATTGTCATTACTGATTTAGTTATGAGAGCGGTATTTTATTTTGGTGGCGATTGGAAAGATGCATGGCTAGTACTCGCTATCCTTGGCGCTTTTTTATCTTGCTATTCGGCTTATATCTTAAGGTTTGATAGACAACCAAGCAGTGAAGTGGTGAAACACAAATTTGATAAAACGCTTTTTTCACCTATGGTTATTGTCTTAATTTTGGCTTACTTTACCGAAGGTATCGGTATGGTGGTACAAGCAACATTTCTGCCTGATATCGTCAATTCATTAGACGGATTAGCAGGATATGGCGGCTATGTATGGTTAGCCGTTGGTGTTGCTGGCATCCCTTCTTGTATTATATGGATGCGTTTAGCACATCGCTTTGGCAGTATTAATATCATGATGGCCGCTATGTTGTTGCAGATTGTTGGTATTTTAATTCCTACTTTTTCGAATAATATTATTATGAACCTTATTAGTGGTTTGTTTTTTGGCGCAACATTTATAGGTTTAGTTGCTTTGTTTATGAATTTTGCTGGCCAGCTGTCCAATAAAAACCCGGTCTTTATTATGGGCGCAATCACATCAGCTTACGGCCTTGGCCAAATTATTGCCCCCTTGTATTGTGTGGCACTTATTGAACAATTTACCACTTATAACTATGCCTTATATTTAACGGCTATTATCGTTGCGGGTGGTATTTTGTTATTGACTTATGCCAAGCTAAACTTCAAAGAAGCCAATCAAACCATGCTGTAGGTTTTAGTTTATGCTTTATCTGCAGGCACAGATAAAGCGCATTGTAGGTTAACGGTAAGTTTATTATCAAGTGTTACTGCGCATAACGATTGATATTAGTCTCATTTACGGTTGGTGGTTTTTTAAAGGGATGCAGTTAAGGTGGCTTTTTTGAAAAAATGACTTTTCAGTCATAATACTTGAGATTCAACCAAAATATATAGGATCACTTTGTGCGCTTTACATAACGAGTTGAAAAACTTAAGGTCTTCTTAGATACGATAGCTGACTTTAGCCTTGGCTTATCTAGCGACATTTGAACAGATGAAAATCAGCCCTGCGTTAGATAATAGAATTGTTCTAAATTTCATCAGGAATCTATAAAGTCAAAAATTCTAATTTGATTAGAAAATACCAAAGCGGATATTAGATTAATATAATTTTAGGTATTAAATTCTATGGCGCTTCGGGGCACAAAGCGATTTAGGTTATTAACTCTAGTTTAACTGTATTGCAGTGATGTTTATTGTGGTTTTGATTAGGCTAGAAAAATCGCCTGAATTCATTGTAATTCCATGATGATACTCAGCTTTAGTGGTATAAGTTTAAGTTTTTTCGTAGGGGGGAATACCACCAATTCCAATAATAGGTCGCTCATGGTTATAAACCTAACTATCAACTACCTTGAATACAGAAAATGTTTGAACAAGCACTGTTTACTAATTGTTATGTGAATGACCACAGACTTTAGGAGTAAATTTAGGCTCAATTTTTTGCTTGAGGCTCTTTTAACCCAATATCAATTTTGATTATTTAAAACTTTACGTTTCTGGTGCACGTTAAGATACTATTATAAGGTATTAATATTAATCTTATAGTAGTTTACTATAAGATTGCTAAATCTATTTATTCTTTACAATAACTGTTGGTCCAAACTAAGAGAGTTACTAACATTATCAATGTTCACATAATATCTATCCACCTGGTCTGTAGTGGTCGTAAAGAGCTTTCTAGTCAATTTAAGGAATACTAAATGAAGATTCTTGTCGTCGACGACCATGCGCTATTTCGTGAAGGGTTAGTATACGTGCTTAATGGGCTTGAAAATGACCTAACTATTTTAGAAGCGAGTAATTATGATGAAGCGATTATATATTTAAACAGTCATCCGGATCTTGATATGATTTTGTTGGATCTCTCCATGCCGGATAAAGACGGTTTTGTCCTTTTAAGCTATTGTAGAAAAAATTTCCCACTTGTTTCAGCAGTCGTTTTATCAGCATCGAAACAACAAAGTGACTTAAACCGAGCACTTGATGGTGGCGCTTTAGGTTTTATTCCAAAAGACACAACCAGTAAAGTGATGTTAAATGCACTTCGTTTGATTATTTCAGGTGAAATATACATTCCATCATCGATGACTTTACGAAAAAATAATAATCAGAATACACAGGAAACACTCACTCCTCGACAGCAAGAAGTTGTCAATATGATGATGAAAGGACATTCTAATAAGAAAATAGCGTTAGAAATTGGTATTGCTGAAGCAACGATTAAAATGCATGCCACGTCTATTTTTAAACGTCTTGGCGTAAGTAATAGAACCGAAGCTGCACTTATGATACAAAAACTAGAGCTGTTTAAATAACGCGCGTTTTGGTCATTTTATACTACTTAAAAATGATCTAAGTTTCATCGCTGGAACGGGTTTAAATAACACTAGTAACCCACTGTCTTTTATTTCTATTAATCGTTCTTGCATCATATCACCTGTGATTAATAGCGCAGGGATATCCTTGCCATATTTCTCGTGAAGCGCTTTAATAGCATCAATGCCTGTTCTATTTTCTTTTAACCGGTAATCAGAAATAATAACGTCTGGACTTTGATTGTTTTCTTGAAGTTGGTGTATCGCAACAGTAGTATCGACCGCAGCTATTACCTGATATCCCCAAAGTTCTAGCATACATGTGAGCCCTTCACGGATGCTCTCTTCATCATCAATAACTAGTACGAGTTTATTTGTCGGTTGAATTTGTTCGCATATATTGCTTACTTCGGAATTTGCTTTACTCATCATTACTGCTTGCGTAACAACAATTGAAAAAATTGAACCTTTTCCTATTTCGGAGGTTACTGAAATTTCATGATTAAGTAAGTCGGCAGTTCTTTTAATGATAGATAAACCGAGCCCTAAGCCTTTTTGCCGATCCCTTTCAGGATTACTCACCTGATAAAATTCTTCATAAATTTCTTCAAGTGTCTCTTCAGTCATTCCTATACCTGTGTCTGAGATTCGAATGTAAACTTTCCCGTTACGCGCTTCGCAAATAACTTCCACGCAACCTTCACAGGTATATTTAATGGCATTAGACAAATAATTTCTAAGAATACGTTCAAGTAAATCAGGCTCACTGTGAACGGCTGGATATTCAGTGGGCCATATAAACTCTATATTGTTTTCTTGCGCCTCTCTGGAAAATTCCTTAGTTAACTTGTCAAAGATATCACTCAATGCAAAGTCTTGTTTATTTACTATAACCACACCAGCATCAAGTTGAGATATATCAAGTAACTTGTCAAAAAGATTGGTAAGGGCCGTTACTGATGAATTAATTTGTTCAACAACGCGTTTAACTTTTGGGAACTTGATTGTTTCATCTAGTACCGAGGTAAATAATCCTAATGCATAGAGTGGTTGACGAAGATCATGACTGGCTGCAGCAAGAAACTTAGATTTAGCTTTATTAGCTCGCTCTGCTTCTTCTTTTTGTTCTTTGAGTTGTTCAATAAGAAAGAGGTTTTCAAATCTTAGTGCTAATGTTGCCTTGAAATGTTTATTAATTTTTATGTTAAATAGCGTTAGCACTAAGAAGTATGTAACAGAAATAATGCCCAGGGTATTATGAAATTTATCACCAATGATGAAAAATTGAAGGGTTATTGGCAGTAACGTAGCAGGAATATAAGCAAAGTAGCACGGCAAATAAATACTAAATGTGAAGGCAGAACCTCCTGCCATAACCATTAAACCTCCCAAAAGAAAAATTTGGTATATTTGATTGTCTGCAGGTAAATAAAGAAGGCTAAGCGTCGCCCAAAGTACTCCAGCTAACCCGCTACCTATAATGAGAGATAATGCTAAAGGCCTTAAGTCTTTTGAATCAAATTTATCTTTATAGTTGAAGTACAAGCCAGCTCTAACAGCCACCATAACAAACATTAGCCCTAAACAAATTTTAAGTGAAGTCTGCGAAACGACATCTGAAAAACCATAAGACAGTGCCAAAACAACGACAAAATTAGTAAACAAAATTAAAGGAATAGAACTGTGCATTATTTTAATTTGTTCAGCGTGAATTTTATCTTGAATGTGTTCGTCTTTAACTAATTGCAAAATATTCCCTTTGAGTGTTCTAGGTACCGCGAGTAAATGGTGAATATATTAGTATGTTTATCATGCAGTATTTCAATTGATTCGTCCATCTTACTTCCTAAATTCCAATAAAGTGTAAATATCATGATTTTCAGTTAGATAGGATGTAACTACAGACTTTAGTCTGTGGTAGGTAGACCTATGGGGACTTATACGCTGGTAAGGGCAAGCGTATTATAGGTGCATAAGGCCAATGTGTGCTCGGATAAATAACATAGATTTTTCGCTATAAAGCATCAATCGAATATAACGGACTATTACCATGAAAACTTCAGAAATATCTTCTCCTCCAACGATAAGTTTTCCTTATAAGCCTGACTTCAGTTCAACTAAGTTATGGATGGCCACTTGTGTACTGCTTTCTTCAATGGTTATTAACATTCGAGTGAATGTCTCTTGGGGCAATGTATGAAAGTGCTAGTGATATTGGCATTTTGCTTAGTTGCTCTACTGGCATATTTTTTTCAAGAGCCGCTTGTAGAAAAAGAAATTCTAGTTCTAGATAAAACGCTAGTAGCAAGCATTTCAAATAGAAATATTTCTGTAGTAGATCTCATTGAGCGTCTCAAGTCACGTAGTGGTGGTATACGACAACAGATGGCCAGCGAGCAACAAAAACAACTCGTACTCAATGAAATGATTGCTCGTGAAGTACAAGTAATTGCAGCAATGCGCGCTGGTTATAATACTGACCCTAAAATTATAGCCGCCTTTGAGAACCTTATGGTGGCAAAGCTTAGAAACAATCAACTCGACCAGCTTATTAATGAAGTCAATGTAACTGACGATGAAATTTCCGCTTATTATCAAGACAACATCGTAAGATACACTACACCTGCAATGACACGTTTTGCCATGATCCAGTTGGCACTATCCCCACAAGCATCGGCAGAAAAATACGCATCGGTAAAAACCACAGCTGAACAGGTGTATAGCTTAGCGAAAACCTTACCTGATTCGATAAATGGTTTTGGCTCTCTAGCGGCGAAATATTCTGATCATCAAGCCTCACGCTACAGTGGTGGTGATGTGGGTTGGTTAACTTCGGGCAAACAAGGGCAATTTGATATTGTTATTGCTACAGCACTCACACAACTCACCCATAAAGCTAAGTTATCGCCATTAGTACAAGGCATTGATGGCTTTTATTTATTAAAACTTATCGATATAAAGCCTGAACATCAAAAATCGCTAGCGCAGGTATCTGGCAATATTAATAACTTAATAGCAAAGAAAAAACGCAAACAGGTTGAATCTGATTGGTTGCTTTCACTGCAAGAGTTGGCAGCACCGCTCGTTATTAATCAACAAGCAATGCAAAGAATTGATCTTTCTAATGCAGCACAGGTACCTAAAAACATGCAAGCATCACCTTTATTACCACAAGGCTAACTGATGCTATATCCAACAATAATAATCCAGACCTTCTTACTCGGAGTCGAATAATGATTAAGTCAATATCACCTTTTGCCAGTATTAGCGTGTCGTTTGCAATATTCTTAAGCAGTATACTTTTCAGTGGCTCATCAATGGCAACTGTCAGCTGTGTAGAAGGCGGGCAATGTACCCAAACCATTGAGCTCGTGCCAGGATGGAATGCTATATATGTACAGGTAGAGCCTGAAGATGGTGGAACTCAGGCGGTATTTGCAGATTTTGTTGATGAAACCGGCCCACAAATAAACAGCGTGTGGACTTGGCTTGAGCAGCGATCAAAAATCGATTTTATTCAAGACCCTGATCCGGAAAATCTATTAAGTGCGGCTGGTTGGTTACGTTATTTTCCGCCGCAAGCACAACAGTCTTTTTTAACTAACCTGTTTGCTATTTCGTCTAACCGTTCTTACTTGGTTAATCTGGCCGGTAGTGCTAACGCCTCCTTGACCATTAGTGGTAAACCCGTAGTGCCGAAAGCAAATTGGGTGGCAGGGTCATTTAATTTAACGGGTTTTCATATTGACCCTACTAACCCGCCTATTTTCTCCGATTTTTTAGCTAACTCATCCGCACATAATGGCCAGCCTATTTACCGTTTAAATAACAACAGCTGGCAGTTGGTTGACCCTTTAACTACACCGATTGAACCTGATGTAGCGTACTGGATTTTCAGTCAAAGCGGCAGTGATTTTACCGGCCCCATGCATATTGATTTACCGCAGCTAAACCGGCTTGAATACGGCTCTACACTAGCGCGCTTAAAACCAATTTTACATAATCGACAGAACGCTGAGCAAGATGTTAAGTTGCACCTTATTGGCGACGCGCTTGGCTTGCGTTACTCCAACGATAACCCAATTGCAGCAGAGCGATGGTTGGCCTTGCCAGCAAGTCTCAGTAAAACCCTTCCTGCCAGTGGCGAACTGCGTTTTCCTTTGGGCGTACGACGCGCCGATTTTACCACTGAAAACTTTAGTCAAACCCTTGAAGTTATTGGTGGTGCGGGTAGTCGTTGGTTAATACCTGTAAGCGCTTCTGCCCCCAAACTCAATTCTTTGTGGATAGGCACAGTAACGATAAACCAAGTTTCGCAGGTGCAGAATTACAAGCACGATTGCGATATTGCTGCCTATCAAGAAATATCCTCTGTGTTAGTAGACGGTGTACCCGTTACCACTACTACAAATATACCGGCCCAAACTTATGCTTTGTGTGTCGATGATAATCGACTACCCATAACAAAAGATGCCGGCAACGTATTAACGCCGGTTGCCGCTGAATTTTCGTTTCGCATTATTATGCATCGCGACGGCACACAAGTGCGCTTACTTAAAGATGTGATTCAAATGCGTAAAAAAAATCTTGATGGCACTGTGGGTGATTACGTTTTACTTACCGATGACTCACTCATAGCCGACTATACCGGCATAGTTTTACGAGATGGCGAAGCCGTTGGTAAACGTGTTAGCACCATGGCCTATGATTTTGGTTTGGATGATTCAGGCACAGAAATCACCAGTATGGGCATGGAAGGGGGCGGCTCGTTAGATACCCATGTAACTTTTCAGCTGAATTTAGCTGCCACAGCGCCAACAAACCCTTTTGGTCATATTTATCATGCTCAGCATGGTAAAAAAACCATAGATGGCCAAGTGGTATCAAGAGCTTATGCCGTGAACCGAAAAATGGAATTTACCTTTGAGACTATCGAAAATGGACTCGGTGCAGGCTATGACGCTAAAGGTGGAACTTATAGAGAAGTGGTTGATGGGTTACACAAATTACCCATTATTGCTGCAGGCACCTTTACGCTGCGACACGCCGCTCAAATTGATAAATTGAACCAATAAGGCATCAACCAATGAAAACTATACAACCACATAAAACCAATAATTGGTGCCTAAAGTTAGTTTGGGTATTGCTCATTATTTTTGCATCGATACAAAATAGTATGGCGCAATGGCCAGTGCAATTTGGTGGCGACGGTGATGAAGAAATTATCGACATGGCAGTAGACAGCAATGGCAATATTATTGTTGTCGGCATGTTTGACATCAAAAACTACATTCCTCTAGGCACTGATGCTAAGTCACTCATTATAGAATCAGCTGGCGGCAAAGATATTTTCGTTGCCTCTTATAACAGTGGCGGTAATGTCAATTGGGTCAGAACAGTCGGCGGCACGGGCGACGATACGGTCAGCTCAGTAGCCGTTGATCATGAAAATGCTATTTATATTAACGGTAATATTGGCTCTGGCGCTGCAACTTTTGGTAACGACAGAGAAACGAGTCTTAGTGTTAATACCGGTTTTACAGGTAAATTTTTTGCTGGCGGAACAAAAGATTGGGCAAAAACCACAACTTATTCTCATTATACTGCACAAAATGATGTTGATTTAGCCTCGTACACAACCACCACTATTAATGCACAACAACAAGAAGAGTTTGCCAGTGGTCTCTTTAGTGGAAAAACAGCAGTCGCAAAGTCATGGAAAGGATATTTCAACGGTATTGATGCTGATGGACTAAGTTCAACAACATACATGATTGAAGGCGGAGATGGAGAGTTGGAATATAGACAAGAAGTGAGCCGAATAGCAGCATCATCGGCGACTGAGGTTTATGTGTTGGGTGTTATTGCTGGTATTGGAAATACTGGAGGCTCATGGTGTGGTACCAATATAGCAAGTGGTGGTGTTTATCCTTATGAGTCGTGGGTATTTGTCTCAAAATACCAAGAAATTAATGGCGTATGGACATGCCAGTGGTTAACACAAGTCGACGATATTCAATATAGAGGCGACATCGTTACCGATATTGAAGGCGACGTATATTATAGCGCTGCTGGCTTAGTCAAACGCTTAGATGGTGGAAGCGGTACTGAAAGTATTTTAGGTGAAGTAGACGACCGTTCGTTATTTACTAAACCTTCGGCTTATACCGTTAGGTACATGGACCATCTTAGTACAGACTTAGGTGGGTTGGCAGTTGATGACGAACAGAACGTTTATATTTCAGGTGCCTATGTTGGCGCACCAATTTTTACCGATCTTGACGAAGCGAAACAATTAAGAGCAGTAACAACACCGTCTTTATTTGTCGCCAAACTGTCGGCAAATGAGAGAAGTGCTGACCCTTTCGGCTGGAAATGGGCAAC
Organism: Colwellia sp. BRX8-7; assembly: GCF_014077275.1. Classification (NCBI taxonomy): domain Bacteria; kingdom Pseudomonadati; phylum Pseudomonadota; class Gammaproteobacteria; order Alteromonadales; family Colwelliaceae; genus Colwellia; species Colwellia sp. BRX8-7. The sequence goes on along the minus strand of NZ_JACGVP010000002.1, from coordinate 71,854 downwards.
CACAACTACAACAATTAACGACGAAGAAGACTACATTGCACAAAAAAACGCACGCATTGGGTTAAGCGCCACTGGCAATACTGTATTTGTGGCAGGTTCTACTTCGGGTCGAGAGCGTTTTAATGACAGTGTTGTTGAGCCAAAAGATCGTCAGGTTCTTAGCTTTGATGGCATTGATGATGCTCTGATAATACCATCGGCAGAAACCGAAAGCATTCTCTCTCCTACCGTAGAATTTAGTTTTGCCTTGCGTTTTGGCAACTTAGCTGAATTTCCTCAAGCGCTAATTAGTGATAATGATCCATCGGGCCAAGTATCCGATGCTAACCGCTTCAGCTTGGTGATGGAGTCGCCTACTGAGTTGGTTTTAAACAATTCAGGCGTTACTGGGGATAAACGTTTAATACTTGCATCGCCACTTAATGATGGTAAAACGCACACTTTACGATTTAATTATCAAGCCAGAGCCGGTGAAAATGGTGCTGATATAACGGTTTGGCTTGATGGTGTTCAGCAAGATACTGGTTGGTATAGTTCTTGTCCTGGCAATTGTTTATTTTATGCCGCAAAGTTGTTTTCTTTGGGCTCTCCTGGTGTGTTAGTGGGTACTCATTATTTTAAAGGTACGCTTGAGTCGTTTTCTTTAAATACATTTCCTGTGAACACCTATCCGGACTGTCCCGGCAACACATGTATAAATGGAGAATGGGATTTCACAAGCTCTGCAGAAAATGGCGATATTAGTGATGTAATAGGCAATAACGATATCCTATTAGCAGATCTAAACGCGGCGCAAACACCTTCAATTGGTATTAATACAGACACTGCCCTTAGCTTTGATGGTATTGATAATGTTATTTCAATGCCAATTCCTTATGACACGGTTACACAACAAATACCCGTTTATGAACTTGGTTTTAAAGTATGGTTTGCTGATAATGCCGACGCGTCTTATCCGCAAGTGTTAATGAGTGATAACACCAGATTTCATTTAATTATGGAATCGCCAACCTTGATAACCCTCATTGAAAATCGTGCAGAAAATACCGAGGGCGCATTTAAATTCAAATTAAATTCGCCGCTACAAAGTGGTCAATGGCATAACATTAAAATTAATCGAGCGCTTGAAATATATGGTGATTTTGACAATGCCGTTAGAGCAACAGTTTGGGTCGATGGTGGGCAAATTTATCGTGAAACTAACACCAGTGAATGGTTATATGAATTTGGAGGCATTGAATACAGTGGCTTTGCCGCACAAACTCTGTTTTTTGGACAAACGAGTAGCACAATAGCAGGGTACACCAATCTAAAACCTTTCAACGGTTATGTTGATGAACTCTATATAAACGCTGAAGTATATTCGTTAGATGCACTACAACTTGCCGATCCAGATGGTCCTGAATATTCACAGGGGCCACTTACCCCAAGTGATTTAAGCCTCAAAGGTTTATGGGAGTTTAATACACCACTAACCAATAGTGTAATTCCCAATTCCGCAAGCTCAGGCACAATGATGGATATTGATATTAGCGGTTTAAGCGCGGCAGAACTTCCTAGCCAAATCATCAATAAATACGATGATCCTCGCGATGGCTATATCTCATTATTAGATGCTGTGTCAGGCTCGTGGTTAATACCGCAAAGCTGGGAAATTGGTGAAGCAATAGCCTTGCCTGATGGAGCATTGCCATTACAACCCGATATTAAAATTGATGGCCAATTAGCTTCCGACTACTCCAGTTACCTATACTGGAGTCCTTCAGAAGGGAAACTATACGTCATTGGTGAAGCACCGGGTATTGTTACAATTGAATGGAAAGTCAGTTCAGATACACAAAATGAAACTAGAGTCACAACGTTAGGCTCGCCAGTTCAAACCAATAAAAATGTACAAACACACGTTGCGGGAACTTCTGTTCTGCTTGAACCTGCAGTAAATAATACAGCGCAACGTTTGGTATTTAGTGGTGTTGTGTATCCAGCAAACTCGAATGATTTAGTGAGTGCGGGTATTCAGGGCAAGGTTTTCAATCGAGCTTCTGTAACGGCAAGTCAGTCTGACTATGTTACCTTGCAATACACAGTTACACCGGAAGGTGAAGCGCCTAATGCACAGCTTCAAGCGTCAGTATTTCAAATCGTTTATACCAAAGACTGGCACGATCCAAGTTTTGACCTTCAGACCGCAGCCGGTAGTTGTGTTATTGGGCAGCCAATAACAGACGATAGGCATAATCTATTGAGCAGTCGCAATGGTCATGTGGTTAATAGTCTTTCTCGCTATGACGGTACCATTCATACAGCAGGCATTGGCCCCATTATACCGGTTAATAAACGTGCCTCTGATGAAATTGACGATTACCTTGGTGTCGTTTGGTATACCGCCAACGATTTTGGACAATATTGGGGCGATACCCCCGCGCAATATAATTGTGCTTGGCCAGAAAATCCTAACAAAATAGTGATTGCGAGCCAACAAGGTTTCGAGCTACTGCCAAATATGAGCAATCCTGTTATTTATCGCCAAAATGACCCTGAGCTAGCCGGTTATAACCCAAACGAAGAGCATGCATTATTTGAAAACGAAAGAGTTTACGCCTTACGCAATGATTTGAATGTAGTGCTTCAAGCAGCAAATTCAGCACAAGGCTCTGATCCTTACGTATTGATAAAATATCAAGACTCAATAGCTGACAATCAATGGGCGTTTGAAGTATTAGCCATTGCAGCAAGTACTAATAACAGACCTTTTAGCCCAATTGATGGCAGTGAACTTTATCGTCAAACTGCCGGCTTATTGTTACAACTGCCACAACCGATGACCCGTATGGCGGTTTGTGAAGAAAATGCAATTACCGTAGATGAATCTACAGCGGCTTGGCAAGATAAAGACGATTTTACCTGGGCAAGAGCCGCAGGTGATGTCACTTTACAATATTACTATCCATTGCAAGGCGGTTTTGATTACGATCTAGATGCCGATGGGTTTCAAGATTTAGAAATAGGTACCTGTATACCTTGGTTAAATAGATTAAACAATAACACCGCTGACTCACCTCCGGTAAATGTTGAATACAGTTTTGAATGGCCAGCATCTGTACCGGTGTTGCAACCGGGTGCCACATTATTCAAACCGAATGGCGAAGTGCCTTGCTCAAATGGCGCCGAGGCTGAAAAAGCATGCTATTTACCCACCATTGACGGCCAAGCTGCCGCACAAATTATTTACGATGAAAGTGTGGAAACAGGTAACGGGCAAGTTGCCGATGCCTTGGTTAAGTTGATGGACCCTTTAAGTGCGCGTAGCGTCGATTTAGAAGAATTAGACGCTACTATTGGCACCTTAAGTCAGCAAGGAAAACTGTTTTTCATCGATCTACCTTTTGTGCTCCGTTCTCGCTTAAGTTATGACAAAATCAATAAACAATTAAGTTTCAAAGGCACGGTTGATTTCCCCTTGTTTGGTGACCCGCACTTACTACCGAACATTATGACAAACAAAGAAAAACAACAAATTTTAGCGCTAAGCATCAACACGCCATTTCAAGACGCAGTAAAGGCCCTATATAACTTAACGCGTAATCCTAATCAACTTGATTTGGTTGCTAACGATGGTGAAGGTGGTGGCTCAGATGGCATACCAGATATTGCCTACTTAATTGGTTTGCAGCCCAAATATTTAGGTAAAGGTATTGATGAAGATGGTGACGGGCTCGCTGACAACTTTGTAGATTTAAACCCTATTAATCAAAAAGATGATCGCTTAGACGACAGTGAATTTAGTTTACCCGGGGGGCAGTTTTTAGCGAGTGCAGTTGACCATACCATAGCAGAGCCACAAGCTATGCTAGGATCTCGTATGGCACTTACAGCTGGCCGCCCAGCTGGCGAAGGCTATGTAACCGTTGTATTTAATAACGACCCTAGTTTAAGTTTACCCATTGAATTAGAAGTTATAAATTTGAGTGCTGATTATGGCGTGTACCAAGGTAATATATGGGTTGTGCCATCAGATAATATTTTTGAAGAAGCATTAACCTTGCGCCATACAGGCGATTTTGCAGGTGATCCTGATGAGATTTCTTTCAATTGGTATTATCAACCGGATACCAGTGGTCAACCTTTTGCACCGCTTAATACAGATTTCGGCCCTGATAATTCTGGAGACTGGGACTTACTCACGCCAGATTCAGGTCTTGGCGCACTGGATATTACTATTCAAGGTCCCGGTTTATTAACCCTGAGTGATAATTGGTTTATTACCCATTATACCGGTTTACCTATTCGAGATAATGCCACGGTTCCTAGTCCGTGGGCAGGTGACCCAACGCAACCACCCAATGCACCCAAAGCAATGTTAGCCATGGGCTGGATAAAACGGGTTATTGCCGGCTTGAATCCATTTGATCAGCGGGTTAATAATTTCCGCACCGATGAAATTAGTACCTTAAGCAGTATGATAGCCCAAGCAGGCAAACCGTATTCAGGTCCTATTCCCTTTAATCCTGACCCAGATGTTGTCAATGCTGTCGGTATTATTGAAGCGTACCAAACAATATTAGAGCGCGGTAAAGACTTAAGTATTCGTTCTGGTTTCGATGATATTGCGGCGAATACGCAGTTGTTGAATGCTTCAACCCGCATTGCTGACTTATATATGCTGCTAGGTAATGAAGCTTATGCTGATGCGCAAGACCCAACTATTGGTTTTGATACCAGCAGCACTGTAGGCAGCTTAGCGTCTTCAATATTTACCTTTCAAAATCAGTTGGTATCGCCGTTAGAAGAAGAACTAGTATTATTGCGTGGTCGTGATGACAGCCGCGCTGGTGTTGCAGGAGCTCCTGTTAATAACCGCTTGTTTTGGAACTTTACTCAAGGCAGTGGCGAAGTTGCTTATGTACAAAGTTACCGAATTACTGATCAGAACGCCGATGGATTCATTAATGAGACCGATGCCAGCATACTTTATCCGCAAGGGCATGGTGATGCTTGGGGCCATTACTTAACCTCGGTTAAAACGAGATACGATCTATTACAAGAGCCAAATTACACTTGGACACCACGCACTGAGTCAGTAACGATTGGTGGCGCGCCCATTGAAATTGACTACTTAGATGAGCGGAAATTTGCCGGTGCAGCAGCAGCTAAAGCACGCGCGGGTGCTGAAATAGTGAACTTAAGTTATCGTGAAAAATATGTCGAAGCGCCTTCAGGTCAATGGCAAGGTTATAAAGATACCGACCGAGAACGTGCTTGGGGTTTAGACGGTTGGGCACGACGTTCTGGACAAGGGGCTTATTTTGATTGGCTTACTGCCAACGCCATACTCCCTTCACAAGACCCTAATCCCGACAATGAGGGAATTGAAAAAATTGACCGCACAACCGTGGTTGAGTTAGCCCAAATAATTTCGGGTTTCAATTCAATTCAAGCACAAGTTGATAAAGCTGACGCTGGTTTAAATCCTTTAGGTTTAGCCAAAGGAGTGGTGCCATTCGATATCGACCCTAGCTTCTTGCAAGTAAGTTCAGCAGTACAAGGCCAGAATCATTTTGACCAAATTGCCAGTCGTGCTCAAAAGGCATTGGATAACGCCCTAGTCGTTTTTGATCACGCCAGTCAACAAACGCAGTCGCTACGAAACGTGCAAGATGATGTTGATAAATTAACCTCACTGGTAAGTGAACAAGAACGAGGCTTTAAAAACCAATTAATTGAAATATTCGGTTATCCGTATGCGGGTGATATGGGCGGAGGAAAAACCTACCCGTCTGATTACGATGGGCCAGACATTCTTCATTATCAGTATGTTAGTTCTGAGTTATCGGGTAATTTACTGCCAAATGCTGAATTTACAACTTTCTTCTCTCCCATGACATTTGGTACTGAAAATAGCTTTATATTTGACGCAGACTCCCTAAATAATGCATACACTAATGTCGATGCTGGAGCAATATTAGAGGTTAACTTTCCTATTGTAACGGGAGCAGACTGGGACTTTATCGCTCCTGTAGCTTGGGGTAAGCGACGGGCACCGGGGCAATTACAAGTAGCCGTGTCAGATTTGCTTCAATCTCAGGCCAATTTAAAGCGAGCTTTAAAGCGACATGAAAACTTATTATTAGATTTAGAAGCCGCTGTAGATTTGGTGGAAGCGGAATACAACACCGCGGCTGAAACAATTACCGTATTACAAAACCAACAGAATTTATCTGATGATTTAGAATCTGCAATTGGGCTTGCAAGAGCTGTACAGCTCTCTGGGCGAACGGCAGCTAAAGTAGGTGAAGAAATCGGTGAAGCAGTTAAAGAATGCTTTCCAAAAGCAGTTGGATTCTCAGTTGACGCTACTTCCGTTCCTAGATGTACTGCTTTGGCTGGTATAGGTGTAGCGGCAAACGTTCTCGGCTTCGCAGCTGCAGATAATGCTGAGATTGCAGAGCTAGATTTAGAACTCCGTAAAGAAGCAGCTGAACTGCAAGCGGGTATTGAACTGATTTCAAATACAACCAATGTTGAGTTGTTAGCGCGGATAAAAGCACTTGAAAATCTTTGGCGCGAAGAAGCTGTACTTCGATTGGAGCTTTTTACTCAAAGTGAAGTGGTCAATCAGACTCAAGGTCGCTATTTCGCAAAACTGGCTGAGGGTGAACGCTTAATTGAAGAACGTAGGGCATTTCGTATAGCCGCTGCCGGAGATACTCAGCAATATCGTTACCGAGATATGACCTTCCGTATTTTCCGCAACGATGCTTTAGCGAAATATAGAGCGCAGTTCGACTTAGCTGCTCGTTATGTGTATTTAGCAGCTGCAGCTTACGATTATGAAACTAACTTATTGGGTAATGAATCTGGATCGGGTCGTGACTTTCTTGCTGATATTGTGCGTCAGCGCAGTTTAGGGCAGGTGATTAACGGTGTACCTATTGCTGGAACACCTGGCCTAGCCGATGTATTGGCGCGTCTCACTCAGAATTTTGATGTCTATCGAGGTCAGTTAGGGTTCAACAACCCCCAAGTTGAAGACAATCGCTTTTCGCTTCGCAAAGAGCTCTTCAGGCTGGCGGGAAATGACGACGCGTGGAGTAAAACTTTAGAAGAGGCTCGTGTCGCTAACCTTTGGGATATACCTGAATTTAAACGTTATGCGCGCCCGTTCACGGTAGAAAGTGCGGGTGAGCAGCCGGGCTTAGTGATCAGGTTTCCAACAACAGTGACCTTCGGTTTAAACTTTTTTGGCCATCAACTCGGTGGAGGAGATAGTGCTTACGACCCCACTAATTTTGCCACTAAAGTTAGGGCAGTAGGCGCTTGGTTTGAAGGTTATGACGGCGCCGCATTGTCTAATACGCCACGGGTTTATTTAATACCTGTAGGTATGGATGTATTACGTTCGCCCTCAGGGGATGACTTTAAAACCAGAGAATGGCATGTTGTTGACCAAAAACTGCCTGCACCTTTTCCATTAGGCGCTTCAGATTTATCTAATCCTGAGTGGATACCTGCCAATGATTCATTAAGCGATACTTATGGCGATATCCGTCGTATGTCGAGCTTTCGTGCCTATCATGACAGCGGTGAATATGTTCCGTCACAATCGATCAGTGATTCTCGTTTGGTTGGACGATCGGTGTGGAATACCGAATGGATGCTGATTATTCCTGGTGGCACTTTGCAGAATGACTCAGACGAAGGACTAAATCGCTTTATTCACGGGCAATTAACACCCGATGGCGTTAATCGCGATGGTTCTGGTATTACAGATATTCTTTTACACTTTCAAACCTACGGTTATTCAGGGAATTAAGGCGATGACAATGAAACAAATTAACGTGTTCACATTGACAAAATGTTTAATGGTTTGTCTATTGTTGCAAACGAACTTCACCCAAGCGGAGATACCTGAACCTGACAATTTATTTTACGGTTCTATTTCTCTCGATAGTCTATTGTTAACGTCGGCTGATACTCATGTCACTATTGTGGTTAAAAATAACGGTGAAGAAATAGCAAGTTATCGTTTGGGGGATAATCCCATTATTGAAAACCGTTATGTATTGAATATTCTGATAGATTCGTTAAATGCGCGAACTGACAAAGTTGCACGCATTGGTGATACGTTGACTTTACATTACCATTCAGGAGATCTCGTCAGCGAAGTAGGAGAAATAGTGATTGAGGAGCAAGGAGTAGCAACTGAATTTAACATAGCATTGCTCTCTTCTGATCTTCATGAGGAGGATGATTTAACTGCTAACGACTCTGATGGTGATGGTATACCTGATGAGGTTGAATTAGCAAACGGATTAAACCCATTTGATGCTTCGGATGCACTTCTAGATAGTGACGGTGATGGTATAGATAATTTAAGTGAATTCTTAGCCGGAACTGATATTCAAAAGGATGAACAGCCACCTTTAGTTATTGCGCCAGGGACACTTGTTGTTTCAGCAACAGGATTATATACCCCGATAAATTTAGGTGTTTCGGCTGCTTTTGATCAAAAAGATGGTGAATTGACCCCATTGCCCGATGGCAATGGATTTTATGCGCCGGGTAAATATACCGTAACTTGGACTTCGTCAGATGCTGAGGGCAATCAAGGAATCGATACACAAATTTTAATGGTAAATCCCTTAGTTAACTTTTATGCAAATAAATTGGTCGCGGAAGGTGAGCGAGTTAACGTAACAGTAGAATTAAACGGTTATGCTGCGAAATACCCTGTAACCATACCTTTTGTGGTCACAGGCACTGCTGAGGCAAATGGAATTGACTATACGTTAATAGAAAGTCAAATTGAGATTGATAGTGGTTTGGTTGGTAGTACTGAATTATTGGTGGTTGACGATATGATATCGGGGGAAAATATTGAGTCTATTATTTTCACTATGGGTACACCAATCAATGCTGTTGTTGGCAATAAAAATACTTTTGTTGCCAGTATCACCGAAGAAAACATTGTCCCTCGTGTCAAACTGGTTGTTGAACAAGATAATAAAAAGACAAATATTGTTGTTATCGGTATGGGAAATATTAACGTTACAGCGGTAGTAGAAGACCCAAATATACAAGATACCCATAGTTATGATTGGTCGTTAAGTGATAGCAACTTAGTAGATGTTGATGGAGATACACTTAATTCTATTTTAGCTGTCGATTCCACTGCCCTGACAGCTGGAATATATAAAATTTCATTGCTGGTAACTGACAGTGAAGGAAATAATACTAACGTTGAACATTATATTGAACTTCTACAGGAAGCGCCTTTATTAACAGACGTTGACAGTGACGGAGATGGGGTTGCTGATAATATTGAAGGTTTTCACGATAGTGATGGCGATGGTATTGCACAATATATGGATGCAATAGCACAAATACATTTAATGCGAGCGAATTCACAAGTGAGTAATGCTTATATAATGGAAACTGAGATAGGCTTACAGATTTCATTAAATGAGGTTTCCTTGAATGTTGGAAATAGTTCGCCTTCGATATCGATGGCGGAGCTGCAAACTGTTTTTCCTAACTTACAAGAAGAAAGTAGAGTTTTTAATGGTGGTATTTTTGACTTTCGTGTCTCAGGTATTTCTGAATCAGGTGCTTCAATAAAAATTATTATCCCTCAATTAGCAGCCATTCCTGATGAGGCTATTTATACTAAATTACATATCGAGGATTTAAGCTGGCATCAATTTGTAGAAGATAATAAAAATATATTATATTCAGCGCCCGGAGCTATGGGCTTCTGTCCTGCGTCAAATGACAGCTCTTATGTAGAAGGTTTAGTTGCAGGGTATTGGTGTGTAATGCTTGAGATAGAAGACGGTGGAGTGAATGATGCTGATGGCAAAGCAAACAAAACAGTTGTTGACCCCGGTGGCGTACAATCACCGATTGTTACCGAGGCACCACCTCCAACACCTGAGCCGTCAATTCCAATAGAATCTAGTAAAAGTAGCAGCGGTGGTAGTTTTGACTTTGGTCTATTGTTTCTACTTGCTCTGTTTTTTACTTGTAATCGTCGTATTTTATTCAGATCAAAGGTTGTGATCTGATAAATTGCTCTGTATTTATAGTTAGGGCTTCTAATGGTCGTAAATAGTCTGTTTTCAATTGGATAGGCTATTTATCTCTTATTTTTTAAGAGAATATTAACTTTTTATAAAAATGGTTTTTCTACTAAAAAAGTTTGTGTCATTTAAAATTTATACAATAAGAAATGTATTTCTTCTTGAATAATTAGGTTGCTATATTAATTTTATATTGCGCTCAGGGGGCGATTACGCCTTAGACTTAATACTCTATATTGATTCAAAACTTAAATAATTCCAATGTCTGCTTTGGGGATTTGAGATCTAACGCCATGCAAAAGTTTTAGTCATAATTTTAGTTGTGAATGGATGTGAATTTAAGTGAAAAAGGAAGCTTTAGGATCTATGAACTACCGTTTTTAAATCAAAAGCTAACTTCCGCTGATGGCTAGTTGAAGAAGTCTCTAATAATCACTAGCTCAATGTTAACAAAGATACGTTAGCGCACGTAGCATCAATAGATATTTAAGCTGTTTAGAGTGTTCATTAGACGTTGAGCTACCGTCATCTTAATAATCAACAACTTCAAAGCCACCAAAGCCGTCATGAGAGTTTACATGCTAAAGACAGGAGATCCGACAAGCCGACCTTATATAAAGTGGACAGTTACAAAAAATATGCCACAGGTTCAGCTAATTAGGTGGCTGAATTAACTATCAACTACATTTAAATAATTACCTATTCTTAATATTTAAACTATAATTCAGACATTTGTGGAATAATCTAAAGTTTGTATGAATCTAATCAAATATTTCTTATTTACCCTTTTATTTATTCCATTTTTATGTTCAGGCGAAGAGTCGATAGATTTATTTGACTTGTCATTAACTGATTTACTTAATTTGAAGGTTTCAATCGCATCAAAAAATGATGAAACAATCAAAAACAGTCCTTCTTCGGTTACTATTTTTACCCGTAATGATATTGATAAAATGGGTATTAGTTCTTGGACTGAACTTATCAGTCAAGTGCCCGGTTTTTATAGTATGGTTAATCCGGTCGAAGGAAACCAATCACATATCGTCATGCGTGGTCACGCACAAACATACGCCAATACACTACTTATTTTACTCAATGGCCATAGAGTGAATGATGATTATACGGGTGGCATTAATTTCTTTATTCAATTTATGGACCTAGCTGATGTTGAAAGGGTTGAAATCATTAGAGGTCCTGGTTCTTCAATATATGGTTCGAATGCATTTAGTGGTGTTATTAATATTTTAACTAAGCCCCAAAATAAAATCTCTGTGGGATTGGGAGACTTTGGTGCTCAAAAATTATTAATAAACACATCACACACATTAGGAGATTGGCAGTTAGGAGCAAGTTTGTCTTTGTTCAAGGATGATGGTTATCACTATAATGATGTTTTCGATCGTAATGAAATTCAAACAACTACACGTGATCCTAGAGAGTCTACTCAACTTCGTGCTTATCTTACTCATAAAGATACAAAATTATTTGCTCAACTTTTAGATACAAAAAGATCCGATTATTATCTTTTTAGACGTTTACGAGATGGGGTAAACATCCTTGAGTTACAACATTTTATGGCCGGTATAGATCAGCGAATATATAATTCTGAGACAATGAGTTGGGATATTAGTACTAGTTACCAGCAAGCAAAAAGACGAGAACTGGGTGCATTGGTACCCAAGGGAGAAGTGCCCTTTGAGCAGGTGGGCTTTCTCTTTGGAACCGACTTTAAATATCATGCGATAGATTTTGCTTTAAATGGTAAATATCAATTAAACGAAGATTTTAAAATAAATACTGGCTTGTCTTACTCTCAAAGTCAGGTTCCTGACGCTTATTTAAGAAGTAATTTTGATATATATGGCGATTCTTCTCAACTACCTGAAGTGATTACGTTTGATCAAGACGAACAAAGAACAGTTTTAGATAAAAAACGAGAAATTTCCAGTGCCTATTTGCAAACGCAGTGGCAAGTAACGTCGGCTCTGCAAATGACAGCGGGCCTTAGATATGATGGTTACAACGATATTAACAGTGCACTTATGCCTAGGTTTGCCTTGGTGCATCATTTAAATGAAAAACAAACGATTAAGTTTCTTCATGGTCAAGCTTATAGAGCCCCATCACTTGGCGATATGTACGATGAAGAGAGTGGTCTCACTCAAGGTAGCCAAGATTTAGAAGCCAGTGAAATTAGTACCACCGAAATTGTTTATCTACATTTATATACACAATCACAGTTTACGGCAACGTTATTTTCTAACAGAAAAACGAATATTATAGGTTATAAAGCCAATGAAAATGGGATCCATGCGTTAGATAATATTGCTAAAAATGATGTTGAAGGTGTTGAATTAGAATTGATTTGGCAACCAATAGATAGCTTTAGATTAGTGTCTTCTGCTACTCATTTATCAAAAAACAAAACACACTTGGAACAATCATCAGGACTACCCAAGTCGGAAGATCTTTCTCCAGATAGTTTGTTGAATTTCAGTGCTTATTACCAATACCAATCTTGGTCGTTCAATCTCAATGGTAATTGGCGCTCTAAGGTAAAAGTATTAGACGAAGGTTCGTTGTGGCTGTTAAATAGCCATATAAAAAATCAACTATCAAAAGAAGTAAGTCTATCGTTAACTATTTCAAATTTACTTGATGAGAGCTATGCCACATCATCACATACATCTTTAGGAGTAGATGAAAACGTACAAGCATTTCCTGCACGAGGACGCCAGACGATACTAAAACTTAGTTATAATTTTTAGTATCATGGTCAACTGAAACTGGACGATTTTAAGTCAATTAAATTTCATAGTGAACTCAATAAAGCAATGGCTCGCCCTTATTTTATGCCCGTATATAAATTAACATTGGGAGCCTAAATTCGAACACTGTGTCTTTCTGCTTTGTTTCCAAAGTGATTTTAAAATACCGAAATAATTTGTGGGATGTAAGAAATAAGGTAAAAGTTAGTGTTTACAAATGAAAGTCCAACGGCAGTTTTGGGCTAAAACCATCCCAACAAGTGAGCAGGAAATCTTGGCTAATATTATTGCTAAATATGATCTAGGATGCACAAAGCTAATGTCGGCTTATGGCTAGTTGAAGAAGTCTCTAATGATCACTAGTTTAATGTTAACAAAGATACAAATATATACGTTAGCTTTGGCTCATCTAGCGACAAGTGTTCCGACATAGCGGTCATTCGCTGATACTTATTTCTGTCCCAAAATGTGTTTAGTCTAAGATTAGATTTTCGACATTCGACATTCGATATACAATAAATGTAATCATGGCTTAAAGTTTACCTGCCCCTGTCTATCAAGTGAGAGGCATATAGGTTGCAAGTATTCTAAACTCAACTTTGTTTTATGTAATTTCGCACCGTAGGCATAATTCTTCGACTTACGGGTACTTCCACTGTGTCGTGCAGTTGCAGGAAGCCTGCACCCGATGTTTCAGTCTGATGTGAGCTTTTGGTATTCAAACTGTTAATAAATTCCACATTCACTAAATATGAACGATGCACTCTTAAAAACGTTTTAGGAAGGCTAGACTCTAACTCTTTTAAACTGCCTGTAAACAAGCGCTGCTGGTGGTCTTTTAGATTTATTTCTACGTAATCACCGGCAGCTTTGCAAAACACCACTTGGTTGCTGGCGATGATCTCTATTTTCCCCGCGCTGTTAATTTTGATTGTACTTGGCTCAGTTTGTTGTTGGTTTTGTTCTAGTTTGAATTGCAGTTTTGCGACTAAGGCTTGTTCTGCTTCCTTGTCTTTTTGTTCTTGGTTGAGCTTTTGCGCTTGAAGAACAAAAAGTAATATTAGCACCCCTGTAATGATGTAATAAAACAGCACATCGTGAAAGGTAGTTAACGTTAATACAATTGTGACTGAAAACAAAACAAACACAGCAGCATAAATTGCCCACTCTTTTGATTTGGTCTTTACAGCTTGAGTCGTTAAAAGTGTGGCACTAATCGCACTTGGGACAAATATCGCCAAAGCGGTTTTAGGGTCAAAACCAGGGGTTAACAACACAGTTAATAAACTAAAACTGCCACCTGCAAAAACCCACAAATACGGCTTGTTCTTTTCTAATTTTAAAATAATAAAAGTCAAAAAACACAAGCCAAATAGAAGCGAGAGCGAAACAATGAGCAACAGTCTGACATCCTGAAATGGATACGGATAAGAAAATAATGAACGGGATATTTCGGCAAATAGCTGTAATGACGCAAACGAGGTCATCAATAAAAATAACAAATTGTTTGGGCGATTTCTGGGGCTGAAACTAGCCACCAAAAAGTAAATAGCGCCTAACAGGAGTGCACCTAGCGGCACTATTGATACACCTAAATTCCGGTGAATAAAGTAAGTAGGGTCGGAATAGATGCCAAAACCGATAAAATTCAGCGGGTTGCTTAAGGTTAAAAATCCGTGATGTGATGACATTTTTATAATGATTTCGTTGATTTTAGGTTTTATTAAATTAGCGGGTACATAAAACATTGCATCTATTTTACCTACCTGTTCTAAGTTAGGAATAACATTAGGTGAGCCGTTACTGCCTAAATATTGACCATTAAAATAGACCTTACTCGCCGCCTTACCTGAAATATAAACACTGTGAGGCTTTTTGTCTTTCAGCATGTCTTCAGGAACATTGACGGTTGTTTTTACCCATAATGCCGTGTTTTGAGGATCTATTTTCCAAGCGTTTGTTGTTTTACATTCTCGTTCACTAAAACTGGGTATCACATTAGAGGAAGAGGTAATCGGGCAGATAATGACTGAGTCTAGATTAATAGTCACTAATGATTGTGAAAAACCAAACCCAGAATACAAGCACAGGATGATACAGAGTTGAAGTAGAAAAATACGTATTGTCATGTTAAATATTATATTAAAAATTCAGTCGTTTTGCTCGACCATTTACCGATTAGTTTATACCACTTAACGGAATAAACGGAAAAAAACATGCCTTTCAACGAGTTATGGATGCATCTATTTGTTACTTAAGCAATAGTGACGACATTAAAACTCGAAGGAAGAAATTATGAATATTAAAAATTTAACCGTTGGTTTGTTGTTATTAACAGTCACATTAATGTCATTTTACAGTTTTGCGGCCAAGACGTTTGGCAATGAGAAAGAAATTCAATTCAAAAGTGGTGAGCAGTCAGTGATGGCTTACGAAGGTTCTATTCAGGTATTGGAAAACCGTAACGATAAAAATAGCCGTACCATTCCACTCACCTATGTACGTTTTCCTGCCACTGGCAATAAAAAAGGGTCACCTATAGTTTATTTGTCGGGAGGACCTGGAGGCTCAGGTATTTCTACTGCGCAGTACCCAAATTTTCGATTCCCACTATTTATGGCGTTAAGAGAGTTTGGCGATGTAATCGCTTTAGATCAGCGTGGAACAGGCAAGTCGCACATTGTCCCTAAGTGTGAATCGAAAAAATCTTTACCATTGAATGAACGTTTATCTGAATCACAAGTGACCAAGATTTATCGTGCTGTGGCAACAGAGTGTGTTGAGTTTTGGAACAAAAAAGGCGCTGATGTACTTGGTTATACTACAGTGCAAAGTGCCCACGACTTAAATGATTTAAGGAAGCACCTACAGGCTGATAAACTTACTTTATGGGGCATTTCTTATGGTACTCATCTAGCACTTGCCAGTCTAAAGGTGATGGAAAATCACATAGACAAAATGGTACTTGCCAGTGCGGAAGGACTAAACCAAACAGTAAAACTACCAGCCAGAACTGAAGCGTATTTTAAGCGTTTGCAGCAAGCTATTAATCAACAGCCTAAAGCCAAAGCAGAATATCCTGATGTTATTGGCTTAGTAAAACGTGTAAACAGAAAATTAGAAGCTAACCCTATTACAGTAACAATGCCGCAAAAAGATGGTGAGCCAATTGAGTTCTTATTTCAAAAAAGTCACATGCAAGGAATAGCGTCTGCAATGATTTCAGATCCGCACCGCTATGTGTCTATGCTGTTGCAAATATACTCAGGTATTGATAGTGGAATAACTGCAATGTTACCTAGCGTTATCGAACGTGCTGGTTTTATGGACTCTAAAATCAGCTTCGACATCATGTCGTTTGGTATGGATGTCGCATCAGGCGTCACAGACGAACGATTAAACTTAATTGAGCAACAAGCTCCCGCTTCATTAGTAGGTAAAATGCTGAATTTCCCAATGCCGCATTTAAACAAAGTTATTCCAAATTTAGACTTAGGTGATGATTTCCGCACTAAACCAAAAAGTGACGTACCGACGTTATTATTAACAGGCACACTAGACGGAAGAACATATGTACAGTCGCAATATGAAGCTACAGCAGGTTTGAGTAACTTAACAAAAGTAACGGTAAATAATGCAGGTCATAACTTGTTTATGGTATCACCCAAAGTAACTGAAACGATTAAAATGTTCTTGAGTGACAAGCCAGTAGAAGGCAAAGAAATCGAGTTTACATTACCGCCATTTGTGAGGTAATAAATCGCATTTAGCTAACGGCTGCAATAGTCTCTGAACAGCCGTTAGTAACTCAAAAGTTAATGTCAGCTTTTGGCTCAGGCTGTGTGAAAACTATTTTGAACTTGCGTAATTTGGAAATATCAACGAAAAAAGGCTCTGTAGATTTAAATCTGTAATAAGTTTAGTGTCAAACTACCTTTGAATTTATATAGCGTTGCATAAAAATTGTAAGCTGAGAGTTTGGGCTATAAGCAGTCTTCTATAGACTGCTTTTTAGTTTCAATATTAGTTCGGCTTTGTACCTTCCTGACATTAGCCTTCATATACTTTTTAATGCATTATTTCTATCATGTTACGGATACTCCTCAGTGAAACACAACTACCGGTTAATTTATGCGTTAGGTTTTGTTTAAATAATAGTTAAATTGATTTTAAGTTTGGGCTATTACGGCGACTTCTCATTAATATTCTAATTATAACGAATGTTATAATTTTTTTGATTTATAATGCCTTGAAATTATGAAACATTACGGCAAGTTAATAAGAAGTTATGAAACGGACATTGCTGAGAAGTCTACATAAGAAGTTTTAGCTTTATTATGCGTACTCTTCAATACACAGTTATTTCAAGGAAAAGTAAAATGAACAAATGGATTGGTGTAATATTAATAAGTTTTGTATTTATACATTTTGATTGTAAATCAAAAGAGGTACAAAAATTTTATTTTGGGGCATCAATAGTCTTAGTTGGCTATACTGATGCAGATATTACTCCTTATAAAATAGGTGCAGGTTACAATTTTGATAAAAATTTCTCTATCGAAGTAAATTCTTTTAAATTTGGAGAGAAAGACCTGTTTTTCGCTTCAGATGAGTTTACGGCAGAAGGATACTCTATTGAAATGCTCGCTAAATATCCTTTTGGTGATTTTTCTTTATATGGGAAATTAGGGGCTTTGCGGTGGTCAGAAGAAGGAATGAAAAATGACTCTCCTATGGAGGAAAATAACTTAATTCACATAAAAGATACAGGAACTGATTTAATCTATGGTTTAGGTTTTAGTTATAGTATTACGGAAAATTTTTCTTTAAAAATTGAATACCTAAAAAGTAACATCAATAAACATGCAGTAAACCCTTTTTCTATTGGATTCGATATTATTTTCTGATAAAAAAATAAAAAGACATTCAAGAATGACAAATAGCAATTGGCTATTAATGGAGTGTTATTAATACTAATCCTAATTCAGTTTTATCGCATTAGTGCTAATGTCTCAAAAGTGGCAAAAATGATCATTAGAAGCCAGTCTCATTTAGTGATTGGTAATCTCAAACATTATGCGCTTGCACACAAGGTGATGATTTTAAGATTATTCATATGATGACCTTGCTTATACTATGCGTTTATTTACGGACTTAATACTTTATTAACTAGTTAACTCTTTGCTGACTATAACTTTTCAACTAAGCCTATCAAACGCCGCCAATACTCGTTTATAATCCAAGTGTCATTCTTAATAAAAGTATAAAAAATGAAAAATAAAATAGCTTTAACCTTATTTACTTTAGCGCTGGTAAGTGGCTGTGGCAAAGAAAGTAATGTTTCAAAAAATACCGAAGTAGATGTTGCGGCGAGTTATCAAAGCATTAACAAAGAACAACTTATTGAGCATATCAAAGTACTTGCTTCAGATGAGTTTGAAGGGCGCGCACCGTCAAGTAAAGGTGAAGCGCTTACGCTTGATTACTTAACTAAACAATTAACGGCAATCGGTTTTAAGCCAGGCAATGGTAATAGTTTCCTGCAGGCTGTACCTATGGTATCAATTGAGGCATCACCAGACATGACATTGTCAATTGGTGATAAAGACTATCAATACGGAACGGATATGGTAATGGGCTCTGCTCGCATAAGTAACCTTGAACAACTTAAAGACTCAGAATTAGTCTTTGTTGGTTACGGTATTAACGCGCCAGAGTACAACTGGAATGATTACCAAGATTTAGATGTTAAAGGTAAAACCGTTGTTATTTTAGTTAATGATCCGGGTTTTGCAACTCAAGACGCTAAACTTTTCAACGGTAATGCGATGACCTATTACGGGCGCTGGACCTATAAATATGAAGAAGCTAGCCGACAAGGTGCTGAAGGTGCGATCATCATTCATGAAACCGCTCCGGCATCATACGATTGGTCGGTAGTAGAACACTCGTGGTCTGGTCCTCAATTTGGCTTTGTGCGTGAAGACAAAAATAAAGACCGTGTTGCGGTTGAAGGTTGGATAAATAGCGATGTTGCCAAAGAATTATTTACTCAAGCCGGTGTCAACTTCGAACAGGCTAAAGTTGAGGCTGCCAAGGGAAGTTATCATCTTGATATGGGTGACTTAACAGCCTCTGTTACCGTAAATAACACCGTGAAAGAATCAGTGTCTTATAACTTTATCGCCACTTTACCTGGAAGCGTTAAGCCTGATGAGCATATTTTATATACCGCACATTGGGATCATTTAGGCAAAGATACCAGCTTAATTGGCGACCAAATTTATAATGGCGCTGTCGATAATGCATCGGGTACTGGGGCACTTATTGAAGTCGCTGAAGCCTTTGCTAAATTGCCTGTTGCACCAGCGCGTTCCATTACCATCATGGCAGTAACTGCAGAAGAACAAGGGTTGTTAGGTTCTAAGTTTTATGCGGCTAATCCTATTATTCCAGCGGCTAAGACAGTTGCAAATATTAATATGGATGCTTTAGGGGTGAATGGTCGAAGTAGTGATGTCTCTGTCTATGGATTAGGGCAGTCAGAACTTGATAACTTTCTTAGTGATGCAGCGAAGAAGCAAAACCGCACTATAGCCGGGGATCCTCGTCCTGCTGCGGGTATCTATTACCGCTCTGATCACTTTGCCTTTGCAAATATCGGCATTCCTGCGTTATATGCTAAAACGGGAGAAACTGCCGTTGATGAAGCGACTAAAGTGTTGCGAACTCAATTAAAGGAAAGTCTTGGTAAGTGTTATCACAACCTTTGTGATGAATATAATGATACATGGGATCTTTCTGGCGCCGAAGAAGATATGCAAGCATTTTTTGACATTGGTTATCAGCTTTCCAAAGAAAATGTGTGGCCACAATGGAGTAAAACATCAGAGTTTAAACGCTAAACGCTAAATATAGCTAAGCGAGTACAAGTCTACTTTATTGATGACTTTGCTCGCTTAACTCGTTAATAAAGTGTTTTTAGATGATTTTTATACCAGCTTCTCAGTAAAAAAGGCTAGGGTGCGATGCCAGGCAAGCTCGGCATTTTCTTTATCATAACGGCTGGTTGAGTCATTATGAAAGCCATGTTTGGCATTTTTATAGATCTGCATTTGATAGGGGGCTTGAACAATTTTTAAGTCACTTTCATAGTCAGGCCAAGAGTTATTAACCCTTTCATCGAGTTCAGCCAATTGAATCAGTAACGAAGCCTTAATATTTTTACGTAATTCTTTTTTGGCTGGTGTGCCATAAAAAGGTACGCCAGCAATAATCAAATCAGACTCCACTGCGGCTAAGTAATTGACTATGTAACCACCAAAACAAAAGCCAACAGCACCAAGCTTTCCATTACTTCTGTGATGTTTTTTGATGAATTTTGCTGCTGCAACAAAGTCATGCTGTATTTTTTCAGCATCCATCGACTTTTGCATAGATCTGCCTTCATCATCATTACCAGGATATCCACCTAAGGGGAACAAAGCATCTGGAGCAAAGGCAAGATACCCGGCTTTAGCTAAACGTCGAGCAACATCTTTTACGTAGGGGTTTAGGCCTCTGTTTTCATGAATAACTAAAACAACAGGCAAGGTTCCTGTTTTGTTGGTTGGTGTTACTAAGTAGCCGACACCTTTACCGTAACCTTCGGGTGAATCGAAAGTTTCATAGGTAGCTTTTATTTCATCATCATTAAAAGAAACTTGTTTGGCTAGGGCATAATTTGGAAGCAATGCTGATGTGAGCATTGTCATTGAGTATCCCACTGCAACTAAAGTCGCTAATTTTGCCATAAAGCTTCTGCGATCCATACCGCCATGAGCGTATTCGTCGTACCAGTCAAATGCTTCTTGAGGGATATCACTAGCTGATTTTTTTGACATTTATTTATCTCACTTATTAATTTAAATAATCTAACCCTTCATAAACACCTTATAAAATATATTTATTTAAGTATTTTCGCAAATTTATTAAGGTAATTTAGTCTTGATTACTTAGACGTTATCCTTGAACTTCGATAATAAAATTTTATAGTTTTTTGCCATAGTTCATTGCTGAAACGAGGCTATTACTCAAGAATAAGGTGACGATATACTTGTAGCCTTAGGGATGGATTTTTTAGTAGATAGGGTAGGTGTGGTTATATTTCATCCGTTTTTATTATAAAGATGTTAAGTAAACTGATCTTAATTGTTTAACAGTACGTAAATATTAGCTGAAACTAAATATTATCCATTAAATAGGAATTAACATGTTCAATAAATTTATTACAACAGGTTTACTCGTAGTTGCCAGCTTAGCTTTTATGCCGACTTCTCATGCAGAACACCATGGTATGAAAAAAGACATTGTTGATGTAGCTGCTGCAAATGGTTCTTTCAATACTCTTGTTGCTGCAGTTAAAGCCGGTGGACTTGTCGATACACTCAAAGGCAAAGGGCCTTTTACTGTATTTGCACCAACGGATGAAGCTTTTGCAAAGTTACCTGCAGGCACGGTTGAAATGCTATTAAAACCTGAAAACAAAGATAAATTAGTATCGATTTTAACTTATCACGTCGTTGCTGGAAAAGTGATGTCTACAGATGTTGTTAAAGTAGACAGTGCTACTACAGTGCAAGGCCAAATGTTGATGGTGAAAGTAGATGGCGGTAATGTAATGATAAACAATGCGAAAGTGATTATGGCTGACGTTAAAGCAAGTAACGGTGTCATACATGTCATTGATACAGTGTTAATGCCTAAGTAAAGTTATTGTAAAGTATTGCTTTAACTACTGATACTTAATCAATTGTTTACTATTAAGCCAGCTTTAGCTGGCTTTTTCTATCGCGGTGCGAATAAAAAACTTTTCACCCGTTTATCTGTTTGCTGATAAATCAATAATAGTGGCAAAAAACCTTGCTGCCCCTCCAAATATAGTGATAATCGGGCAAGGTTCTATTTACTGAGTTTATAAAGTGCAACTATTAGCAGTAACGTGTTTGAATAAAACACTACGATTAGAAGGTTCAATGGCGGGATGGCAACAACTTTTTTGGGACGATCAGTGTGTCTCACAAATTGATGCGGTTGATGGCAACGATACCTTTACCCATCAATTCTCTCTACAAAGTGAGCAAGGTGAATTACATATAGAACTTAAGGGCACACTGCATTGGCAGCCTTTTGCGCTTAAATACCAACTTCTTGTTGATAATAAACTTCAACAAGAAGATACCCTCATTGAAAAAGATATAGAACAACGCCAAGTTAGCAAAGCTAGCAAGCAGCCGATGAAATTTAGTTTCATTGGCATGGCTGGACTTGGCTTGAAATTATTAAAAAGTGCCAAAGTCATCAAAGTGCTATTTGCTGCGGGTAGTTTAGCCGCATATAGCTGGTTATTTTCTATTGAATTTGCCATAGCGCTTATTCTTTGTCTCGTCTTTCATGAATATGGACATATTAAGGCGATGAAATACTTTGGTTTGAAAACCAAAGGTATTTACCTTATTCCCTTTGTCGGAGGTTTAGCATTGAGCGACGATAAAATTAATACCCGCTGGCAAGATGTTGTTATTTCGATAATGGGTCCTTTCTTTGGCCTAATACTCTCTATTGCTTGCTTGGTAGGTTACTGGCTAACCGATTTAGAAATACTAGCCGGTTTAGCGGTTTTTAATGCCTTACTTAATCTATTTAATTTGTTGCCGGTATTACCCTTAGATGGTGGACACATACTCAAGAGTATTGCCTTTTCAATTAATACCCGTGTTGGTTTAGTTGCTTGTGTATTAGGTGCTGCATTAGGTGTTTATATTAGTTATCACTTTGGGTTAGCGCTATTAGGCTTTTTACTTGCTATTGGTAGTATAGAAATTTTCTTTGAATATAAACGTCGACATTTGAGTGACCTATTACCCCTAAACCGTTATGCTCAAATTGTCTCAGTATTATGGTATGTCATTACATTAGGCGGGCTAAGTGGCATTATTTGGTTTGTTGGTCAAACAGGCAACAGTGCGTTGTCATTACCGCTGAAAATACTGGGAAGTTAATTTAACAGCTCAACAATTACCCTCTATTATTACGTTAACGGCAAACGGCCATCTTTTTAAAGCATTCTTTTATCCTCTCTTCGTTAACACCACAATGATAACGGAGGGTCGATAGCTACTGCTTTTATAATATCGGTACGTGAAATAATGCCCACTACTTTGCCATTGTTTTCTAAAATAGGAATTGTGTGCAAACGATTTTTTACTTGCAGGACCGCAATACGTCGGATGTCTGTAACTGGTTCTGCGGTATAAATTTTAGAATGCTCATTGAGAAATAAATCAGCGACGCTTTTTGATTTTGCACTTTTATCAACATCAGTGCCATGCTTTAAAAGATATTCGTAAAGTTGTTGTCTAGATAAGCTCCCCATAAGTTGTTGCTGGCTATTTACAATTGGAAATTCTTGATATGCCCGCTCGGTAAATATCTTAATAACCGTCGTTAAAGTATCACTGGCTGATATTACGGCAACGGGGTAAGTCATAATTTGATAAGCGTGACATATCAACTCTTTTGTCTCAGTTTTACTGATAGCATCTTTATAAGCATCAATGGCTTTTGGGGGCGGCGAATAACCTTTCTTTAGCAAAGGTGAAAGCTCATCGAGTTCCTGAAAACTTCGTGATTGCTCCGTCAATTGTGTTTTTTTAACATGATAGAGCTCTTCCAGTGGGCCTGAAAAGCTTCGTCCATTTGGCGTGTATATTGCGAACATGATTATCTCCTTTTACATAATGTGTTTATTGAATGCCCCATGCGCCAATATAACTATTATTATTTAAGTTTCTAGCGTTATGGTGTTCACTAACCCAGCCATTAAATAAATGAGTAAATAAGTTGCGTTATTTACTCGTTATTTTATCGGTAAGGGGTGAACACAGGGGTTAGCATTGTTAGTTCACCATTAATTCAATACGCTCTAGTTCGACTCTTTTAGAGAGTTCAATATCACTTTTAGGAGACCAAGTCGGATAATTTTTTTGCTGGCGCTTTACCTTTTTTAAAAAACTTGCTCTTGCTCTTGATAGGGCAATATTCACCGCTGACATTACAGAGCTTTGATTATCAGTAACAACAATATCAGGCATACCTTTACTGTAAATAACCACTCTACAGTGCTTGTCTTTACCACCTTTGGGGCCGTTAATATCATCAATGGTCACTTTTATTACTTGAACACGATCATAAAATTTATTAAACATGTGACGTGCTTTATCTCGGATGTGCGACAAGTTTTCTGACGAAAGTTCAATTTTCAGATCGGTAATTGTTAATTCCATAAGTGCCTCGTTTAATTTTAAAAATGATTATTTACTATGACTCAGCGCCAAAGTGTTAACAGCGATGTTATCGCTTAGACAACATCGTTGTTAACTGCTTAGCTGTGTTATTTATAACTAACTATTTACTGCAATTAAAGTCGATTGTAATTGTTTTATTATCAACTAAAAGTTGATAACTGTTTTTTTTAGTAGTGTAAATTACTGACAAGGCGTTAGGGGGTAAAGGGGTATTATGGCTCAGTTTAACCATGCTGTTCAGCGGTGCTTTTATACGACAGTAAGCTAAGGTATGGTGAAAGGAACGATTATCATTTGTAGGTAATACACATACTTGGTGTTTAATTGCCTCTACTCGCTAATAATGCGATGCATGCGCTATTTTATCAACAAGTTAAATACTTGGCTGTTCAGCCGGTATCAACCTTATGAAAAAATTGATTTAATTAGCCCATCATTTAACCTACTTCATTAAGCAGGCTAACTTAACAGTGATTTAGCGAGATAAAATATCGTTTGATATCATTTCTTTTTGTAATAATGAACGGCCATTAGTTTCAATATGAGCAAGAAATTCAGCCGCTAATAAGGTTTGACGTTTTGATTTAGACCAAACAAAAAACCAATGAGCATTTATTGGCAGTTCACTTATTGGTAAACGCACTAGTCCACTTTGTCCACCATACATTAAGGTATGCGCTGATAATATTGAGATGCCAAGCTTTGACATCACCAGATGTTTAATTGCTTCATTACTTTCAATGGTCATTTTTACATTTAGCTTAGTGTTATGATGCTTTAAAAATTCCTCAATGGCATACCTTGTACCTGAACCTTTTTCACGCATAATGAAAGGTTCCTTGCTTAAATCTTTTAAAGTGAGGTTTTTCTTTTTAGCAATGGGGTGGTCTTGATGTGCTATGGCTACCAGCGGATTGGTTAAAAATTCAATCGACTCAGTTTCAATATCAGATGGCGGATGACTAAACACATAGAAGTCGTCAATACCTTGCTTTAGGCGATCAATGGTTTGTTGTCGATTACCAATATTTAACTGTATATCTATATCTGGATATTTTTCTAAAAAAGGTCCCAACAAATGGGGAATAAAATATTTAGAAGTGGTGACAACAGCCAACCTTAAGGTGCCAGACTTAAAACCTTTAATATTGCCTATCGCCATATCAAGTCGTGAAAAACTATCAAGTACCTCTACCGCGGTTTTTACTAACTCTAGGCCTATATCCGTAAATAATATTTGTCTATTGGTATAGTTATATAGAGGAGCTCCCATTGCCTCTGCAAGCTTTTTCATTTGTATTGATACCGTTGGTTGCGTTAGAAAAAGTGCTTTTGACGCTTCTTTAATACTACCTTTATCATGAACTGACAATAATATTTCCAGCTGTCTGATTGTGCCAACATGAGCATGAAGCCTTGATTTCATAATTACACCCCATCAAATAGATTTTTATCTATTTATACTATAGGTAATATCAATTTTTATCTATTTATCTTTTTTGTCATAATATCACTATCAGAATATTTAATTAGCGGATTGATGTTTAACTCAAGCCAGCGCTTAACCATTAAAAATAAGGCCATTTACAATGAAAAAAATTAAAGTCGCAATTATCATGGGATCACAGTCAGATTGGCCAGTGATGAAAAATGCGGTTACAGTTCTTGAAGCACTGGGCATTGAGTATAAAGCTATGGTTGTTTCAGCCCATCGTACCCCTAAACGTTTATATGACTTTGCTGAGAATGCCGATAAAGAGTACAGCGTGATTATAGCGGGTGCTGGTGGCGCCGCACATTTACCCGGTATGGCTGCCGCATTAACTTGGTTACCTGTTATTGGTGTGCCGGTAATGAGCAAAGCACTCAAAGGAATGGACAGTCTATTATCTATCGTACAAATGCCTAAAGGCGTTGCAGTTGCCACCCAAGGTATTGGCGAAGCAGGCGCATTTAATGCGGGGTTAATGGCCTCACAAATCCTTGCCATTAATGATACGGTACTGCAAGGCAAGCTACAAATATGGCGTTCACAGCAAAGTGAAAGTGTCTCATGGGAGGTAGAATAATGCGCATAGCCATTGTAGGTTGTGGACAACTTTCTCGTATGTTGGCACTTGCAGGACTGCCACTAGGGATAAAATTCAGCTTTATTAATGATAATCTCCAGCAAGTAACTGATTGTGTTGACGGTTTAGGTCGAGTGGTTACACTGACTAAAAATTGGCAGGAAGAGCAAAATATTCATAAGCTCTATAACCTCCTCGGAAAGCCTGATGTAATTACCGTAGAAAAAGAACAAGTAGATATAGAATTGCTTAAAGCTCTGCAAGCATATTGTGATGTTTTGCCAAACATTGAAGCAATTTCTGCCTGTCAGCATCGTTATCGAGAAAAGCAATTATTAGAAAAATTATCAATACCCACTTCACCCTTTGCTTATTCGTTGCCAGCTAGTGAAGCATTGAAAGTCTTACAGCTACCTATGGTGGTTAAATCTTGTAGTGATGGCTACGATGGTAAAAACCAATGGGTTCTAAAAACCTTGGCAGATATTGAAGACTTTGACCATTTAAACATCGAAGATTATATTATTGAAGCTTGGATAAAGTTCGAACGAGAAATATCTCTCGTCTCGGTTCGTTCAAAAAATGGCAATATCGAACACTATGCTTTAACAGAGAATACCCATAAAAATGGTATTTTGCTGCAATCTATTGCACCCGCTGTAGATCAAAATAATACGCTAGCGCTTAAAGCTCAAACGTATATGGAAAGCGTATTAAATGCCCTCGACTATGTTGGTGTTCTGGCGATGGAGTGCTTTGTTGTTGATGGTGAATTAATGATCAATGAATTAGCACCTCGTGTTCACAATAGTGGACATTGGACACAAGCAGGGAGTATAACCTGCCAATTTGAAAATCATATAAGAGCGGTTGCTGGCTTAGTGCTAGGTAGCACAGAGTCGCTTGGCACAGCGGGTATGATTAATTTAATCGGTAATGAAAAACCACCAATGACTTCGCTTTCAGCTTTATCAACATTGCATTGGTACAACAAATCAGTAAAACCGCAACGAAAATTGGGTCATGTTAATTTTTTCGATAAAGACCGAGTAAATCTTGTTCAACAAATGGATAATTTTGAGTGCGATCTTAAGTTGAATCATATTCGTTAGGTTCTATGTTTTTCTGTTTACGGGTCAGATAAAATGTTATCTGGCCTGATCATCTTTTTTAGTAAGGATTTGCGCGGTGTTTGGAAATCGTTTTAAAGAGTTCAATCTCAAAGGAGATATGTTTGGTGGTGTAACTACCGCAATTATTTCTTTGCCTTTAGCACTTGCTTTTGGTGTTGCGTCAGGAGCTGGCGCTGAAGCTGGGCTTTGGGGCGCGATAATGGTTGGATTTTTTGCCGCATTGTTTGGTGGTTCATCTAGTTTGATATCAGAGCCTACCGGTCCAATGACCGTTATTATGACAGCCATATTAACCAGCATGATGGCAAAATATCCAGAAACAGGCATGGCAATTTCATTTACTATTGTGATGATGGCCGGTGCATTTCAGATGTTGCTTGGCACACTAAAGCTCGGGAAATATATTACGTTAATGCCTTATAGTGTTATTTCTGGCTTTATGTCAGGCATAGGTGTTATTTTAATTATCTTACAGTTAGCTCCGTTGTTAGGACATCAGACACCTTCTGGTGGCGTTACGGGAAGCTTATCAGCACTGCCTAATATACTCGTAAATATTAAGTTCAGTGAATTATTTTTAGGGGCACTTACTTTAGGTATTTTATTTTACTTACCTAAACATTACCGCAAATATGTTCCGGCTCAACTGGTCGCATTAGTTGTTGTTACTGTACTTTCTTTAATTTTTTTCAACAGCGATGACATCCGCAGAATTGGTGAGATACCGGCAGGTTTACCTTCTTTAGTTATTCCTCATTTCAACGTCGACATCTTTACTACTATGGTGATAGATGCTTTGGTCCTGGGCACACTTGGCTGCATTGATACCTTATTGACTGCTGTGATTGGTGATTCATTAACACGAAAAGAACATGATCCCGACCGGGAGTTACGCGGACAAGGTATCGCTAATATGATCTCCGGCTTGTTCGGTGCTTTACCAGGCGCTGGCGCAACTATGGGTACCGTGACTAATATTCAAGTAGGTGCACGCTCACCTGTGTCAGGTATCATTCGCGCCTTGGTACTTGCATTAGTGGTGTTAGTGGCTGCAGGTCTAACTGAGCCTATCCCCATGGCTGTGTTAGCGGGGATTGCCGTTTATGTAGGTTTTAATATCCTTGACTGGAGCTTTATTCAACGTGCTCATAAAGTCAGTGTTCAGGGCATGGCCATTATGTATGGTGTTATGTTATTAACTATTTTTGTTGATTTAATTGTCGCTGTAGGTCTTGGTGTCTTCATTTCTAATATCATTGTTATTGAGCGTTTAAGTCGAGAGCAAGCCAGAAAGGTTAAAGCAATTAGTGATGCTGATGGCAATGATGTGCCATTAACTGTGCTTGAACGAGGCTTACTCGATAAAGCGAATGGTAAGGTGTTATTTTTTTACTTATCAGGGCCGATGATTTTTAGTGTATCAAAAGCTATTTCTCGTCAGCATACCAGTGTTGCAGATTTTGAGGTCATGATCCTCGATTTAACGGATGTCCCTATGATTGATGAAACGGTAGGACTTGCGCTAGAAAACGCAGTAAAAGATGCTCAAGATGGTCAATGTGAAGTTTTTTTATTGTGCCCAAATAAGCAAACACATCAACAGCTCGAAAAGTGTAATGTATTGGATTTAGTCGCCAATGATAATATCTATTCATTGCGCTATGAAGCTTTAGAAGCCTCGCTAACTTATCTAGAAAAAAAGCACAGTAAGCTTGACTAAATGCTTGCATGACACAAAAACTTATCAACAGAGAAACTTGTGCAATGAATATGCTCAGCTTATCTTGGCTGAACTTATTAAAATAATATAAAAGATAGCAGTTGCTTAGGTAAATAAACGATATACTGACAGCCTAAGTATTAAATAAATAATGAATTTTTAGGGAACAACCACATGTACATGATAATTAAGCATCTACACATAACCATAATTACACTTACTTTTGTTCTTTTTCTCATTAACTTTGTGTTAATGATGAAAGGGTCTGAAAAAGCTAACAACAAACTGTTAAAAATTGGACCACATATTTTATATACGTTATTTGCTGTTACTTTTATTTATTTGGTGATCGTTAACCCGCTTAATTTGTATCCTTTCGTTAATGGTTGGGCATCATCTAAACTTGCGGGTTTTGTTATCTATGTCCTCTCTATTACGTTGGCGCTTAAGTGGGCTAAGACTAATTTGTGGCGTATTGCTGGCTTAATTAGTGCCATATTTTGGCTAGCTATGACGGCGCGACTTGGTTTTGCTGATCATATTAAAACCAAGGGAATGAATGAAGATGTTAACGCTTATATTGACCTTGGGCGGGCTATGATAGCGAATATTTGCTAGTTTCGAGCCGTATTTTCAATATTGATATTTTCTATGATCATAACGTTATGGCTTTATGAACATAGATATATCGATATATTTACCCTGCTTTTCATATAGGAAGATCCATGAGACACGAAGAATTACCTGAAAATCATTCAGATCCATTGTTAAAGGTACTGCATCGCTCGATTCGATTTGCGATAAGAATACTGGCCTTGTTAATGGTATTAGTGATCTATTGGAGTATTGCTGATGTGGTTTATGTACTCTATTTGAAACTATCGATGCCGCCTTATTTTCTTTTAGATATTGATGATATTTTACAAACTTTTGGCGCTTTTATGGTGGTGTTAATCGCGGTTGAAATCTTTATCAATATTCGTTTGTACCTTGGCTCAAACGTTATCCCGGTAGAATTGGTTGTTGCCACAGCATTGATGGCAGTTGCCCGTAAAGTTATTGTGTTAGATCTTAAACTTGTTTCTGCAGATCAAATTGTTGGTCTTGCTTTGGTGACTATTTCTCTTGGAGTAACGTACTGGTTAATAAAAAAGAAAAGTACGCAGGCTAACGAGATAATTAAGCCAGAATCATAATTTATTGACTTCTTACATATAATATTGAGTTGCAGTGTCCGTTTACCCCAATGAAAACATTAATTTTAATGTTAAATTTAACGTTTTCTTATGCGGTTTATCTGCTTGTTAGTATAAGTTATTAAGGCTAAATTCAGCGTATAAGTTAGCCTTAATACTTCGATAAATACGAATTAAACACCTAGTATATTCGAATCTACATTAAATAAATCCGATAATAAATCAAGACTCCTGCTAAGGAATAAGCAGTGAGTCATGATATTTTTGTCTTTTAACTTTTTTCCCCTGTTACCGCCAAAGGTGGCCATGGCTCATTAGTCAATGAGCCTGCGGGTAAAAAATTTTGGCAGCACAATTATCAGGCTAAAGACCGGAGTTGATTATTGAGAACCGACTAGCTTGTCTTGAGTTTTAAGTTCAAAATCACTGGCATCATGGCGTTCATGTAATTGTTCTTCTAACTCTCCCCAAGTACGATTGACCATTAAACCACGCTTAACAGCTGCTCGATTGCCAACTTCTTCGGTCCATCGCAATAAGTTTTTATAGGATTGCGTTTGTAAAAACTCTGCAGCTTCATAGACTTTATTTTGTACTAATGCTCCATACCATGGCCATATAGCGATATCTGCAATAGTGTATTGCTCGCCACACATATATTTATTATTGGCTAAATGACGGTCGAGTACATCGAGTTGTCGTTTAACTTCCATAGTGAAACGTTCTATTGGATATTCAAATTTTTCGGGTGCGTAAGCAAAAAAATGACCAAACCCACCGCCTAAATAAGGGCCACTACCCACTTGCCAAAATAGCCATGATAAGCATTGTGCTTTAAGTAGCGGCTCTTTGGGTATGAAGGCAGCAAACTTTTCAGCCAAATGCAGAAGTATCGCGCCAGATTCAAAAATGGGCAGTTTATTATCGCCACTATTATCAACTAAAGCCGGTATTTTAGAGTTGGGATTGATATCAACAAAGCCTGAGCTAAATTGATCACCGGCCATTATATCAATCAAGTGCGCATCGTATTCGGCTTCTGCTATATTTAACGCTAATAGCTCTTCTAATAAAATGGTGATTTTGACACCATTAGGGGTAGCCAGCGAGTATAGCTGGAAAGGGTGCTTACCTACGGGCAAGTCGCCTTGATGCGTTTCTCCTGCAATAGGGCGATTAATACTGGCAAATTTACCACCAGACTCTTTATTCCATTCCCATATCTTTGGTGGTACATAGGTATCTGTAGACATTGTAGACTCCGTAATTATGATTGAGACCATCATTGAATGATCGTGGCGTTTTTAACTAAGTAGTAGCAAATTATAAACCCATAATATCAGCTTAATCTGCTGAAAATAATGGTGTTAGTAAGCTAAACCCGCAGTGTCTTTAATTTAACTCTATTATTTAAAATTCAATTGATATTTATTGAGTAATTCTTGATAGTAAGGAGACGCTTTTAACTGCTCAGTGAGTTGCCCAAGTGTGGTATTTATTGCTAGAGAGTCTTTTCTCTTCTTAGTTAGCGCCATATATACAGGAGTCATTGATATATATGGCTCTATCGCCTTAACCTGAGCGCCAACCTTTTCTTTTAAAATTAATTGATTAAACACTAATGGGTTACTGATTAACATGTCTATTTGTTTGCCGATCAACAGTTTTAAAAGTACTTCTTCTGTTAATGCGGGCAATTTATTTAGGTAGCTGGCACCATCAAAATATTCGCCGTAGGAATATTCTCTAATAGTGCCGACAGAGTAGGGTGTTAGTTGTTTTAATTTTCCATCAAACTCAAAATCATTATCTTTTAAAGTGAATAATTGATTAATTTCATTAGCATAAGAAGGCTCAATAAAATGATACATTTGTTCGCGCTTCGGTGTTTTAAATAAGGTCAGTATTAAATCGATCCTGCCTTCTGCAACCAAGTGAACGGCCCTTGGCCAAGGAAGAATAATAAACTCAAAATCATAGTTTGAATGCGCTTCAATATAATTAAGAACTTCAACCGAAAAACCTTTTATTTCACCATTTTCTGGATAGTAAAATGGGTAGTAACCAATATTTTCCGTAGCTACGGTTAGAATTGTTTTGCCCTTTTCCAATAACGCCAAATCTGGCTTTGCGTTCGATTGTGCTAATGCACTTAATGAGTAAAGGAAAAGTAAAGGTACTATTTTTATAAATTTCATCATTATAGGTAGTATAAAGCTTTATTTTTATTTATCTAGCAACTATTGATAGTCAGCTTAAAGCCAGTAAAGAACATGATTAGTTGTTAACGTTTATACCAATTATCTGTTTATACCATTTATTTTCACTGACAAAGTCTGTTGTCGACTTTACTTTGTCAATAAAAGTTAAACCGTTCAAAGTCATGCTGAAAAACTGGCTAATTCTTTTTGTTGTTCAATACCTTGTCAGTGATAATATCTGAACCTGATGTCACTGTACCTTGGCACAAAACTGTGCATCTTAGGTACACTTAAACAGTCTTCTCAACCTTTTATTATTTCAGCTGATAAGGTCAATACTTCAGGATTGATCATGGCCGTTGCTGGCACTCCTCATCTTAAATATTTTCAACCTCAACTGCACGAGGCCTTAATACGGCATCGCCAAATTGTGCGATAGAGTAGGGAACGGACTTTAGTTGTTTAATCTTTTGTTTTAATGGTTATTTCAATGTTTTTATTGTCACCGGCAAACCATTTTTGCACATAGATAGACCCTAAAACGGGGGGCATTCCATTCTCAGGTACTTCTTTATATCGAATACTGTTTTTATTGTGCTTTTCAAACTCGAAGTTAATCACTTTCTCAGACACCGGAAATTCACCTTTATTTACTATAAAGATGTATTGTATAAGTGCTGTTAAATAAATTCTAGTACTAGATACTCTCTATATTTCAGCGAAATATCAGCTTGCCTTACTTAGTATTAGAACTCTTTTTATTGTTGGCTATTTTTTATTTTGCCACCCCTGATAACTTAAAAATATGGCTTAGTGATACATTTCGAGAAAAAATAGCGCTATCATTGACGCAACATCCTTTAATAATGCTATTTTGACAGTAAAATTAAGTCACTATTGCTAGATAAACAGCCATTGGCTGTTGAGTAAAACGCGATTGAATGCTGATATAAATATTAATTTTCTTAATCATATTGACAAAATAAGTGCTATTGATTGGCAGGCGTTAAATAATTCACCTAGCCCTTTTCTTGCTTATGAGTTTTTTAGCGCGCTTGAAAAAAGTGACTCAGTTAGTGTTAAACAAGGTTGGCAAGCTCATCATTTAGTGACATCAACAAACGGTGATGTCACAGGTGTGATGCCGATGTACTTGAAAAGCCACTCTTGGGGGGAGTATGTTTTTGATTGGGATTGGGCCGAGGCTTATCAACGCAATGAGATAAATTATTACCCTAAATTAGTCGCAACTATTCCCTTTACCCCCGTAACCAGTAATAAATTACTTTCAGAAAAAATCCAAATAAATGAGTTGTTTGCACCGCTCATTGAACATTGCCAGCAAGAAAATATTAATAGTTGGCATATATTATACTGTGATGAAATAAAAACAGTTTTACCAGCGGATATTTATCAACGTAATACGGTGCAATTTCACTGGTTTAATCGTGATTATAAAACCTTTGACGACTTTCTAGGTACGTTTACTTCGCGCAAAAGAAAAAACACTCGCAAAGAAAGGCTGTCTATTACTCAACAAGAGATTAAAATTCGTCAACTGAAAAATAGCGAAATTAGCCGACAAGAACTTGATTTTTTCTATCTAACTTATCAATTAACTTATTTAAAACGGGGTCATCAACCACACTTGAGCTATGATTTTTTTAAGCAAATAGTGCTTAGTATGACTGATAATATTTTATTGATCATCGCCAGTCATCAGCAAGAAGACATCGCCTGTGCGCTCTTTTTTTATGATGATACTCACTTATATGGGCGATATTGGGGCTGTACTAAACATTATAATAATTTACATTTTGAGCTTTGTTATTATCGAGGTATCGAGTTTTGTATTGAACACAACTTGCAAGTTTTTAACCCGGGTACTCAAGGTGAACACAAAATTCAACGTGGCTTTGAACCGACATTAACCTACTCTTACCACTGGATAAAACACCCAGCTTTTAAGGCAGCAATTAAAAATTTTTGTCATCAAGAGCAACAGCATATGCTAACGTACCAGCAGCAATGCCAGCAGGCGTTACCTTTCAAAACGTTAGCTACCAATGAATCAACTTAAGAAAAATAATGAATAAACCTTTTTCCCAAGCATGTGAAAACAATAAGTTACCTATTTTGAATGTTTTAACGAAAGTGTTTTCAAGTGCTAAGCATGTCCTTGAAATTGGCTCAGGAACAGGGCAACACGCTGCCTTCTTTGGTCCAAATTTACCCCATCTAACCTGGCAAACCAGTGATTTGCTAATAAACCACCAGGGTATTAATGCGTGGCTTGATGAAAGCAAGTGGTTGAATGTAAAAAGGCCGGTCGTCGTTGATTTAAATAGAACTTGGCCTAAGCTTAATCAATATGCCCCCCTTGATGGCGTATATACCGCTAATACACTGCATATCATTAGCTGGCCATTAGTGGTTAAGTTTTTTGAGGGGCTTGCGCAAAACTTATCATCTTCAGCAAGTATTTGTATATACGGACCTTTTAACTATCAAGGGCAGTTCTCTAGTGAGAGTAACGCAGACTTCGATGTGTGGCTTAAAGAAAGAGATAAGGATAGCGGTATTAGAGATATTGAGGCAGTCTTATTATTGGCAACGTCAGCAGGACTTGAGTTAATTGACGATCATCCAATGCCCGCGAATAATCGGCTATTAGTTTTTTCTAAAATATAAAAATTCAATATCGTCAATATTTAACGCCGCTCTCGATTTCAAGCGATTAACAAAAATTGATTAATGGCTTGATGAAAGCCGCTATTTGAAATCGCCGATGTATTTGTTGACGATTGTCTGGATCTCCCCATTACTTTTAAGCTTTTCTACTGATTTTTTTAATATTTTCATTGTCTGGGTATTTATCTTCTTTTTAGAAAAATGAAGTACAAAATCTTTGAAACTTAGTTGTAATGGTGAATTCAATACCTCAGGTTTTATGCCAAGTTGCTTAGCGTTGTAATATAATCCAACATTGGTACCAATACAGCCGTCAATTCGACCACTGATTAACAGTTTTAGCATTTGTGTGTAATTATTGACTTCAACTTTATTAATGGCGGCGTCATTATCAAAATTGACATCAAATTCACCGCCTCGCACCACTCCCACTGTTTTTCCATGGAGATCCTTTAGGCTTCGATAGTGAGTTCCCGCCCTAGACAGGATAATAATTGGCATAGTGATCACTGAGACTAATGGGATAGAGATCGCGGGCAACTGATCATTATTGAAACGTAGCACAAAATCTGATTTGCCTTGTTTCAGGTGAATAATAGTACGAGCATAAGGAATTATCTTATTGGTATAGTTAAGCCCCGCTACTTCGGCAATTCTATTACTTATTTCGAACATCATTCCAGTTGGCTTACTATTGTCCCCAATAAAGCCAAAGGGAGCGACATTGATTGTTTCAATCTGGAGTGTTTGCCCGGAAAGTGGAAAAACATTGCCTATTAACGTCATCAAGGTAATAAATTTTACTAGCATATTTTTATTACGTTGTTTCATTACGGCTCTCTTATTATGAAAAGATAACTGTTCAACTTGCGATTAAACGTATACGAGAATAGTGTTAATAGCACACAGCTAACCACCAATTTTACTGGAATGTGTATTTAATTAATTAAACTCACCATGTTTTTTTGCCACTTCTTCCTGATAGTTAACAATACACCACGTTGCTCAAGTAGCATCATTGCATTAATAAGGTTATCTACAATGACTTGCTCTGTGTTTAAACTGCAAGCAAAATGAAAGTTTAGTGTTAACGCCTTGAACTGAAATACATTTTTATATTTTGTTGTTTCTCCCAAGTTTTTTACTCTATTTCTAAGTAAATCATCATTGAGAACAACTAAATCAATATGGCGACTAGATAGGTCTAATAATTTTAATAAGGCATCATAATTGTCAACCACATAAAGGTTTTGGTTTTCAATAAATTTTTTTGATAATAAAAAATGGTGGGTAACATCATCACGTATCACCGCAATGTTATATTTTTTAGCTTCTTCTATAGCAGAGATAGTTATCTGACTATTATTAAGGGAATAAAGAGAGATGGTACTTGAAGCAATATGTCCAACCCACTTAAACAAAGGCTCACGCTCTGGGATACGAGCAAGTGAATATATACAGGTGTTTTTTCCATGCTGTGCTCTTCTATAAGACAACGCCCATGGGTGAGCACTGATGGCGTATTCATACTGAGCTTGTGCTAACGTCGCTTCGACTATTTCTGTTGACAAGCCTTCTATTGCATTGGTCGTGACAATTTGAAAAGGAGCCAAATGTTCAGTAAGAATGCTGATCTTAGTTGCAGATACTTGGCCGCAGTAAAATACCAATAACAACACTAAGCCAAAAGCTAAATTTTTCTTTAGTCCTTTCATAAATTTTATAATTTCATCCATCATATTTTAAACTATAGCTTAGATAATCATTTTACCAACCCCCTCAGGCAATTAATGTTAACGGGATAAACTTTAAATAGCCGTCGGTACTTATTGATAGATTTTATAAGGTTAATTACCGTAATAATATGGTTATTGGCTTAATGACCCGTAACCACTTATCCCTTAAAGTAACTTTGCGGTTATCACATATCTTTCATTGCTATTACTGCTCGAGTTATTAAAAGGGTAGCAAGTGATTAATATTAATGATGAGTCATCAGCTAGCAGTGGCATTTGACCTGTTGAAGCGTCAACAATGTTAATCGCTTCAACTTGATAAAGCTGGCTTTGACCATATCGGTCAGTTAATGAAATAATATCCTTCATATCTACCTCGTCTAAAAATGAAAAGTGGCTATCTCTATGGCCAGCAACCACAAAAGGTTGAGCACGGCTGACCTGGTTGAAAGGAGCAATAGCCCCGGCTGAAAAAGCGAGTGTGGTTGGGTCGCCGCCATTAAGTATCACCAGAGACTTTGCTAAGCGTTTAAATGAAAGCTCGGCAATAGGGTAGGTATCAGCCCATGGCCAAGGTTTTATTCTTTGCTGTAAAGCCAGTGTCTGATGCCAGCTATAATTAATTAATTGCTGAGATAACCAAGCTTTAGTCGGCAACCAACTGGCTTGTAAACACAGCAAGCTACCGATGATCAATAAGGATGTTTTAATTAATTTTTTC
Organism: Colwellia sp. BRX8-7; assembly: GCF_014077275.1. Lineage (NCBI taxonomy): Bacteria > Pseudomonadati > Pseudomonadota > Gammaproteobacteria > Alteromonadales > Colwelliaceae > Colwellia > Colwellia sp. BRX8-7. The sequence continues at coordinate 34,195 of NZ_JACGVP010000002.1, read as the reverse complement.
AAGGTTGACCACCCCTTAATTTAATACACTGATAACCCCGCAATATAATAGCCTCGCTCATAGTTACCAATAACAAGAGTGCCATGCCAAGCAGAAATTGTAATTTCCACCCTAATGCTGTTTTAGGCATAGCGACCATTAAACTTTCATGGGCTTGAAAAACGGTATTCTTAGCGAGTAATAATCCGTCTTTTTGCTGTTTCTCTAAGGCTATAAAACTGGTATAGGGCGATATGATTTGATGCTTGAGTGAGGTAGTAATAACCTGAAACTTCACCTTAGCTTTATCTGCTCCGCTGACTAAGCTATCGAGTAAGCTTTCTATTTTTCTACGCGCCCAAAGTGATGAAATACCGGTTGAAGATTGCTCGCTATCAATAATTAATTCTTGGTACCAGGGCGCAGTGACGGTATCACCTGTTAATTGCAAACTCGTGATAGGAAACTGAGATTTTATCGCTATTTGCAAGGGCTCGTCGAAATATAAATCAGGGATGCTTTTAGGATAAACCTCGAGGTGTTGATGAACTCGGCTGTCGATGATTAAGTCGATATTAGTGATTGCGGGTTGACTTATTTTAGTCATAAAGTCGCTCATCTTTTGTTGAACATCACTTTGGCTTTGAATAAAAACATAACGACCCCTACCAAATTGAGCGGCTTTCTTCATAAAGTAACCATTGGGCGCAGCGCCTATGCCAACGGTGTATAAACGAAAATCACCTTGGGCATTTTCAAGCAGTTGCATAAGTTCAAATTCGTTAGCGACAGCTCCGTCGGTAATAAAAACTATTTGGCGAATAGCCTGCGCTGCTTGCACAGCACTTTTTTTCATCATCAAAGCGTTACTCAAGGGACGGTACATTTCAGTGCCACCATCGGCCATTAAGTGACTAATAAATTGTTGTGCTTTTTTAATATGATGACCTGCAGCCATTTTGGTGCCGGAAAAGAGTAATTCGGTAGTGTCATTGAAAGCGATAATATTAAAACTGTCTTTATCGTTAAGTTGTAATATAGCTAACGAGAGACTCGCTTTTGCTTGTTCCATAGCCGAACCTTGCATAGAACCTGAGGTATCAATGATAAAAATGATATCTCGTGCGATCACTTGTGCAAGGTCTGTCTTTGGCGGAAAAAAGGTCAGCAGCGTATAATATTCATCTGCTACTTGTTCAGTAAAACTGCTGATTTTAGCTTGCTCACTGGCTAATAATCGCCAGCTTAGAACGAAACTTTTATTAGCGACCATTTCGGCCTGATTTAAGGTAATAAAGTAAGCATTTTGATGGGAGTTTAACGCGCGCATCACTATTTTATGACTAGCACTGCTAATCGCAGTAATCGCAATACCCGAATTTAAGGAAATATTAATAGATGATTGACTGCTGGCAATTGAAGGTAAGTGGCTAGGCGCTTTTGTGGTTGATGCGTGCAGCTGTGCAGGTAATTTATCTGCAGAGTACGCTATTCGTTGCTCTGTAAGCTCAGAAGCTTTTGCTACTTGTGGATTTTCAGATAATGGCTGGGATAATTTGGGTTGGTACCTTTGAGTCATTGCTAGTGGTAATCGTAGATCAAAATTACCCTGTGAAAAAGAGACTGGCATCATAAAAGTTAGCGTAACAATAACGCTTGCTTGTGGTGGAATATTAGCAATTTTATTGATAAACAAATTAGCTTGTTGTTGATCGAGTAAGCTCGCTTTTCTTCCTTGGCTTTTCGCTTGTTGATATACAACCTTAGCGGTGTTTTTTGCCATTATCTCGCCAACTATTTCATTATCGCCAACCTTTATCATTAACCGTTTTATTGCAGCATCTTCAGGTAAGGGAAATTGATAGGTTCCTTCTAAAGCAATCGCATGAGGATTAACGAAGGTTTGTCTTATTTCTACATAAGCAATTAAACCATTAATCTCAACATTGGTCTGAATATCAAGGGGTAAATTGGCTTGCTTTGCTGGATTTGGGTGATCAAATAATAATTGTGGACCATAAATAAGCCTATTATTATTGGCTGTATTTTCAGTCAAAGCCATTTCACTACTTTGCGCATAACGCACTAAAGCCAAAGAAGACAATAGGATAAGAAACACTAGTAGTGATAACTTTAACCATTTATTTCGACGTTTTTTATATTGTTGTCGGTAATAGTATGAGTCTTGGTAATCTATAAATTGTCTGTTTTTTCTAGAAGTAAACATCACTTGCTCTTTTGTGTAAGTAGTAGATGATATTAAAGCAAAGCATTGAGCGTTAGCGGGGGCGGTATTAGGGCAAAGTACTGACCAAATATGTCAATAATAGGGCAATTAAGCTTTGCTGACGGTTAACACTCTCAGAACATTACAAAATTCTTACAATTTACTCACAATTATTGTATTGCCTATTGGGCTGTTTCGTATTAATTTTACATCTAGCAAATCAAGCGCAGGCTTAGCTAGTAAAGTGTTATAATGTCTTCATCATTAAGGGTTACTTTAAAATTTTATGTGTAAACAGTTATTAATAAAATTTTGTCTTATGTTTTCAGTAGCGACGCTTGTTGGCTGTACATCTATAGGCATGAGTGATTTGTTTTTTGGTTACAGTCAACAGATGCAAGAATCTCGTTCAGCTCAGTTAAGAGGTGATTTCGTTGTTGCGACAACATCAGTTATCTCGGTTAATCGCCAGCATAATAATTATGGCTTGAGCCAACTAGAAAAAGCCCGTTTACAGTTTCTTTCTCATGATTGGCTGGCGAGTCAAAAAAGTTTTGAATTAGCCTACCAACAAGTTCAGGCTGAAGAGCAAGCAGCGAAAATACAAATAAGCAGTGGCTTGAAAAAAGTCAGTGCGGTGGTGACTAATGACAATGCCATTGGCTATGAAATACCTTCATACGAGCAAGGTATGTTGCATTCTTATCAAGCGTTAAATTATTTATATCAAGGCAGTTTAGAGGGCGCTTTGGTTGAAGTGCGCAGAGCTAATTTAGTGCAAGAACGTGCATTAAAAACTAATCAAGCTGAACTCTACAAAGCTGAAGAAGAAATGGCCGAAAAAGGCATCAACAGTAATAAATTATATGAGAACTTCCCATCAATGGATAACTTAATTGGTGATCTAAAAAACAGTTTTCAAAATGCTTATACTTTTTATCTATCGGGTTTATTGTATGAAACAGCTAAAAAGTTTGATGATGCCTATATTGACTATAAGCGAGCGCTAGAAATATATCCCAATAATACGTTTCTGCAACAAGATGTCTTGCGATTAGCTAATAAGCTAAATATGAATGAAGAACTTGCCCGTTTTGAGCAAAGGTTTGGTCGCTATCAAGGGCAAAATAAAATAAACACAGGTCAAATAGTTGTTATTTTTGAACAAGGAATTGTTAGTGCAAAAGAAGAGGCAAGTTTAAATTTACCTATCTTTAATACTCGCTCAGATTTTAAATTTTTCACTTTTGCTTTACCTGTTTATCGAGGGCGCTTACCGGCATTAATACCTTTGAGTATCAGTATTGATGAAAAAAGTTACCTTTCGCAAGAAATTGTCAGGCTTCAGTCTTTAGCAAGCAAAGACTTAAAAGAAAAATTGCCGGGTTTGGTAACAAGACAAGCGATACGTTTAGTCGCCAAAGAGCAGATACGTCAGAATTTGAGCAAGTCGGGTGGCGATGTCGGTAATATTTTAGCCAGCCTTTATAATATTGCTTCAGAAAAAGCCGATACTCGCAGTTGGTCAAGTTTGCCCGATAATGTGCAAATAATGAGGTTGGATAATGTTGTGGTAGGTCAGAAAAAATTGATGATTTCATATGCTGGTAAAAAGCAGGTCGTTGACATTGACGTAGCAGAAAATAGAACAACGCTAATTAATTTTACCGCTCTGGGTAACTTTACCGGTTATCAAACTATAAATTTGTAAGGATAAAAATATGCATTATTTTATAAGAATTTCAGCTATTACCGTGTTCAGCTCAATATTTTTTCTGGGTTGCGCTGCGCCAATAACCTCGGGGATCGGCACCAGTGCGATGACACAAGGTGATGAGTTTTCGAAGCATTTAGAGGTCCATAACCCTAAATTAGCACAACAGCTAAAAATTATTGATGTAAAATCAAGAAAAACCAATGGTTTACTAGAAATAAACCTACAGCTTAACAGTACCTATAAAAAGTCATTGAAATTGCAATACCACTTTAACTGGTTTGATGCGCAAGGATTTGTGATTGAATCACGAAAAACACCCTGGAAGCCACTTGAATTACATGGTTTTCAGTCAACAAGCTTAAGTGGACTCGCACCGAATGAACAGGTTGCTTCGTTCACTGTTTATGTGAGAGAAATCCCAGAAAAAGCTTATAGATATTAAATATTAAATATTAAAATTTATTACGTTATATATTAAGGAAGTACTTATGAAAAAATTAATGATTGCTACTACTGTTGGTTTAGCTATTACCCTTGTGGCGGGTTGTGCACAAAAGTCAGTTGTTCGCTACGGTGATGCGACAGCGGTTGAGACGACCGATATTAACTTTGGCTCTACTGACTTACAAAAAGTTGCTGGAGAAATGACTGACTCGCTATTATTGTCGCCAGTTGTAGGTACGTTAACGCAAAATAAACGTCCGATCATGTTCGTTGAGCGCCTAAAAAATAAAACCAGCGAACATATTGATACTGAATCAATTACTGATTCAATTTCCACAAAGTTACTACGTTCAGGCAAGTTTCGCTTTGTTGATATGGCGCGAGTAGAAGCGGCTCGTGAACAAATAAAATTTCAACAAGACAGTGGTATGGTTGACACCAATAAAGCTGTGCAATTTGGTAAGCAAGTTGGCGCTGAATATATGCTTTATGGGAACTTATCAAGTATTGTAAAATCTAACAAAGACAAGTCTGATGTCTATTATAAATTTACACTACGTTTAATGGATTTAGAAAGTGGCTTAGTTGAATGGGCTGACGAAACTGAAATTCGCAAAACTAAAGTTAAAGCATCAGTGGGTTGGTAAGAGCTGATATTCAATATTTAGGGGGAGATCATGAAAACAAAGCTATTTTCTTGTTTGTGCCTATTAACGATTTTATTAAGTCCAATAGTGAATGCGCAATATGACAGAAACAAAGCCGTACCTGTCGAAAAAGTTCTCTTTGGAAAAGTACAATCGGTTAGAAATATTACTGAAGTAGAACTTATCGAAGATAAAGACAAAGGCTGGAAAGTTTTTGGTGGTGCGCTTATTGGTGGTGCGGTTGGCAATCAATTTGGTAGTGGTAGTGGCCGAGATGTTGCTACTGTCCTTGGTGCTTTATTAGGCGGTTCTATGGCCAATAATAAAAACCCACAATACCACCGTAAGACGCTTCATTTAGTTGAATTAATGATAAAAACTGACCAGGGTAAGGAGTTTATGGTCATACAATACTTAGACTCAAGAATGATTTTTCAACGTAATGACGCTATCCGCCTCATTTATTTGGAAAATGGCTCTGTACGGCTTGATAAACAAATGTAAATATTCAAATAAATATATCAGGCTTGATAAAAAGTGAGTTGGTGTTAGCACCTGCTCATTTTTTTTGTTTAAATAATAACGACTTCGATGTCATTATCCCTATCTTGTTCAAGATATAACTGTGCTAGGTCAGCACTGCCGAATGATTTTTTGATTTTTTGATAAGCAATGAATTTTTGTCTTGCGAGTTTGGGGTCTTTACTTTTAAGCAGAAATAACCAAGTTTTTACCAGAACAGTTGGCATTCTTTTCATATTATTACTCCATTAATAACATTTTGATGGAGTATAGATAATATTAATAAAAAAACGACCTTTATTTTAGAAAAAGGCGCTTAAAGCACGCTAGAGTAGATAAAGAAGTTTTAGCTTGTAGTAAAGTACTTGGCCACTTATCAAGTTAATAACTAAATATATGAGTATTTATCCCCTTCCTTGATAAGAGACAATATCATCGATATAGCCGCTTTCTACTGTCGTAGAATGAGTTTTTTTCCTCTATCAACAAAAAACCGCTAGATATTGCTATCGAGCGGAGAAAAGTATTTAAAACAAGTTGACGAGCTTTTAGTGTTGAATACCACGTTTGTTTTCTTGCCAGCTTTGTTGTAAACCAAAGGTTTTCATCGCTTGTTCAAGGTTATATTTTTCAACCATTTTTACCACTTGCTCTGAGGTTTGACGTTGCCAAGGGATCTGGTCAAGGTTAGCAATACCTAAAATAGTTGCCCCCATAATAGCGGCGTTCAATTTTAATTGTTGTTGGTCTACTTTTTCAAAGGTGTCTGATTGAGCATGATAATTAGATGCATAGTTAGCGTCTGCTTGGTTAGCCACAAGGTTTGCGATACCTTGCATCATAAAGTCATAATTGTCAGTGCCAACAACTGGATCGATTATTTGGCTAAATGAACCCAATTCTGCGTCGGGATGCAAAACACTGTCGATGGTTGCTCTAATTTCTTCACGACCATTAATAAAAAAACCAGTAATAGCACCGGTGCCAATGTCTATGGTTGCGGCTAAGACATGATTATCTAACTCGTCTCTATGTGTTTGAGTGTACCCCCAAGAACCGTACATACCTTGTTCTTCGCCGTTAAAGAGTACAAAGCGAATAGTACGCTTAGGTGTTATAGCAAGCTTAGTGATTTGACGAGCAAGATCTATCACTAGACTAACATTAGCGCCATTATCAAGAGCGCCAGTACCCAAATCAAAAGAATCAATATGAGCACCAATTAAGACAATCTCATCGGGATAGGTGTCACCTTTTATTTCAGCAACAACATTATTAGCTTGATAAGGCTTTTCACCTAATATATTTATTTTCGCTGTTAATTTTAGTGATTCACCTGAGTTCAGTAGGCGTTGAGTGCGAAGGGCACTTTCCCTTTCCATAACAACAATGGCTAATTTATTATCAACCCCTGAGCTAGGTAAGTGGCGGTACAAGAGGTTTTTTGGCCGAGAAGACATATAAATAATACCTGTGGCTTTGACCGCTAACGCTTGTTCTTCGATGATGACCGCATTGTTATACTCTTGAAAAAGGCCTGAGATGCCGCGTTCATCATCCAAAATATCTGTTTCAATAAGTAACCACTTATCTGCTAAGTAATGGTCAATATTCATTTTTTCAAAATCTGCCACGCTACCTTTATTCAGATTGACGATTTTAGCGCTCAGGCCTCGATAATGGGTTTTTTTAGTAAAAGGCATAGCAACAATACGAGGTGAAAAATTTATTTGGCTATTAAATACTTTAGCGCTAATCGTTTTCTCAGACCAAGCTCTTGGCATAGTAAAACTTTCTTTTTTAGCGGTAACACCCGCTTCATGAAATTTTTTCAGCGCCCAGTTAACCGATTTTTTATTTGCCTGAGTACCTGTTAAGCGAGCGCCTATTTCATCCGTTAGTTGCTTCAAGTCTGAAATAACTGGGGTGGGCGCCTTTAATGTGGCAATTAAGTTTTCAATGTCGCTATTAAAAATAGAGGTCGCGTAAGCACAATTGATTAAAAAAGCTGGCATAAGCAGCAAAGGAATAATTTTCATTATATTATTTTCTTTTATTGTTTTAACTATACATAACGCTTGGGGAATAATCAGTCAAGTTTGTTTTCAATAAAATATGATCAGGAGAAAAGATAAAAAGTTAACATCTTAAAGTAACTAGATAGAGATCAGTTAGATATAAGAATTTCTTTAATGATTTATTAAAACTTTACCCGTGAATTTTTAATATAAATCAGTGGTGAAGCTATCAATTAAATTACAACTCATTTTTAGAGTGACTTTATTTATCAATGTGTTGCTAAAAGTTTACAGAAAAAGTAAACCTTTTAAATTTGTTTACTATTTTTGGTATGAATTCTATACGTTTAGGCTAATGTTAGTTTGTTCAGTTTAACTTAAGTTACGTTTAGTTAAGGATATTACGAAGTTGTACTTGAGTGATCAGTGTTAAGGAATTAGCTGAATAATTATAAAAATAAATATAATTAACTAAAGGATAATATTATGACAAAAGCATCCCCAATAGCGAAAGCTATCAAATACGCACTGCTTGCTGGTGTATCTACTTCAATGTTATCAATGCCTGTTTTTGCTGAAGAAGTTGGCGCAGAAAAAGAAGTTGAACGAATTTCCGTTACGGGTTCACGCTTAAAAAAAGCAGAATTTTCAAATGCTTCACCTATCCATGTCATCACGGCTGAAGATGCAATGAAAGCTGGCGTTAGAACAGTCGCTGATTTATTACAAAATACATCAATGGCAAATGGTCAACAATTTGATGGTTCATATAACTCTAACTCTGGTGGCTCTAATGCATCAGAGGCACCGCCAAGTGGTGGTGTCGGCTCATCTAATGTTGGTTTACGTGGTTTAGGCCCAGAGCGAACTCTTATTCTTATTAATGGTCGACGATTGGGCTCATCAGGTGTGCGAGGTGCTCCATCACAACCTGATTTAAGTTTGATCCCGGTTAATATGGTGCAGCGTATTGAAGTGATCACCGAAGGAGCTTCATCTATCTACGGCGCCGATGCTGTTGCGGGGGTTATTAATATTATTCTCAAAGAAAGTTTTGATGGTTTTGAAGTCTCAGCAAATATTTCTGATACGCAACACGGTGGAGGCGCTACAAAAGATTTCTCATTTATTACTGGTTTTGAAGGTAAAAAATCAAAATTCACCCTCTCTGCATCTTATTATGAACGCGATCGCATCGCCGTAAAAGACCGTACCGATTGTATTCGTAAAATATTTGAAGACGACAACGGCAAAAGAACCTCGGTGTGCTCCAGCCGCTTTTGGGATAATTCTATCTTAGATATTACCGGTTACAATGCTGATGATCCAAACGCGCCAGTGATGACCTATCCGCATCCATCAGGTATTGGTTTTTTTACCACCCCTGGCTCATCTGATATTGGTATTCCGGGTTTTAGTTCGGCTTTTGGTTTACCCATTCCAAATGATCCTAACATTGATATTACCAGTTCAGATCAATTTAACCGCCGTATATACTCACCGGCACATTCTGATGCTGTTGACCGTATGGAAGCCGATTTAATTCAACCAGTAACTCGTTTTACTCTGGCGGTAAATGGTAGCTACTCACCTGATTTTTTTGGTGGTGATGAAGAAATATTTTACGAAGGCTATTATTTCCATCGTAATCTAACCAGCTTAGCTTCTACTGAACAAATTTATCCAACAATAGCTGCTAATATCCCCCATGAAGATGCTAATGGTAATTTAGTCACTAACCCTGATGGCTCATTGAATTTAGTTGATAACCCACTAAACCCATTTCCAGATTATGATGTTTCTCACATCATGACTTTAGAAGACTTACCACAGAAACGAGAGGTTGAATTAAATCACTTCCGCTTTGTTACTGGTTTACGTGGTGACTTTACCAGTGACTGGCTATCTAATAAGGGCTGGAGTTATGAGATGTTTGTTTCATACGACCGCGGTGTTGGTGATCAAACTCAACCCGTAATGAATGAAACTAACCTAGCATTAAGCTTAGGGACATTGCGTCTAGATAATGGCGGTAACCCTATTTGTGGAATTAATGCCCCAGCTGGTATTGGTTTTATTACTGCCAATGAATGTGTTCCTGTCGACTTTTTTGCAGAATCTATCTTTAATGGCGGTAGCTACGGTGGTGGTACATTCGCTACACAAGCAGAAAAAGACTTTTTAATCGGTACGCGTATTAATACAACAACTGTTCAGCAATCAATGCTCTCAGGTTTTGTTACCGGTGACGTCTTTGACTTTGAAAAAGGTGCGGCTGCAACCGTTGCCATGGGACTTGAGTACAGAAAAGATCGCATAGATTCTGCGGGTGATATGCTAGGTTCAACAGGGTTAGTCGCGGCAGAGAATCCTTTAACAGAAGGAGCAACCGTTGGCTCTCGTGATGTGAGTGATGTTTTTGCAGAGATATCATTACCGATTGCGGTCGATCAAAACTGGGCAAATTTATTTGAAGTTGAAGCGGCACTTCGTTATACCGATGAGTCTAACTTTGGCAGTGAATTAACCAATCGTGCACGTGTTACCTACAAGCCTTCTGAAACTTTACTATTTAGCACCTCGTATGGTACCTCTTTTCGAGCACCAAATTTACGAGAGCAATTTCTTGCTAACCAATTTGGAGGTGTAAGTGGTAGTGCTGATCCTTGTATGGTCTCTGAATCTTTAACGACAAATAGCCAATATGATCCCTCTAAAGAAAATCGCTCACAAACAATTTTAGATAACTGTAGTGCTCAAGGTGCTGACTTTACTCAAATTGGTTTGAGTGGCGTACCCAGTATCCCAACCTCTTCAAGCGGTAATGCTAAAGACCTAAAACCTGAAACATCAGAAAATATTACGGCAACATTTAAGTGGACACCGGTGTTTGAAGGGGATTACGAGTTTAACTTTGGGGTTACTTATTTCAGCTTAGTGGTTGAAGATACCATTCGAACAATTAGTGCGGCGACTATTTTAAAGCGTTGTTTTGACTCTCCTAATATGGAAAGCTCATTTTGCTCTCGTATTTCAAGAAACAGTGGTAATGCACCCGTGATTAATTTTCCAAATTTAATTGATACCTCGTTTATTAATATTGGTGAAGAGACCTCGAAAGGTGTTGATGTTAATACACGGTTCGTGACTAACTTTGATAATGTAAGAATGACATGGGACAACCAATATACCTTACAAACTGAACGAGAAGTCACTATATTCAAAGGTGAATCATCTGAGGACTTGTTAGAAGATTTTGGTACGCCAGAGCATCGTTTAGTGTCAACCTTGAATTTTTCAATGGATGAATGGAACTGGATGATCATGGCAAATTATATGTCGGGTACTCAATCAGCTGATGATGTGAGAGATACGGCTAAATGTGATGTCTTTATTAAAAATGAAGACTTAGTTGGTAAGCCGCAAACGGTGCCTGTTTGTTCTGCTGATAGTGCGGTTTATGTTAATACATCAGTCACTTATACCGGTGATGACTTTTTAGTGACAGCAGGTATGAAAAATGTCTTTGATAAAGCGCCAGAGTTAGTTGATTTAACTGCTGGCTCGAACCGTGGCAACATGGTGACTTCATCGGGATATGATTTATATGGACGTAGCTTTTTCTTAAATGCTTCGTATCGCTTTTAGTCATTTAAGTAGTCATATTTAAGCAAGTCGATAAAGGGCGATACGAGAGTACCGCTCTTTTTATTCAGGCACTTGTTTGCTACGAATCAAGTTAAGCAGATAACCTTTGTTATTGGCCTAAGCCTATAATTTTAAGTTTTATTCGCATTTAAATCATGGCTAGTTGTTAATAAGGATAAACGCTATCAACTTGTTTTTTTGCATTAAAACGCTAATTTTTTATCATCGGTTCAGGTACACTACCTTTGATAATAATATGACAAAAGGTGAGCTACTTGCAAAAAATCCTTATTTTTGGCAATGCTGCAGCAGGTAAGTCGACTTTAGCTAAAAAAATAGCGGCAAAACAAGGCTTAGCACATTTAGATCTTGATACGCTCGCCTGGCTAGCAACATCTCCACCACAAAGAAAATGCCTGTCAGATTCAGCCACTGAAATTGACACATTTACTCAACAACATGAAAATTGGGTAATAGAAGGATGCTACAGTGACTTACTAGAGCTACTGATTAATAATAATGCAGTAGACCATGACAACGTTAACAAGAAAGCGTTTGCTAACGAAATTATCTACTTAGATATAACAATTAATACATGCATTACCCATGCTGAAAATCGTCCGTGGGAAGCGCATAAATATCCATCAAAGCAAGCTCAGGATGATAATTTAGCCATGCTAATCGATTGGATAAAGGCTTATGATACACGCACCGATACTTTTTCAAAACTAGCTCACCAGCAACTTTATACTCGCTTTGTCGGTAAGAAAAAAACCATAAAAATCCATGAAAAATAACTCACACCTAGGTTTAAAACCTTAAGATAACTTTATGAAATTTCGTATTCTCCATACTTCTGACTGGCATCTAGGCCAAAATTTTTACGGTAAAAGTCGTGCTGCAGAGCATCAAAAATTTTTAAATTGGTTACTCACACAAGTTAGTGAACATGACATTGATGCAGTGATTGTTGCGGGTGATATTTTTGATACCGGCACACCACCTAGCTATGCCCGAGAAATGTATTTTGATTTTATTGTTAATATGCATGAAAAAAACTGCCAATTAATCATTCTGGCCGGTAACCATGACTCTGTTGCCATGCTTGGTGAGTCGAAGCAGTTATTGTCACATCTATCATGTCAGGTGATCACCAGTGTTAGCGATAAGATAAATCAGCAAGTCATTACGCTTAACAATAAACAAGGTCAACCAGGGGCGATATTGTGTGCTATTCCTTTTATCCGCCCGCGCGATATTATTAGCAGCAGTGCGGGGCAATCTGTTAAAGATAAACAACAGTCATTGCAGCAAGCGATTAGTGAACACTATCAAACACTATTTACCCAAGCAGAAGTTATTTCTTCAGTAAATGATGAAAAAAAATTACCGGTTATTGCCACCGGGCATCTAACCACCGTTGGTGTGACCAGTAGTGAGTCGGTGCGCGATATTTATATTGGCACCTTGGAAGCTTTCCCTGCCAATGCTTTTCCGCAAGCCGATTACATAGCGCTTGGCCATATCCATCGCAGTCAACGGGTTGCTAAATCTGAGCATATTCGTTATTGCGGATCGCCAATAGCCTTAAGCTTTGATGAAGCAAGTCAAACTAAAAAAGTCTTAATTGCAGAATTTGAACAAGCAAAACTGAGTCAGGTTATTGAACAAGATATTCCCTGTTTTCAACCTTTATTGATGGTAAAAAGTAAATTAGAACAGCTCAGTGAAGATATCAATAAGCTGGTTAGCGAGCTCAATAGTTCGAAGACCTCATTAGAGAAAGAACAAAAAATTTGGCTTGATATTGAGATTAACAGTGCTGAATATTTACAAGATTTAACCCCTCGCATTGAAGCGCTTGTCAAAGAACTACCGGTAGAGGTCTTGTTGGTGCGACGCAGTAAAACATCTAGGCAGTCGATGCCAGAAAGCCAAAAGAAAATTACCTTAAATGAATTATCTTTAGCCGAGGTGTTCTCAACGCGATTACAGCAAGAAAATTGGCAAACAGACACAGAGATAAGCCAAAAAGATCGACTTGAAAAAATGTTTGCGCAAACGCTAGAGCAAGTGCAACAGCAAAATACCACAGGCGAAAAACACAGTGAAAAATCTCAAGTTGCAGGTGAAATTAAGTGAGAATATTAAGTTTACGATTTGAAAATATCAACTCACTTAAAGGTGCGTGGAAAATTGATTTTAGCCAAGCACCTTTTGACAATAGTGGCTTGTTCGCCATTACAGGACCAACAGGCGCTGGAAAAACCACCATATTAGATGCTATTTGTTTGGCGCTCTACCATCAAACACCCCGTTTAAATATTTCAGATAAGCAAAACCAATTAATGACCCGCCATACGGCGAGTTGTTTAGCTGAAGTTGAATTTGAAGTAAAAGGTAAAGCTTATCGAGCTTTTTGGAGTCAACGACGCGCTAAAAATAGTGTTGAAGGGAATTTACAGAAACCGATTGCGGAACTTGCCGAAATTTCAATGTCGACAGCACAGAATGATCAAATAATAGCAACAAAAGTATCGCAAGTGCGCAATGAAATAGCCAGTTTAACCGGTTTAGATTTTTCTCGTTTTACCAAATCTATGATGCTTTCACAGGGACAGTTTGCCGCTTTTTTAAATGCCCCCAGCAACGAACGAGCTGAACTTTTAGAAGAGTTAACCGGTACTGAAATTTATGGGCAGGTTTCACAGCAAGTCTATCTGAACCATAAAAATGCCAGTAACGACTTAAAAATATTACAAGCACAGAGTCAAGGTACCGTTATATTATCGGCAGAAGAATTAACCTCGTTGACTCAACAACTTGCAACGCTTGGTGATGATGAACAACGAGTGGCCACTGAACATGATTTGTGGCAAAAAGCACATCTTTGGCAACAAAAGTCGCTTGAAAACCATAACAGTATTAATGTGGTTAACAACCAACTTGAGTGTGTAGCACAAAAAGAGCGCGACGCCGAAGATGACTTACGCTTATTGGCTTTAGCTAAGCCGGCTGAGAAATTGCGACCTGTTTTCGAGCAATATCAGCAAAAAATACAATTACAAAAATCATTAGTGGTCAGTAACAATGAACTTTTAATTAGTTGTAAAAATATCGAACAGCAAACAACTATCGCTCAGCAAGCTTATGAAGCCTTAACGAAAGAGCAGGGCATTCAATATTTAGCCGATCAACGCATTGAAAATCTGATCATTGAAGAAGTGATCCCCCTGGATAACAAAATCTTTCATTGGGTTAAACAAAAAGAAGAATCAGCCAATAAATTAGTTGAGTTAGCTAGTGCTCAACAATTATCAAAAAATAATTGTGACAAGTTAGCTAACGAGCAAGAACAACATCAAGTACAGTTTATTAAAAATGAAGGCTTTATTAGCAATAATCAGATATTGAAACTTTTGCCCGAGAAGCTGCCATTATGGCAAAGTCAGTATCAATATTTATCGCTCACTGAAGATGAAGTGCAGCAAATCCTGAGTGACCAAAAAAGCTTACATTTACAACGTCAACAATTAAATGTTCAACAAGAAACCCAGCAAAATTTGATCAATAAACAGCAAAGTGTGCAAGATGGTCTTATTGAGCGATTTGAACAATATCAACAAGAAATAACCGACGTCCTAGCGCAAGTGTCGATGAATGATCGATCAGCTTTACAAAACAAGATACAACAACGACAGGGGCAAATTGCTGAGCAAATAACTGCCCTTGAAAGCGCTCGTCGCTTTAACTTTTTATCAAACGAAATCGCTAATGCTAGTGCCGATAACGCAGAAAAAAAACAGCAATATCAACGCGTTTCTGAACAAGTACTTGAATTAAGAAACCAATATCGACAAGTGCAGATAAGGCGTGATGATGTCATGCTTATTGTCGATCAACAAAAAACTATTTTATCGTTAAATGAACATCGTAAAAATCTTCAGCCCGAGCAAGCGTGTCCATTATGTGGTTCAAATGAGCATCCGGCTATTGACGAATATTCATCATTAGCCGAGGGGGAATCGTCTGAGTACCAGCAAAGGTTTGAGCAGTTAACGCAACAATTAAAACAATTAGAGCAGCAAGGCAAAGCTCAAGCAGAAATACAAGCTCAGCTTAAGGCGGAACTTGGCGTTGCCGATAAGCAACAAGAAGAAAAATTAACAGAGCAACAAGTTTTATTCAGTCAATGGCACTCAAAAGCACAGCCACTCGATCTAGATTGTCCAATAGCAGATTTGGCCTTTATTGAGTCTTTTATTGGCGAGCGAGAAAATAAGCTAGAAAATTTTGTTAACACAAACGTTAGGCTTCAAAAGGCTGAACAACATTTACAGCAGTGCCAGCAGCAATTAGTCGCTGCTGAAAAAGATAAATCAACGCTTGAAAACCAAGCTTTACTGCTGATAAATAATCAAGAAAATGTCCAAATAAGTTTGCAACAATTAACGGTTCTTCTCACACAAAAGCAAAAAATTAAGGCCGAAGGGCTTACTGCTTTTAAAGCCGATATTACCGCCATCGCCAAGCAGGTAAATACCGAGCAAAGTAGCGTATCATTTGCAGCGTTGTTTAACGAAAACACTGAAACGCTAACCAGTAATGAAATTTTTTCTACTTGGTTTACTGAAATAAGCGAACAAGTAAAACACTATCAACAGACGTTGCAACAACAAGAACAGTTCTTGCAGGTCATTACAGGGTTAAAGCAACAGTTGGCTGTTGCACAAATACACCACAATGGGCTCAATGACGACCACGCGCAAGTTAGTCAAACTCACGGGCAAGTTATCAGTGAACTTAAACAAGCTCAACAGCAACGCTTTACTCTTTTTGAAGAAAAAACCATTAGCCAAGTCAGGGCGGATATCACCACTAAGCGTAATGCGGTAGCTGATGAACTTGATAAATTACAACAAATTTTTCAGCAATGCATGCAAACGCACCAACACCAACAAGGTCTTTTAAAAAGCGCTGAACAGCAATTAACACAGCTTAATGAAGAAGTTGAATTATTGACTTCAGCGTGGCAAAACGCCTTATCTAAAAGTGATTTTTCGCAAGAAGTTGATTTTATCAATGCGTTATTACCCCCTGATAAACAAGATGTGTTTCAGCAAGTGTCAGACAGTATTACCCTTGAAAAACAGCGTTCACAAACACTACTTGAACAATATCAGCAACAACTTCAACAATTGACTATTGAGCAAGCTGCGATTCAACAAGCAGGTGTGACTGATTTTAGCACCTTGGCGATCACGGAAAAATTGGCAGCATGTAAAGAGCAATTGAAACAAGCGCAGATACAACTAGGACAATTAGGGCAAACATTAAAACAAGACGACATTCAACGCCAACAACAACAAGGTTTACTTGAAAAAATAACGGCTTTACAAACAGATGTTGATGATTTAGCCCATTTAAACGGCTTAATTGGTTCGGCAGATGGCGCGAAATTTAGAAAGTTTGCTCAAGGATTAACGCTTGCTCATCTCGTTTATTTAGCGAATCAACAGCTCGAGCGCTTACATGCTCGTTATCAACTTAAGTGCCAACAATCGGAGGCATTAACCCTTGAAGTCCTTGATACATGGCAAGCAGATAGCGTACGGGACACCAAAACACTTTCTGGCGGTGAGAGTTTTTTAGTGAGTTTGGCGTTGGCGTTAGCTTTGTCTGATTTGGTCAGCGCCAAAACCAGTATCGACTCTCTTTTTCTTGATGAAGGTTTTGGCACACTTGATAACGATACACTCGAAGTGGCACTTGATGCGTTAGACAGTTTAAATGCTAGTGGCAAAATGATTGGTGTCATAAGTCATGTAGATACGCTTAAAGAACGTATTCCTGTGCAAATAAAAGTTAAAAAATGCAGTGGCTTAGGTGTAAGCGAGCTAGAGAGTCAGTTTAGATTTTAGTCGACAAGGGGCAGGTAAGAGTAGGTTATTAAATAGTAATTAACCTACTCTTGCTTATTTTTACGGTGCTAAGAACCTTCAACGAAAGGAGGTGCTGTTCTCGCAGGTATGTTGCTTAGTGCTTCTAAACTTTCAACTTTTAATAATAATTTTTTATTCTGCTCACTGAGTTGAGTGACACGACTCGCCAGGGCTATTTGCTGTTTATCACGACGTTGAGAGTTTGACTCTATAGCGGATAACTCCAGCGATAAATTTTTAATATTTTCAGTCAACTTTTCTTTTAGCGCGTCTATTGAGAACTCAGTAGCTACTTGCTTATTATTGACCTCGTTTACTGTGGCGTTTGTTGCCACAAGTGTTTTACCTTGAGTTACCGATAAGTCAGTCAATAATTTATTGTCTTTTTGTAAAGTCTTAATTTCAGATTGGTTTCTTCGCCAAGCAGAAGCCCAGAGCTTGTCCATTTCTTCCCACAGTTTATCACTGGTCTTGCCGAGTGTTTCTATGCGTACTTTCATCTCTACTGCAGATTCACCCATTTCTTCGCCTGTAGCGGAAAGTTGGTGCTCTAAGTCGGCAATACGTTGCTCTGCTGAAGCTATAATGGCATTTGTTTTAATATTTTCTTGATAAAGCCAATAGCCAGCACCCGCAATAAATAAATAGATAAAAATAATAGCCGCTTTAGCTATTTTTATTGGTGGTGAACTAGGTGTTTTTTGTGGCTTTACTATTTTAGGCTGAGGTGATGTATTATCAACCGAATTAGCTGAAGCGGGAGAATAAGTTCGAGTATTTTTGAATGCCTCGACCTGATCTTTATCAGGCGTGATACTCGGCATGTTATGGTCGATTTGCTTGGTCAAAATATTTTCCTGTTAGTACTATTTATATCATTTTTATCTTATTGGTTATTCTACACAATTATAATTCTATGTATTCAAATTAATATCATTATTTTAATGAGATAAAAAATTGAAAAAAAAACCAATAAGTCAGACTTATCGGTTTTATAATATTTTAAGGATAAATGCTAGTAACTATCGTTATGAACACTCATTACCGCTCGACCTGAAGGGTCAGCATTATTTTGAAAACTTTCATCCCATGCTAATGCTTCTTCAGTACTACAGGCAACAGATTTACCACCAATAACACAGTCGGCTGCTGAGGAAAGTGGAAACTTATCTTCAAAAACAGTACGATAAAAGTAGGCTTCTTTACTGTCTGGTGTATTCACTGGAAATTTAAAGTTAGCCGTTGCAAGTTGCTGATCGGTCACTTGAGACTCAACATGCGCTTTTAAGCCGTCAATCCAAGAATAACCAACGCCATCAGAAAACTGCTCTTTTTGACGCCACAAGATCTCTTTAGGTAAATAACCTTCAAACGACTCACGTAAAATCGCTTTTTCCATTTTTCCATTGCCACACATTTTATCTTCTGGGTTGATGCGCATGGCAACATCCATAAAGTTTTTATCTAAAAATGGCACTCGGGCTTCAATACCCCAAGCTGACATAGATTTATTGGCACGTAAGCAATCAAACTTATGTAATCTGTCTAACTTACGGTTAAGTTCTTCATGAAACTCTTGTGCGTTAGGCGCCTTATGGAAATATAAGTAACCACCAAAAATTTCATCAGCGCCTTCACCTGAAAGTACCATTTTTATACCCATGGCTTTAATTTTACGCGCCATTAAGTACATAGGGGTAGAAGCTCGAATAGTGGTGACGTCATAAGTCTCTAAGTGATAGATAACTTCTTGTAAGGCATCTATACCTTCTTGCTCAGTAAACACCACGCTGTGATGAATAGTGCCTATGCTGTCTGCTACTGTTTTCGCGGCAATTAAATCTGGTGAGCCTTCAAGACCACAAGCAAAGGAGTGAACCTTTGGCCACCAAGCTTCAGCTAAGTCATTATCTTCAATACGGCGAGCGGCAAATTTTTGCGTTATAGCCGATATTAGCGATGAATCTAAACCACCCGATAATAAAACACCATAAGGTACATCAGTCATTAAATGACTTTTAACCGACTCTTCTAGCGCTTCACGAATTTTTGTTTTACTGGTGGTATTATCTTTTATCGCAGAATATTGTTGCCAGTTACGTTTATAATACTTTTGTAACTTGCCAACACGACTGTCAAGAATATGGCCAGGAGGAAACTCACTCACTGTTTTACAAATAGGCATCAATGCTTTCATTTCAGAGGCAACATAAAAGTTACCGTCTTCATCATAGCCAGTGTAAAGTGGGATAATGCCGATATGATCGCGTGCTATAAGGTAAGAGTTATCAGTTTCGTTGTATAAACAAAAAGCAAACATGCCTTGAAGTTTATCAATAAATTCGACGCCAAATTCTTTATATAGTGGCAGAATAATTTCACAATCTGAGCCAGTTTGAAATTGGTAATCTACCGTTAAGTTTGCTGCTAGGGCTTTATGGTTATAAATTTCACCATTTACAGCGAGAATGTTTGTTTTGTCTTCGTTATATAATGGTTGAGCACCATGCTCAGTATCAACAATTGATAAACGTTCATGCACTAAAATAGCATGTTCGCTGCTGTAAATACCGGACCAATCAGGACCACGGTGACGTAATAAACGAGAATATTCTAGGGCTTTCGGACGAAGTGCGTCTGCACCTGTTTTTATATCTAATATACCAAAGATCGAACACATTGAAGCGCTACTCCTTTAAATTATTAACAAATTGTGAGGTACGTATAAAATTAATCGTTTATACGATAGGGCCACTGTGACAGCTATAAAAATATTATCAAGTGCTATTTTGCTGAATAACTTATATATGGTTATAAAGAGCCATTTTTAATGTAAAAAAACGCTAAAGACTGCAGTCAATAGCGTTTTATTAACCATCAAATGTTATTGATTAAATATTGTTAGTCACATCAACCGACAATTTTATCATTTGACCAGGTTGTAAATATTTTTTGCGATTTAAACTGTTCCAGCGTTCAATATCACTAATTGAGACCCTAAATTTATTGGCAATAAGTGCGAAAGAGTCACCACGTCTTACCTTGTAGGTGATATTTCGCATGATTGCCTGCTCTGGCGGCTGGTAAGATGTTGTGCTGGCTAAATTGTCTTCAACCACAGCGCTTTTCTGCCAAATAACCAGTTTCTGGCCAAGTTTTAAAACATCGCGTGGCGCCATACCGTTCCATTTTGCAATACTTCGGCTACTGACCTTATAGGTTTGTCCTATATCCCATAAAGTATCGCCTGCTACGACAAGGTGTGTTGTTTTCTCTCCACTTCGTTGACGGTTTTTAGTTGTCGCCGTCCGTTGCTTGTGAGAAAAGACATAACTGTCGAGCGACTGCGTCGCTACAGGAATTAATAAATGTTTGCCCGCACGAATTTGTGTGCCTCTAATATTATTAACCTGTTTAATTAACTTGATATCAGTATTAAATTTATGGGCAATTTCACCTAAGTTATCACCTTCTTTAATTTTATAACGCTGCCATGCTAAACGATCTTCTTGGGGAAGTTCAGCAAGCTTCTTCACAAAATTAGCGACTTTATGGTTAGGTATCAATAAACTGTGAGGGCCATCAGGGTCAGTTGCCCAACGATTAAATCCAGGGTTTAAGCGCTGTAATTCAGCCAAAGATAAATCAGCTAACTTAGCCGCTTTTGCTAAATCTAACTGCGATCCTATATCAATATTGGTGATCTGACTCTTGTTTTCAATTTCGTAAAGTTTAATATTGAAATCTTCAGGACGTTTAATTACATCGGCCAACGCAAGTAATTTTGGTACGTAAGCTCTAGTTTCTCTAGGTAAATCTAAAGACCAAAAATCTGTTGGTAAATTCTTACGAGCATTTTTTTTCATTGCGCGTTTTACGCGACCTTCACCAGAATTATACGCAGCGAGCGCTAATAACCAATCACCATCAAAAAATTTGTTTAAATATTTTAAATATTGAATCGCACCTTGTGTTGATGCAATGACATCACGGCGTCCGTCATACCACCAGTTCTGCTTCATATTGAATCGCTTGCCGGTTCCTGGAACAAATTGCCACATACCTGAAGCACGACCATGAGAGTATGCAAAGGGATCAAAAGCACTTTCAACTATAGGTAAAAGCGCTATTTCTAGCGGCATATCATTTTTTTCAAGTTCTTGCACAATATAAAAAATAAAGGGCTCAGCACGTTTTGCTACGCGGTCAAGATATTCAGGATGTTTTACAAACCAATTGCGTTGCTGCGTAAGGCGTTTATCTTCTGGAATTTCAAAGGTAAATTTAGTGCGAATACGTTGCCAGATATCATCGGATACATAAATATCATCAACAATTTCTGGGTCAGTTAAGGTAAATTCTACATCCGCAACCGGATGAATAATGTCAATGTTTTCATCGGCTAATATCGCCTGATTAATTTCAGCAGTGCTAGCGATCATCCGTTGGTCAATATCTGTTGCTTGAGCGCCATCACTATTTTGCACTGACGTCGCTTGACAACCCATTAGCATGACCGAGAAAGCAACAGAAAATGATAGCGGTAGAGCTTTTGCAAAAGTATATTTTTTAGCAGGTGATTTGTTTGATGTTTTTAAGATAAATTTCATGTAGGCACTATATTATTTTACTTAAGGTTAGTTTCACTTATTTAGCCTGCTTATTCAAGCGTGGCTAATACATTAGTCAAAGTGTTCTCGGCTTAGAATTCATTCTTCCACTGCCTAATAACGGTGAAAGTTGCTAAGGTATTTATTGAGTTTTTACCACTATAATCAACAGCGCTTTCGATGATTTCTTGTTGTTGGCAACGTAAAAACGGATTGATTTTTTTCTCAAGTAAAATAGAACTAGGGATGGTGGGAATATTTTTTGCTCGTCGTTCTACTACTTGATTGTAATAGTGAACGAGTTCAGCGTTATTTGGCTCAACCGCTAAAGCAAACTTTAAATTGGCTAAAGTGTATTCGTGCGCGCAGTAAACATGTGTTCGATCGGGTAAGTCGGTTAAACGGGTTAAAGCGCTCAACATCTGTTTTGGTGACCCTTCAAATATCCGCCCACAGCCGCCTGAGAATAAAGTATCACCACAAAAAACAGCATCACCAGTGTAATAACCTATATGATCTAAGGTGTGCCCAGCGAGATCAATGACTTCAAAAGAAGTTTCAAGCGCAGGAATTTCGATTATTTGCTTAGCGACTACCCGAACATCAACATTGGTTATCTTTTTATTTTCAGGCGCATAAACAGTAAGTGGCCAGTTCTTATTTTTACAGTAGCTCTTTAACTCAGCAACACCACCGGTATGATCAGCATGATGATGGGTGATTAAAATAGCGCATAGCTGTAAATTATTTTCCTCTAAATAAGTAATGCAAGGTTTAGCATCTCCGGGATCGACCAGAGCAACGGGTTTTAGCGTTTTATTATCGGTAACGTTTACTTCATGAGAGGTTATTGCCCAAAAATAATTGTCGGTAAAAGCGGGTATTGCCGTAATCAAAATTGGCTTTAGTGTTTGACTTTGCACGTTAAATCGTCCTCAATGAAGGTAGAGTAAGTAGTATACCCGTAAACGAACTAAAAAGGCGTATCTAACTGATGAAACCTGCTTTGGGCTATCGACAACCCCATTACCCAAAATCTTGGCAAGCTTTACCAAACGGCGAGGTCATTGTTAAAGAAATTGAACAAGTGTTAGCGCCGTGGTGGCCAAAATTTTTTGGTTATCATCTATTAAAAATTGGTGCACTCAGTGGTCATATTGACAGCTCAGGCTGTACAATTAAACATCAAATAAATTTAGTCGAGCGAAAACAAACCGGCGATATTATTGCTGATGTAGATGATTTACCCTTTTTAGAACATAGCATTGATGTTTGTTTACTTAGCCACGCCTTAGAATTTTCACTTGACCCTCACCATGTAGTGCGAGAAGCAAACCGAGTATTGATCCCTAATGGTTACTTAGTTATTACTGGTTTTAACCCTTTTAGTTTAGCGGGACTTAATAAATTTATTCCCTATCGTAAACATAACACTCCGTGGAACGAACGTTTTTTTTCGGCAATGCGAGTGAAAGATTGGCTGCATTTAATGGGCTATGAAATATTAGTTGATGAAAAAGTTATTTATTCTTCTTTATCGGGACGGTTAAGCCAAGGTAAAATTGTTCAACTTTGGCAAAAAATCGCGAGTGACTTCTTACCTAATTTAGGGTCTATCTATGTCTTAGTGGCCAAAAAACGTGTTCACCCGTTAACGCCTATTAAGCCTAAATGGGCGATAAGGCCGAAGTTTAAACAGGTAGAAGTGCCTAGTATGAATTCATCACATAAAATTAACTAACTTTTAAGTTCCTAACAAAGAGAATACAGTAATGATCCATCGTAATGATTTAGAGCAGCACCTAAATGCCTTGCTAAAGCCTGAACAAATTAAAGACTTTTGTCCTAATGGTTTACAAGTTCAGGGCAGTGATCAAATCCATAAAATTGTCACGGGCGTAACCGCAACACAAGCGTTAATTGCCAGAGCTATTGATGAAAAAGCAGATGCTTTAGTGGTACACCATGGTTTTTTTTGGAAAAATGAATCTTATGTTATTCGTGGCATGAAATATCAACGAATTAAGGCGTTGCTTGATCACAATATAAGTTTATTTGCCTACCATTTGCCGCTTGATATTCATCCGGTATTAGGAAATAACGCTCAGCTTGCTCAATTATTTGAAATAAATAATGTCCAACCTCTAGAAGTTGGCAATCCTTTAAGTGTCGCTGTACGTGGTGAGTTCTCACATCATATTTCAGGTGATGAACTGAGTACACGTATCTCCCAGCAACTAGCGAGAAATTGCTTGCATATTACACCACCGTCTAATAAAAAAATAAAAACAGTTGCTTGGTGCAGTGGTGGCGGACAAAATTATATCGAGCTTGCTGCAGAGCAGGGCATTGACGCGTTTATTAGTGGTGAAATTTCAGAGCAAACGACCCATGTTGCAACAGAAATGGATATTCATTTTTTTGCTGCTGGCCATCATGCAACCGAGCGTTATGGCGCTAAAGCGTTGGCCAAACATCTTGAAAAAGAATTATCAATACCAACAGTTTTTATTGATATTGATAACCCTGCTTAGAGAATATACTCAGCCTAAGGATTAAACCCTACGTCATCCAGAATGCACCCCATTCGACATATGCCCCCCCATCCGTCATGCTGAATTTATTTCAGTATCAGCATGACGGCGGAGAATACAAAGACCAGATACTGAAACGAGTTCAGCATGACGGCGAGAATACAAAGAGCAGATACTGAAACGAGTCCAGTATGACGGCGAGAATACAAAGACTAGATACTGAAACGAGTCCAGTATGACGGCGGAGAATACAAAGACCAGATACTGAAACGAGTTCAGCATGACGGGCGAAGAACACAAAGACCAGATACAGAAACCGTCATGCTGAATTTATTTCAGTACCAGCATGACGGCGGAGAATACAAAGCCCAGATACTGAATGGGCTCCATTGGTCATATGAGCCCCTTCCGTCATCCTGAATTTATTTCAGGATCTCGTCGTTCATAACATAAAGAGCAGATACTGAAACCGTCATGCTGAATTTATTTCAGTATCAGTATCAGCATAACAGCATAACAGCAATATAAGCCGCTACTAGCTCTTTAACCACTGAACCACGCGGCCTATGCTCTCATACCAGGCATAAGTTGTTTGTTCTAATTTTTTTGGCGTAGGGATATAATCTTGCCAATATTTTTCGTCATTCATTCCTTTGGTCCATTTACCTGCGGGGGCGGCGATGGGGTTAATACCTTCTCGTTGGAAGTACTTTATTGCACGCGGCATGTGGTCAGAATTAGTTACTAAGACAACGTTTTTTCCACTGACCCTTGGCGCCATTAATTGTGCTTCTTCTTCGGTATCTTGTGCAAATCCCTCAACAATTATTTTTCTCTCAGCAACACCTAACAGCATTGCGGCTTGCTTAACCTTCTCGGCATTACTTGTTTCGTCATTGCCGGCATAACCTGAGGTAATTAAGTGCGCTTCAGGGTGAATGCGCAGGATACGCATCGCTTCAACGAGTCGTTGCAACGAACAAACACCTAATTCGCTAGTCGCTGGTAATTGAGCATCTGTGGTGTGCTTGCAGCCTAAAATAATAATATAATCAACAGGTTTACTTGAACGTGTGAACGCGGAGTATTGGCTTTCTAGCGGTGCCATAACTAGATTAGCGACCGGACCTAATGAACCTAGCGTTAATAATAAGGTCGCCAAGATTAAGCAGCTATAACTGAATCTCTTTTTATATTGATAAAAAATAATAGCTAATACCAATAATAGTATAACGATACTTAACGGCATGATCAGCGCGCTAATAATTTTTTTAAGTAAAAATAGATCCATAGTAATTAATCTTAGCTCGTTGTATATTTGAAAAATTATTCGAGATTATAATCATCATTGATGGATATACCAAGTGAAGTCATTGATTGATCACCTAGTGAGAGTTTACATGTCATATTGTTATGAGGTTGCCGTATTTTCTGTTAGTAAAGAAAATCAACAAAGAGTGATTGAATTAAGTCAGTTATTGTTTGAAGAAATGAACAAGGAAAGAGCCGTCTTAATATCACATAGTATATTAAGTAAGACCGATAATGATGAAGAAATTTGTTGGCAATTAGTTTGGTTAGATGAAGCAGCGGTTGAAGAAAATGCTAAAAAGTGGGCTACTTTTCCTAGCAGTGCAGAGCTAGAGTCACTGGTTGGATCACGGCTTTATTACGGACATTTTTTAGCGATTTAAATTTAGGGTAAGCGACTAAAAAAAGCGAAGCAAGTTATGCTTCGCTTAGCTATTCTTTAAATTAAGCTGGTTAACATTTCGGCATTATATTCAACCAAACCTTCACCCGCTCGCACTTTAGCGACGTAATCAGCATTAGCAATAAAAGGTCGTCCGATTGCGACTAAGTCAAACTTATTATCGGCAATGGCATCACTGGCAGTATCTGGAGTATAACTGCCTACACCCACTAATGTTTTAGTGTAGTTGGCGCGGATATAACTTGATGCTTGGCCATCTAAATAATCAAAGACCATAGAATCATCAAAAATACCTAAATGTAAAAATGCCAGCTCACGCTGTTCAAGTTCGGTCAGTAAGTGATCAAATACTTGGCGGTCTCTTGCATCCCCAGACATGAAGAAATAGGCACCTGGGCTTATTCTTAATGCCGTTCTATCTTTACCAATGCTGGCAATAACCGCATCAACAACCGCTAACGGAAAACGTGTCATGTTTTCTGGTGTTTCGCCGTATTCATCGGTGCGACGGTTGCTGTCGTAATGAAGGAACTGGTCAATTAAATAGCCGTTAGCACCATGAATCTCGACACCGTCAAAACCTGCTTCGATAGCATTTTTTGCCGCTTGAGCAAAGTCTGCTATTAACTGCTCAATCTCTTGATGAGTAACAGCTCTTGGCACTTGATAGTTTAAATCGCGCATTCTCGGTACTGTGCCTTCAACACCTACCGCCGATGGCGCTAAAACGTCACTAGAGCCATTATTATTGTGCTCAAAGAAGTGAGGATGAGCAACTCGGCCGGTGTGCCAAAGTTGAGCAAATATTTTACCGCCCTTATCGTGAACTGTCTTGGTGACAAATTTCCAAGCATTGACTTGTTCTTGGGTAAATAAGCCCGGTGTATTCGGATTACCTTGACCATCAGGACGGATTATCGTTGCTTCAGAAATGATTAAACCCGCTTCTGCTCTGCGGCCATAATATTCGGCCATTGCTACCGTAGGCACTAAGTTATCATCGGCCATACAGCGGGTTAATGGCGCCATTAATATACGGTTATTTAAAGTGATGGTGTCATTTAGTGCATAAGGTTGGAATAAATTATCAGTCATTAATTATCTCTATTAATTGATTTCTTTCTTGAATATGCGTTCAAGATAACGTTATTTGAACAATCATTCAAGTATTATTTTTGAATGATTGTTCAAAATTAAGTATCATGTCGTTATCTAGTAGATAAATGAAAAAGTGGTGATCATGAGAAATGCTGAGTTCGACCGAGAAAAAGTGTTAAGAGCAGCGATGAGCTTATTTATGGAAAAAGGCTATAGCAAGACAAGTATGCCTGATTTAAAAAAAGTGACAGGTTTACATCCAGGTTCAATTTATTGTGCATTTGAGAATAAACGCGGTTTACTGTTAGCCGCTATCGCCCAGTATAAAGCTGACCGTAATGCCGAATTTTCACAGTTTTTTTTAAGTGACGAAACCATTCTTGCACAATTAAAAAAATATTTAGACCATATGGTCAATGAATGTGTCAGCGGTGATCCCGCGAAAGGCTGCTTATTTATTAAAACCCTTTACGAGTCAACAGAAGAAGATCAAGAAGTACAAGCCGTTATTGCCGACAATGTTTTACAATGGCAACAAGCGCTAGCTGATAAGTTTTTGCAAGCACAAGCAGCGAAAGAATTATCATTAAATAAAAAGAGTGAACACTTAGCGCAATTTTTAATCATGGGGATTTATGGTTTACGCACTTTTGCTCAATCAAATCCAGATCCAGAGACATTAAAAGCGTTAGCAGAGCAATTATTTAACAGTATTGATAATTAACCGGTCGTTAACTGTAAAGCCGCTATAATAGCCTTATTATTGCAGTTTTTTTCATGGAGTTTTGTATGCGTTTATTTTTATTAGCTTTTTCTATTATCACGGTACTCTCAGGGTGTGGTAAAGAAGAGCAGCCTTTTGAAGAAGTTATTCGTCCTATTGCATGGCAAGAAGTTCAGCAAACCTCATTTGACCAAGTGCGTCGTTTGTCTGGCACTATTTACCCGGTTGAAGAAGCTAATTTAAGTTTTGAGGTTGGTGGAAAAATACAATGGATAAAAGTAAAACTCGGTGATGAAGTTAAGCGAGGCGATGCCCTAGCGCGTTTAGACCAACGAAACTTTAATTTGAGTCGTCAATCAGCACAAGCAAACCTACAAAAAAGCTATGCCGCACTATCTGAAACTGAAAATGAATATAAACGTTACGCCGAGTTATCAGCCAAAGGTTTAGTGTCAAAGTCTGGCTTTGATAATGCCAAAGCAGCTTTTGAGTCAGCAAGCAGTGCCGTAAACATTGCTAAAACTCAACTTGATATCGCCAATAAAGATTTAAGTGATTCAATATTAACGGCCCCTTACAATGGTAAAATAACGAAACGTCTTAGCGAACCTTCTATGCAAATTTCTCCGGGCCAAGCCATTTTTCAAATTGAAGGTGACGATGGTTTAGAGGTGCAAGTCATGGTCCCCGAAACGATGATCAGAGATTTATCTAAAGGAAGCGAAATTAATATTCATTATCCCGCGTTTCCCGGCTTAAACAGTAAAGGCACAATCGCAGAAATTAGTTCTCGCGCCGCTACAGCTAATGCATTTCCGGTGACTATTCTTATTAATTCTGAAACAAAAAATTTGCGAGCAGGCATGACAGCCGAAGTTGACTTTACCTTTCAAGGTATTGGACGAACGGGTTATCAAGGTAAAGCTTTTCGTCTCCCTATTGCAGCACTGGCAGCAGATGAAGGACAAAAGTCGTATGTATTTGTTTATAACGTTGAACAACAAATTTTACAAAAACGTATGGTGCAAACAGAAAGTATTTTAAACAATGAAGTCTTGGTTTCTGCTGGCTTATCGTCAGGAGAAATTATTGCGATTGCCGGTGTCTCGTTTTTACGTGATGGCCAGTCGGTTCGGTTGCTTGATAAGCATGTAAAGCGTTTTAATTAATCACGTTCCCGTATAACTTGAAATTTAGAGACTTTTATGAATTTAACTAAAATTGCTTTTACCTACCGAAAGTCCATTTTAATGGTACTTGCCTTATTATTGATCAACGGTGTTTTTGCTTATTTAACCTTACCAGCACAAGAAAACCCAACAATAACTATACGTAAAGCCATTGTTACCACTTCATACCCAGGCATGGCCCCCGAACGTGTTGAACAATTAATCACGCGTGCCATTGAAAAAGAAATTAGAAAAATTCCTGAAGTTGAAAAACTTACATCGACCTCAATGACGGGACAATCGGTCATTCATGTTGAAATTTACGATCGCTATTTTAATTTAGATAATATTTGGCAAGACTTACGTAATAAAGTTAAACAAGCGCAATTGAATTTGCCAGAAGGGACTAGTCCTCCTTTTGTTAATGACTCATTTGGTGATGTATCTGTTGTCACTTTAGCCTTAACCGCTGACGGTTTTGACTTAGGTGAAATGTATGATATTTCTAAACATATTCGTGACAATTTATACAGTGTTGCAGGTACTAAAAAGGTTGATATTATCGGCGTTCAAGCTGAGCGAATATACCTTGAAGTAAAAACAGCTAAACTCGCTCAATTGGGTATTTCACCGCGTAGCATTATTAGTGAACTACAAAATCAAAATATTATTAGTCCAGGTGGACAAATCGATACGGGTTTACGTTCCATAGTGGTTGAGCCAACGGGTAATTTTTCTTCACTGGAAGAAATAGGTAATACTCATATTAGGATCACCGGGACTGACGATACCATCGCGCTAAAAGATATTGTTAGCCTGCGCCGGGGCTTTATTGATCCGCCAGATAAACCTGCCTACTTTAATGGCGAGCCCGCTATTATGTTTGGCGTTTCCATGCTGCAAAAATATAACTTATTGGAATATGCGCCAAGAGTTAAAAATATGGTCACCAATATTGAAAATACTTTACCGATTGGCTACAAAATCAATATTGCAACTTATCAAGCGGATCAAGTACAGAAATCTATTGAAGGGGTCTCAATCAATGTAATACAAACACTGGTGATTGTATTATTGGTTGTTATTTACTTTTTAGGTTTACGTACCGGTTTAATTGTTGGCTCAATTGTACCTTTTGTGATGCTAACCACATTAGCTATTATGAAGTTCTCTGGTATGACGTTAGAGAAAATGAGCTTAGCAACACTTATCATTGCCTTGGGTTTATTGGTTGATAATGGCATTGTTATTGCTGAAGACTTTAAACGAAGAATTGAACAAGGTATAGACCGCTTTGATGCCATGTGCCAGGGCGGTAAAGAACTTGCCATGCCATTACTCAGTTCATCGGTAACCACGATTTTATTTTTCTTACCCTTAATGCTTGCCGAGCATGTTGCGGGTGAATTCACCCGCTCAGTTTCCCTGGTTATACTGATAACGTTGATGACCAGTTGGGTTTTAGCTTTATGTGTTACTCCAACGCTTTGTTATTTCTTTATCAAAGCTGAAAATAAGGGGTCGGCAACAACAGATAAACCCACTGAAAATTCAACGAAATTCTATCAAATATATGAAAAATTTCTTCATTGGGTTTTAGCACATAAAGCCATTTTTATGACCTTGATGGTCGTTACCTTAATCGTATCTTTAAGTGGCTTTGGCTTACTAAAAAAACAATTCTTTCCTGACTCTGACCGAACTCAGGTGATGATGTACATTGACCTACCTAATGGGACTTCGGCAAGAGAAACTAATCGTCAAATGCAAGAGGTGTTTACTTGGTTAGATGATAAGACGAGTTTTCCTGAGATCAGTAACTATTCGGGGTATTCTGGTTTTAACGGACCGCGTTTTGTATTAACACTTAATCCAGAAGATCCCGCTAATAATAAAGGGTTTGTCGTCATTAATGTTAAAGATGAGACAAAAATTAATACTTTTGTTAATAAATTACATAACGGTATTATTGAAAACTTCCCCAATGTGTCTGGACGCGTTAAGCGGATGTTTGCGGGCCCTTCAGATTCAAGCACAATAAGTATTCAAGTAAAAGGTCCTGATAAAGACATTTTATATGAAAAAGCTAAAGAAATTATGAGCGTTTTACAAGCGGTCCCTCATATTAAAAATGTGCGTACCGATTGGGAAAATCGTATTGTTAAGATGCAAGTTAAAATTGATCAACATCGTGCCCGTCGAGCCGGTGTTACCTCTTCTGACGTAGCTACCGCCTTACAAGGCTACTTTAGCGGCGCTAATGTTACTGAATATCGTGATGGCGATGATATTATTCCCGTGGTGTTTCGCGCAGAAGAAGAAGAGCGTTTTAATCTAGATAGGCTGCGTACCGTTTCAATATTTTCTAATCAAACTGGATCATCAGTGCCCTTATTTCAAGTGGCAGACTTTATTCCAGTTAATCAGTATGCAAAAATTCAACGTGAGAACATGTTTACGACTATCACGATTGAAGCCAGTAATACCCAAATGACAGCGGAAGATCTAAAAGGGGTTATTGACGGCGATATTCAAGCATTAAAAAAAGATTTACCCGTTAACCATTTAATTGAATACGACGGTGTTATTGTCCAGTCTAAAGAAGCGCAACAAGCTCTTGGGGCTAGTATGCCGATGGTTATTGGTTTGGTGCTAATTTTATTGGTTATGCAATTTAATTCATTCCGCCGAGCGTCAATTATTGTGCTGACTATTCCCTTATCACTGATAGGGACGGTTGTTGGTTTATTAGTCATGAATGCGCCTTTTGGATTTATGGTCACCTTAGGTATTTATAGTTTGGCAGGTATTATTATTAATAATGCGATTGTCTTAATTGACCGAATTGAAATTGAACGAGCCACAGGGCAAAGTGACTATCAAGCCATTGTTAATTCGTGTTTAACACGGTTACGCCCAATAACGATGACAACCGTTACCACCATTATGGGGTTATTACCGTTATTGATAGACCCAATGTCAATGTTTTATGGTATGGCAACCGTATTAGCATTCGGCTTAGGCGTTGGCACAATTTTAACCTTAGCGGTTGTACCTGTTTTATATGCCAGTTTCTTTAAGATCAGTCGATGCTAGTTCATGTACTGTTAGTTGAAGATGATCTTGATTTAGCGACAACAATTATTGATTATCTTGAATTAGAAGGCATAACCTGTGATCACGCAGCTAACGGTATTGCTGGCTTAGGATTACTCAGTAATCACCATTTTGATGTGATGATCCTCGATGTGAATATGCCGCGCATGGACGGTTTAACCGTCTGCAAAAAAATGCGCGAGCAAGGAAATAGTACGGCGATTTTGATGTTGACCGCTCGAGATACCTTAGATGATAAACTGGCTGGCTTTGCGGCAGGATCAGATGATTACTTGGTTAAACCGTTTGAAATGCAAGAGCTGATTGCCCGTATTCAGGTGTTAGCAAATCGCCGCAGTGGTCAAACAAACCGATTATCACTGTTCGGTCTTGACGTTGATTTTGGCGCTAAAACATTAAAACGGCAACAACATACGTTACAATTGTCACCAACAGGTTGGAAAATCCTTGAAGTATTGATGCGAAAATCACCTGAGGTTGTTTCAAAAAAACAACTGTTACAAGCTGTTTGGGGTAATGAACAACCAGACAGTGATAGTTTGAAAGTCCATTTGTTTAAATTGAGACAACAAGTCGATACCATCAATGAAAGTAAGCTTATTCATACGGTGGCGGGACAAGGTTTTGTTTTTCGTGCATGATGAGATTAATGAACATTATAATAGCTACTTTATAGTTAATAATTGATATGAGTAAAACTAAGAAAAAACCACAAACCCTTCGTCGATACGTCTTAAAAGTACAAAGCATGATTGCCTTAATTATCGTGCTTAGTTACACCTTAGTGATTAACTTTTATTTTATTCATGGGCTTGATGAAGCTAACTTTCAGGATCTTCATTTAGAAAGTAATGATTTTGCACGTCAATATCAAAAAAACATCGATCATCCATTGCCTAATAACATTCACTTCCAAGGTTTCTTAGATTGGAAAAGTCTTCCCGTCGAAATACGAGAGCATTTTGCTGCCTTTGAAAATGTAAAAAAAATGGCGATGGATAACATTAGACTTTTCAGTGAAGACACTTTTATTTCATGGCCAGAGCAGGCTATATTTGTTATTGCACAGCCCTTATTTGATGGTAAAATTTTTTATTTAGTACGAAAAATAAATATTAAACAATATGATGCTTTAAGCCAAATGGGTATCAGTAAAATGTTCCAGCTAACGTGGCCAATAGCATTGATTTTTTTATTAGTGATGCATTTTTCTGTCCAGTTATTGCTTAAACGAACGTTAACACCCTTTTACCGTATTGGTGATTGGGTTGAAAGTTTAACCCTTGAAAATGTTGAGCAAGACACACCAAACTTTGAATTCTATGAATTAACAGCGATTGCAGTTCAACAACAAAAAGCGCTATTAAGGCTCAGTGCTATGCTTGGTAAAGAACAAGATTTTTTACGCCATGCAAGTCATGAATTACGAACCCCAATAGCGGTTGTTAAAAGTAACAGTGAATTATTAACCCGAATATTCTCTAGCGAAAATAATAAAGACAAAGGTGAACAGTCTTTAGCCCGTATCAGTAGGGCAGCACTCAATATGCAACACACCACAGAAACACTATTATGGCTTAGCCAGGAACACTCGATAGAGCAAAGCAATCAACAAACATTAGCTTTAGTCGAAATAGACTTAAACTTGATGATTAACAACTTGGTTGAAGATAACGCGTACTTATTACAAAGTAAAAAAGTTAAAATAACACTTAAATTGACGCCTACTCATATTAAGGTACTTGAAACACCTTGTCGCTTGATCCTCAACAACTTAATTCGCAATGCATTTCAATATACAGCGGAAGGCGAAGTTATTATTCAATGTAGCCAAGGCCTAGTTATCGTTGAAAATATTAATATAAGTGAAGGTGACTTTGATCACAGTGGTGCTGATTACGGCTATGGTTTAGGTTTAAGGTTAGTTGATAAAATCGTCAATAAAATGCATTGGTCATATCAAAATAACGATGCAAGTGGTGGCCGTAAAGCGACCGTTGATTTTCGAACCCCTATTTAACTATATAACTGTTAAACTATTTAACTATTTAACTATTTAACAAACTAACTAACTTCAACATTATC